>PNOJ01000031.1 GCA_013824755.1 Gemmatimonas sp.
CAACAGCAGCAGCAGCAACAACAACAGCAACAGCAACAGCAACAGCAACAGCAGCAAGAGCAAGAGCAAGATCAAGAGCAAGAGCAGCAGCAAGCCCAGCCGCAGGCCGGCGATCCCGATCAGGATCAGCTGAGCCGAGAGCGCGCTTTGTCGATCCTCAAGGGGCTCGACCGGGACGAGGAGGAATTGCGGCGCGCCGTGCAGCAGCGCCTGCAGGGCGAGGGGAACAGGAGCGGGAAACGATGGTGAGAGGACACGACGCGCCGCGCTTCTGCCTGGCGCTCTTGCTGTGCTGGTCCGCGTTCACCGTCGCGGCAGACGCGGCCGATCTGCAGGCCCGGGTCGACCGCACGAGCGCGGCGGTCGGTGACCAGATCCTGCTGACGGTGACCGTCAGCGGCAGGGGTCGGGATCTCGCCATGCCGGACCTGCCCGCCATCGCCGGCGTGGACGCCGCGCGCGGCGGCACCAGCACCAGCTTCCAGATGGTCAACGGCGCGGTGAGCAGCACACAGACCTGGACCTGGGTCCTGAGCCTCCGCACTGCCCGCGACGTGGTGATCCCTTCGCTCCAGACGACGGTCGACGGCCAGACGCTGCGCACCCAGCCCATCACCATCCGCGTCACGGACGATCCCGGCGCGGTGACCGGCAACGGCAACCGCAGCGCGGCCCCGCGGTCGGCACCGGTGGTCCCGGCCGCGCGCCCCGGCCGCGCGGGGCCCGGCAGCCCCTACTTCGTCACCCTGGAAGTGGATCGCGACGAGGTCTACGTCGGCGAGCAGGTCGTGCTGATCTTCCGCTTCTTCGCCGACCCCTACGCGCGCCTGTTCGACCGCCCCCAGTACGAGGCCCCGCGGACGGAGGGGTTCTGGCGGGAGGACCTGCCGCCCCAGCGCAACTCGCGCGAGACGGTCGGCGGCAAGGCGTACGAAATGACCGAGATCCGCTACGCGCTGTACCCGACGCGGTCGGGGAGGCTGACGGTTTCGCCCGCCAAGGTCACGCTGTCGGGCGACCCCTTCGCCGATTTCTTCGGCAACCGCCGCACCCGCGAACGCGGACCGCAGACGCTCGAGAGTCCGTCGCTGACCGTCGAGGTGCTCGACCTGCCGCGGCCCGCCCCGCCCGGATTCCTGGGGCTCGTCTCGCGCCAGGTGGAACTGGACGTCCAGACCGACCGCACGAGCGTGCCGCGCGGCGACCCGGTGAGCTGGACGCTGGTGCTCAAGGCCGACGGCTCGCTCAAGAGCGTCTCCGAGGTGCCCTGGGAAGCGCCCCGCGGCGTCCAGGTCCACGAGGCTGGCGGCGGGCTGGAGATGAAGGAGGCCCGCGGCCGGCAGCTGGCCGTCCTGCGCGCGGAGAAGGTGCTCGTGCCGTCGGCCGAGGGCCGCGTCGAGCTGCCCGCGGCGAGCGTGACCTGGTTCGACCCCGCGCAGAAGCGGTACCGGACCATCGAAGCCGGCGGGCGCACGCTGGACGTGACGCCGAGCGACAACCCCGCCGTCGAGGACGGCGTGCAGCACGCGGCCGGCTTCCGGGGCGAGATCGCGCGCCTCGCCAGCGACCTGGCGTTCGTGCACCCCGCGCCGGCGCGGCTGGACAGCCGCGGCGCATCGCTGCCGGAAACCTTCGGCTGGTGGTTCGTGACGCTGCTCGCCCCCCTGTCGCTCGCGGCTTGGCGCCTGTGGCTGGGTCGTCGACGGGCGCTGCTGGGGGATCCCGTCGGCCTGCGCCGGCGCCACGCGCTGCGCACGGCCCGCCGACTGCTGGACGAGGCCGCGGCGACCGGCGATGCCGAAGCCGCGAGCGCCTTGGTGATCAGGGCGATCAACGGGTACGTCGCGGACATGACCGGCCGCGCCGCGTCCGGCCTGCCCGCCGGCGCCGTCGGCGCGCACGCCGCCGCCCGCGGCGCGCCCGCGGTCGGGGCCGCCCTGGAATCGCTGCTCCAGGCGTGCGCCGCCTCGCGCTACGGCGCGGCCGGCGAACCCCGGACCGGCGGCGAGGACACCGTCGCGCGGGCCCGCGACCTCCTGGACGAGCTCGCCCGCGTGGGCGCGAAGCCCGCCGCGCCAGGCCCTGTCGTCGGTGCGCTGCTGCTGGCCGTGCTGGCGGCGGCGGCGGCCGTTCCTGCGCGCGCGCAGTCCGCGGCGACCGGTCCGTCCGCGATCCGCCGCTTGGCCGAGGGCGTCGACGCCTACACGAGGGGGGATCTGGAAGCGGCCGTGGCCGATTTCGGCGCGGCGGCGGCGACCGGCGACCCGACGGCCTGCTACAACCTGGCCACCGCCCACGCGCGCCGCGGCGAGCTGGGCAAGGCCGTCGTCAACTACCAGCGCGCCCTGCGCGCGACCCCCCGCGACGCCGATGCGCGCGCCAACCTGGCCTGGGTGCGCGGGCACGCGCGCGACCAGGAGCTGCAGGGCACGCCCACGCCGCCGCCGCTGCGTCTCGCGGCCGCGGCCCTGCGGGGGTTGTCCCTGGACGAGTGGAGTCGGCTGCTCACGGTCGCCGCCTGGCTCGCGGCGGCGGTCGTCGGCTGGTCGTTCTGGCGCGGCGGTTTCACGCCGTGGACGCGCCGGGCCTGGCTGGCGTCGCTTTGCCTGGCGTCGGCGTTGGCGGCGGTCGTGGCCTGGCGCTGGTACGACGAACGGGTCCTGGACCACGCGGTGGTGATCGTCGCCGAGGCCGAGGTGCGCAGCGGGCCGGACGCGACGTTCCCGGTCGTGTTCCAGGTCCACGACGGGCTGGCGCTGCAGGTCCGCGGCGAGCGTGCGGGTTGGTGCCAGGTCGCGCTCGGCGGCGAGTGGAACGGGTGGCTGCCGGGTTCGGCGGTCGAACGCGTGCGGGTGCGCGCCGGAGGGAAGCGATGAGGACCGACCGCGCACGGCTGTTCTGGATCTGCGTCGCGGCGGCCTTCGCCCTGCGCCTGCTGCACCTGTGGCTGATCCGCGACAACCCCCTCTTCGACCGGCCGATCATGGACGCGGCGTTCCACGACCAGTGGGCCCGCGGCCTGCTGGCGGGCACCTGGCCCGGGCCGGAGCCCTTCTTCCGCGCCCCGCTGTACATGTACCTGCTGGCGGGGCTCTACGCCGTGTTCGGCGGCGCCTTCTTCCCGGTCCTGGCGTTCCAGGGCCTGGTCTCGGCGCTCGGCGCGGGGCTGGCGGCCCTGACCGCCGACCGCCTCTGGGGCCGGCGCGCGGGCTGGCTGGCCGGCCTGCTCTACGCGGGCCTCTGGACCAGCATCTACTACTCGGCGGAACTGCTGCTCGAGACCCTGCCGGTGACCCTGAACCTGCTCCTGCTGTGGCTGCTGGCGGACCGCGCCGACGGCAGGCCCGGTTGGCGGCGACTCGGCCTCGCCGGCCTGGTGCTGGGGTTGTCGGCCATCGCGCGGCCCAACATCCTGATCGTCGCGCCCGCCGTCGTCTGGTACCTGGCTCGCGGCGGCTCACCCCGCCCGTCGGTGCGGGGTTGGGCGGCGGCGGCGATCGGCCTGCTGCTGCCGATCCTGCCGGTGACCGTCTCGAACGTCGTGCGCGGCCACGACCTGGTCGCGATCGCGACCCAGGGCGGCGTCAACTTCTACATCGGGAACAACCCCGAATCGGACGGCCGCACGGCGATCGTGCCCGGCACGCGGCCGACCTGGCAGGGCGGTTACGACGATGCGATCGCGATGGCCGAGAAGGACGCCGGCCGCGACCTCAAGCCGTCCGAGGTCGACCGTTGGTTCCTGCGCCGCGGCTTGGCGTTCTGGACCCGCGATCCGCTCGCCGCGCTCGGACTCTACGCGACCAAGCTCCGTCTGCTGCTGGCCGAGGGCGAGCGCTCCAACGACAAGTACATCTACGCCTGGCGCGAGTGGTCGCCGCTGCTGCGACTGCCGATCTGGCCGGGCTGGACGGTCGTGCTCGTGCTCGGCGCCCTGGGTTGGAGCCGGCGCGACGGCGCGCCCGGCGGGAGGCGCCTGACGCTGGGCGTGTCGGCGCTCTACGCGGTGTCGATCCTGCTCTTCTTCGTCAACGCGCGCTTCCGGCTGCCGCTCGCTGCGATGCTGGCGATCCCCGCCGGCGCCGGCGCCGACGCGCTGTGGACCGCGCTGCGCCGACGCCGCTGGCCGCACGGCCGGGTCGGCCCGGCGGTCGCGGCGTTGCTGGCCGTGGCGGCCCTGAGCGACCTGGCGACGTTCCGCGAGCACCGCACCGAGACCAACCCCTTCCACCATTTCACGCTGGGCAACGCCTGGCTGGCCAAGGACCGGCTCGCGGACGCCGGGCGCGAGTACGCCACGGCGCTGGACATCCAGCGCCGCACGCCGCAGCCGCACTTCGAGATGATCCGGGACAGCCTCTACGATTCGTTCATCGGGTTGCGCCGGCGCGAGGGCCGGGACGACCAGGCGTTGCAGCTGGCGAGGGAATGGGTCGACCTCGCGCCCGGATCCCAGCCGGGCCGGCTCTGGCTCGGCGAACTCCTGCTGGCGGCGGGCCGGCTGGACGAGGCGGCGGCGCACTACGAGATCGCCCTGCGGACCGCGCCCGACGACCCGCGCGCCCAGCTGGGCGAAGCCTGGGTGCTGCTGCAGCGCGGCGACGCCGGCGGCGCGCTGCGGCGCTTCCAGCAGCTCGCGCGTCGCGACGGCGACCTCCAGGCCCTGTTCGGTTCCGGGCTCGCGCTCGTGCAGCTGGGTCGTGACCGGGAAGCGGAACCCGTCTTCCGCGACGTCCTGTCCCGCGAACCGGGCTACTGGCAGGCCTGGGGAAACCTGGCGGAGATCCGCGACCGGTCCGGACGCATCGAGGAGGCGCGGGAGGCCTACCAGCGGCTGCTGCAGGCGCAGCCCGCCGACGCGAGGGCGCGCGCCTGGCTCGCCGCCCACCCTCGCTGAACCCCGGGTGGCATCCCTAGGGTCTGTAGATGGCCGAAGTGTTCGCGGTTTCGCGGACCGTCACCTCGGAGACCCCGGGCAGGGTGCCGCTGATCTGCTCGTGGATCCAGCGCGCCATGACCTCCGCCGTCGGGTTCTCGAGGCCCTCGATGTCGTTGAGGCAGAAGTGGTCCAGACGCTTCTCCAGGGGCCGGAAGGCCGCCTTGATGTCGCCGAAGTCCACGATCCAGCCCGTCTGCGGGTCGACCTCCCCGTCCACCGCGATCGTCACGCTGTAGGTGTGGCCGTGCAGGCGGCCGCACTTGTGCCCCTCCGGGACGCGCGGCAGCCAGTGGGCCGCGTCGAAGGTGAAGGTTTTGGTGATCCGGTGCGGCATGTCTTCCTCCGGGCTGGCAGGGGGAGCGGCGTCGCGGTCGCTGGCGGCGGCTTCGGCCCAGAATAGCCGATTCCGCGGGTCCTGCCAGCGAATTCCCTCAACTGGAGGCCGTCGCGGCCGATGAGCAGGGAGTGCGCCCGGGCGCCCCGCCGCGCCCGCGATCCCCAGCCGAGAGGGTCCCCGTGAGCCGATTCGACGCCGTCGTCGCCGACCGTCTCGAGGCGAACCAGCAGGAAGCCGAACTGTGCGCCGCGGCCGGCATCCCCCCGCCGCAGCGCACCGCGACCGAGATCGGGACCGAGCAGCGGTACCAGGATCTCGTGCGGTCGCTCGCCGCGTTGGACGAGGCCGTCGAGAGCAGCGACGTGATGCAGGTCTTCCTGGACCTGGCCCGCCGCCAGGGCGCCCGCCTGCTGCTGCTGCGCCAGTGGAGCACCGGTCTGCGCATCCTGCTGGCCGAGGGCGTCGAACTGCCAGCCCGCCTGATCGAACCGCGCTCGGCCAATCCGCGGGTGATGACCAAGCGCGAGCACGACCTGTTCGACGTGCTCACCCGCGAGCGCGTGGCCTACGCCGGTCCCGTCCCCGTCGAGCACGTGCCGCGCGAACTGCTGGAGGCGCTGTCGGTGGGCGAGGACCAGACCGCGCTGATCGTGCCGCTGCCCCTGCGCGGCAAGTGGTGCACCTACGTCTACCTGGACTGGCGGAGCTTCCAGGGCGAGCAGCTCGTGCAGGACGCGGCCCTGCTCGCGCGGCACGCGCTGCTGCGCCTGCAGGCGCTGGAGCGCGACGCCCTGCCCCTCGGCAGCGGCATGCGGGAGATCCTGGGCGCCGTCACTTCCCGCCGGCGGGAGCGCGAGCGCAACCACTTCGACGGGCTGCGCCCCGGCGACCTGCAGGCCCGCCAGGTCTACGAGCAGGTCGGCGAGATGACGGTCATGCCGCAGGTCGCCGGCCGGCTGCTCGAGCTGATCAACGACCAGCGCGCCACCCCGGCGATGCTGGAGAAGGAGATCGCCCGCGATCTCGTCCTGGCGGCGCGGCTGCTGCGGGTGGCCAACTCCTCGTTCTACGTCTCGGCGATCGAGATCCGCAGCATCCGCGACGCGGTCGTGCGCCTGGGCTTCAAGACCGTGCGCAACTGGGTGGTGGTCAACGCCTCGCGCTCGGCGTTCCCCGGCGTGAACACCAGCCCGCTGCTGCACCGCATCTGGCGCGATTCGCTGCTCTCGGCCCTGGCCAGCCAGTCCGTCGCCGAGCACCTCGGCGCCGAGGACCGCGAGGCCGTCTTCGTGGGCGGGCTGATGCAGAACATCGGCCAGTTGATCATGGCGCGCGCCCTGCCGGGGCTGTACGGGAAGCTGGTCGAGGACGCCCGCAAGGAGGGCGCCCCGCTCTGGCGGATCGAGCAGCGCACGCTGGGCTGGGATCACGGCGAGCTCGGAGCCCAGTTGATCGCGGACTGGAGTCTGGGCGCCGAACTGGCGCATGCGGTCCGGCGGCACCACACCCTGGACGCCGAACCGCCGGCTGGTTCGCTGGCGACGATGATCGCGCTGGGGGAGGACCTGGCCGGCTGCGTGGAGGCGGACCAGGTCGGCGTGGACCAGGCCCACCGCGCCAGCCTGGCGGCGGTGAGGCTGGGCGTCGATCTGTCCCGGTTCCGGGAACTGGCTGAACGTCTGCGCGGCGTCGACGTGGAAGCCTGCCTGTGAGGGAGGCCGGCTAGTCGGCGGCAGGCGGTTCGTCCGCCGCCGGCGGTTCGAAGCAGCGCCGGCAGCGCGCCTCGTACGTGCCCTGCGCGCCCACCAGGATCTTCATCTGCTCGTCCGTCAGCCGCTGGGTGTGGTTGGCGGGATTCCCGCACAGCACGCAGATCGCCAGCTGCTTGGTCACGTACTCCGCGATGGCCATCAGGCGCGGCATGGGCTCGAACGGCCGGCCGCGGTAATCCATGTCCAGCCCGGCCACGATGACCCGCTTGCCCAGGTTGGCGAGCTTGTTGCAGACGTCGGCCAGCCCGTCGTCGAAGAACTGGGCCTCGTCGATGCCGACGACCTCGGTCTTGTCGTCCACGCAGTCCAGGATGTCCAGGCTCGAGGCCACCGGGGTGCTCGGCAGCCGCTGCTGGCTGTGCGAGACGATCTCGTGCTGGCTGTAGCGGTCGTCGATGCAGGGCTTGAACAGCTGCACGCGCTGGCGCGCGATCTGCGCGCGGCGGATGCGGCGGATCAGCTCCTCGCTCTTGCCGCTGAACATCGGCCCGCAGATGACTTCGAGCCAGCCGGTCTTGCCCTGGATGATCTGCATCGCGCCTCCGTGGTCCGCCGACGGGGACCTCGCGTCCCCGGACGGTCCGCAATGTACGCGAGGGGGAGGGGATTGACCAGCACGGTTTCCCGCGGCGCTTGGCCCTTGCGCCCCCGCGGTCGGATGCTATGATCGGCCCATGTGGAACCGCGAGACACTCCGCCGCCTGCTGCCGGTGCCGGTCATCGGCATGGTCCATTGCCGGCCGCTGCCCGGATCCCCGGGCTGGGGGGGCGACATGGCCGCCGTCGTCGCCGCCGCGCTGGACGACGCGCGGGCGCTGGAGCGGGGCGGCGTGGGCGCCCTGATGCTCGAGAACTACCACGACATCCCCTTCTTCCCCCGGGACGTGCCGGCCGAGACCACCGCGTCGCTGACCCGCGTCGCGGCCGCGCTGCGCGACGCCTGCCCCGGGCTGCCGCTGGGGATCAACGTGCTGCGCAACGACGCGCACGCCGCCCTGGCCGTGGCCGCCGCGGTCGGCGCCGCCTTCGTGCGGGTCAACGTCCTGGTCGGGGCGGCGGTCACCGACCAGGGGCTGATCGAGGGCCGGGCCGCCGCCGTGCTGCGGCTGCGGCGGCAGCTGGCGCCGGACGTCGGCATCCTGGCCGACGTGCGCGTCAAGCACGCCGCGCCGCTGGCCCCGCGCCCGCTGGCCGACGAGGTCGCCGACCTGCGCCGCCGCGGCGGCGCCGACGCCCTGATCGTCTCGGGATCGGCGACGGGCGCCCCGGCCGACCCCGCGGAGCTGCGGGCCGTGCGCGAGGCCGAGCCCGACGCGCCGCTGCTGGTCGGCAGCGGGCTGACCGCGCGCAACGTCGCCCTCTACGCCCCCCACTGCGACGGCTGCATCGTCGGCACGTCGCTGCAGGTCCCCGGGCCCGACGGCTTCCGCCGCGTCGACGCGGCGCGGACCGCGGCCTTCACGGCGGCCTTCGGGGCCGCCATCCCCGCGGCCCGCGACGGCGCCGCGACCGAGGACGGACGATGAACCTCCTGGTGACGGGCGGCGCCGGCTTCATCGGCGCCAACTACGTGCGGCTGCTCCTGGAACGCGGCGGCGACCGGGTCGTGAACCTCGACCTGCTGACCTACGCCGGCAACCTGGAGAACCTGGCGGGCTGCGAGGACCGGACCGAGTACCGCTTCGTGCGCGGCGACGTGCGCGACCGCGCCCTGCTCGACCGCCTCCTGTCCGAGGAGCGGATCGAGGCGGTGGTGCACTTCGCCGCCGAGAGCCACGTCGACCGCTCCATCGACGACCCGCGCGAGTTCCTCGACTGCAACATCCTGGGCACCCAGACGCTGCTGGAGGCGTCGCGTCGCGCTGGCGTCGCGCGCTTCCTCCAGGTCTCCACCGACGAGGTCTACGGCTCCCTGGGGCCGACGGGGCTGTTCACCGAGGAGACGCCGCTGGCGCCGAACTCGCCGTACGCCGCGAGCAAGGCGGCGGCCGATCTGGTGTGCCGCGCCTACCACCACACCTACGGCTTCCCGGTGCTGATCACGCGCTGCAGCAACAACTACGGTCCCTACCAGTTTCCCGAGAAACTGATCCCCCTGATGATCGCCAACGCGCTCGAAGGCCGTCCGTTGCCGGTCTACGGCGACGGCCGCAACGTCCGCGACTGGCTCTACGTGCGGGACCACTGCGAGGCCGTCGACGCCGTCCTGCGGCGCGGGCGCCCCGGCGGTGTCTACAACGTCGGCGGCAACAACGAGATGCAGAACCTCCAGATCGTCCGCCTGCTGCTGGAGCTGCTGGGTCTGGACGAGTCCCGGATCACGTTCGTGAAGGACCGGCCCGGCCACGACCGGCGCTACGCCATCGACGCCACCCTCATCCGCGACGAGCTGGGCTGGGCGCCCCGCCACCGCTTCCGCGACGGCATCCGCGACACGGTCGACTGGTACCTCGCGAACCGGGCCTGGTGGGAGAAGGTGCGCAGCGGCGCCTACCGCGAGTACTACGACCGCCTCTACGGCGCCGGCGGCCGCCATACCTCGACATGAACCGCGTCGCGTCGCTGCCCGACGGCCGCTCGCTCCGCCTGGGCGACGACGTCCTGGGCGGGCTGCGGGCCGGCGCGCTCGCGGTCGACGGGGTCACGGTGCGCGAGGCGCCGGCAGTCTGGGACGAGACCGCCGCGCTCGCCGCCGATCTGCGGGCCCGGTTCGCCGGCCTGGTCCCGAGCGAGATCCCCGGCCTGCGCGAGGCCCGCGACCTCTACCGCGCCTTCGGCATGGAGCCCACCCGCCACCGCCCGAGCAGCGAGGCCCTGCTGCGGCGCGTCCTGCAGGGCAAGGACCTCTACCGCCTCAACAACGTCGTGGACGCTTGCAACCTGGCCAGCCTGGAGTTCCTGCTGCCCATCGGCCTCTACGACCGCGATCTCGTGCGCGGCGACGTGACGTTGCGGCTCGGGCGCGAGGGGGAGCAGTACCCCGGCATCCGCAAGGGGCCGGTCGGCCTCGCGGGCCGCCTGGCGCTGTGCGACGACGAGGGCGGCTTCGGCTCCCCCACCAGCGATTCCCTGCGCACCTGCGTCCACGCGGGAACTTCCCGGCTGCTCGCGTTGATCATGTCCACCCGCGCCACGCCCCCGGAGGCGATGCGCGCCCGCGTGGCGCGTTTCGGCGAGCTCCTGGTCCGACACTGCGGCGGCGACGTGACGTTCGCCGCGGTGCTGGACGGCGGACCGTGAGCGCGGCGGCGTCGACGAGGCGCCGGGCCGCCCTGTTCGCGTCGGCCGCCGTGGTGATCCTCGCCGCCGGTTGCGGCGGCGACCCGCGGCGTGACGACGCGCGGCAGGGCATGGTCGCCACCGCCCACCCGCTGGCCACCCGCGCCGCCGTCGAGGTCCTGCGCGACGGCGGCAACGCCGCGGACGCCGCGGTGGCGGCGGCCTTCGCGCTGGCGGTCGTCGAACCCTACTCCTCGGGCCTGGGCGGCGGCGGCTTCCTGGTCGCCCACCTCGCCGACGGCAGCGACCTCGCCCTGGACGCGCGCGAGACCGCGCCGGCCGCCGCGCACCGCGACATGTTCCTGCGCGACGGGATCGCGGACGCCGGCCTGAGCCGCGACGGCGCGCTGGCGGTGGCGACGCCGGGCCTGGTGCGCGGGCTCGAGACCTTCCACCGCCGCTGCGGGCGGCTGCCCTGGTCGCGCCTCGTCGCGCCGGCGGTCGCGCTCGCCCGCGACGGCTTCCCGGCCGACAGCCTGCTGTGCGCCAGGCTGCGCGAGAACGCGGCGCGCCTCGACGACGCGGCGCGGGCGGTCTTCCTGCCGCGAGGCGCGGCGCCGGCCCCGGGGGACACGCTGCGGCAGCCGGACCTCACGCGCACCCTGCTCGCGATCCGCGACCACGGCGCCGACGCGTTCCACACCGGCGACCTCGCCGCCTCCATCGCGGACGCCGTGGCGCGGGCGGGCGGCGTCCTGTCCGCGGACGACCTGGCCGGCTACCGGCCGGTCTGGCGAGAACCGCTGCGCGGCCGCTACCGCGGCTGCGAGGTCGTGGCCATGCCGCCGCCGAGCTCGGGCGGCGTGCTGCTGATCGCGATGCTCAACCTGCTGGAGCCCTACGATCTGGGCGCGCTGCCGCGCGACGGCGCCGCCCTGGCGCACCTGCTGGCCGAGGCCATGTCCTTCGCCTTCGCCGACCGCAGCCGCTGGCTGGGGGACCCGGACGCCGTGGCGATCCCGGTGGGGTGGCTGACCTCGCGCGCGCGGGCCGATTCGCTGCGCGCGCTGATCCGCCCCGACGCCGTCGTGCCCTGGCAGAGCCTCGGGGGGGCCGCGGTCGCCGCGCCCGGCCCCGACCACACCACGCACCTCAGCGTCGTGGACGCCGAAGGCGCCGCCGTCGCGGCGACCCTGACGATCAACCTGGGCTTCGGCGCCGGGATGATGGCGCCGGGCACCGGCGTCGTGCTCAACGACGAGATGGACGACTTCGCCGCGGCCCCGGGCGCGCCCAACGCCTTCGGCCTGCCGGGCGGCGAGGCCAACGCCGTGGGCGCGGGCCGCCGCCCGCTATCGAGCATGACCCCCACGATCCTGCTGCGCGGGGGCCGCGTCGCGCTGGTCACCGGCAGCCCCGGCGGTTCGCGCATCATCACCACGACGCTGCAGACGGTCGTCAACGTCGTGGACTTCGGGATGGACGCGGCACGGGCCGTCGCCCGGCCCCGCCTGCACCAGCAGTGGTGGCCGCCGCTGCTCTATGTCGAACCCGGCGCGGTCGGCACCGCGGCGCTCGACACGCTGGCCGCGATCGGCCACGTCCTGGCGACCGTCCCGGTCCTGGGCAACGCCCAGGTGGTGACCGTCGACCCCGTCAGCGGCGCGGTCCGGGGCGCCAGCGACCCGCGCGGCGTCGGCGCGGCCGCCGGCACGGCGCCGCCCGGGAGCGGCGCCGCGCGCTGATCCCGGACGGTGGCCGCCGAAACGGGGTCCCGTTATCCTGCCCCGTGAACCGGTTCGTGAAAGGGGTGGTCGCCGATGTGCCGACGGTGCGGATGGATCCGGGAATCGCTGGTCGCCGCCTCGCTGTTGGCGATCGCGTCGTTCCAGGCGGGCGCGCAGCCGGCGGCCGCCGCCGACGGCCTCGGGATGCTGGCGCGCGTGAGGGCGCTGTCCGCCGACGAACTGCAGGGGCGCGGCAACGGCACCGCCGCCGCCCTGGCGGCCGCGGACACGATCGCGGCCTGGTTCCGGGAGGCCGGCCTCGCGGCGCCGCCGGGTTGCGACGGCATGCGCGGCGACTTCGCGCTGCGTGGGGAGGGGCTGGACGGCCTCACCGGCCGCAACGTCCTGGGCTGGTCTCCCGGCCGCGGCGCGCTGGCCGACGACCTCGTGGTGATCGGCGCCCATTACGATCACCTCGGCCTGGCCCCCGCCGCCGAAGGCGCGACCGTCACGGGGATCTACCGCGGCGCCGAGGACAACGCCTCCGGCGTGGCGGTGATGGTCGAGCTCGCGCGGCGTCTGCACGCCGACCAGTCGGCCGCCGACCGCTGCGCGCTGCTCTTCGTCGCCTTCGCGGGCGAGGAGGCGGGGCTGCAGGGCGCGACGGCGTCGCTGCGCGCCGCGCCGCTGGCGGGCCGCGACGTGCGGCTGATGCTGAACCTCGACTCCGTCGGCCGGCTGCGCGCCGACCGCCTCTACGTCGGCGGCCTGGGTTCGTCGCCGCGCCTGCGCCCGCTGGCGGAGGGCGTCAACCGCGGGCACGGCCTGGTCCTGGAACTCAGCGACGGCGGCTGGGACGCCAGCGACCACGTCGCCTTCAACACGGCCGGGATCCCCGTGCTGTTCCTCTTCACCGGCGCCCACCCCGAGTACCACACCGTCGAGGATCGCTGGGAGCTCGTCGAACCCGAGGGCCTGGCCCGCGTCGCCGCCTTCGCGCGCGACCTCGCGGCGGCCGTCGCCGCCGATCCCGGCGACTTCCCGTACGTCGCCCAGACCGCGCTGACGCCCGCCGCGGGCGAGCGCGGCAGGACCCGCGCCTGGCTCGGCACCATCCCGGATTTCGTGGAGAACGCCGGCGGCGTGAAGCTGTCCGGCGTCATGCCGGGCAGCCCGGCCGAGGAGGCGGGACTGCGTCAGGGCGACGTGCTGGTCGCGATGGAGGGGAGCGAGGTGGCGGACCTGGCGGGGCTCACCGCCCTGCTGCAGGCGCACGGCGCAGGCGAGACCGTCGCGGTGACGGTCCTGCGCGACGGCGAGCGCCGGGTCGTCGCGGTCACGCTGCGCGATCGCCCCCGCTGAGCGGCGCGCGGCTCAGACGTTGGCCGCCTCGCCGTACATCCCGTCGATGACCGCCGCGTACTTCTTCTGGATCACCCGCCGCCGCACCTTCAGGGTGGGCGTCAGTTCGTCGTTCTCCAGGGTCAGTTCGCGGTCGAGCAGCGCGAACTTCTTCACCGACCCGAAGCCGGGGAACTTGCTGTTGGTGCGGTCGAGGCCGCGCTGGTACTTGGCGAGCACGGCCGGCTCGCGCAGCAGGGCGGCCCGGTCGGGCGCGTGCACCTTGTGCTCGGCGGCCCACGCCTCCAGCTCCTCGAAGTTCGGCACGATCAGGCAGGACAGGTAGGGCCGGTGGTCGCCCAGGACCACCACCTGGCTGATGAACTTGTTCTTCTTGAAGGCGTTCTCCAGCGGTGCGGCGCGACGTTCTTGCCGCCGGCCGTGACGATCAGGTCCTTCTTGCGGTCGGTGATGTACAGGTACCCGTCCTCGTCGAAGCGCCCGATGTCGCCGGTGTGCAGCCAGCCGTCCTCGGTCAGCACCTCGCGGGTCGCGTCCGGGTTGTTGTAGTAGCCGAGCATGACGTTGGGGCCGCGGGTGTCGATCTCGCCGTCTTCGGCGATCCTCACCTCCACGCCGGGGATCACCTTGCCGACGCTGCCGACCCGGAAGTGGTCGAAGCTGTTCACCGAGATCACCGGCGAGGTTTCGGTCAGGCCGTAGCCCTCCAGGATGATCATGCCGGCGGCGTAGAAGAACTCGTTGATGTGCGGCGCCAGCGGCGCGCCGCCGGAGACGAAGAAGCGCAGGCGGCCGCCGGTGCGGGCGCGCAGCTTGGAAAAGACCAGCCGGTCGGCGAGGCGGCGCTGGAAAGCCAGGGCGTGGGAGACCTTGTCGCCCGCGCGCACGCGGCGCCCCCACTCCTGGCCCACGCCGCGGGCCCAGTCGAAGATCAGGCGCTTGACCGGCCCGCCGGCCATGGCGGCGGCGGTGACCCGGGCGTAGATCTTCTCGTACAGCCGCGGCACGCTGATCATCACCGTCGGGCGGACCAGGCGCATGTCGTCGGCGACGGACTCCACGCTGCTCGCGTAGGCGATGCCCGTGCCGACCGCCATCATGATGTAGAACCCCGCCATCCGCTCCAGGACGTGCGACAGCGGCAGGAAGGACAGCACCTTGTCGCGCGGTCCGATGTCGATCAGCGAGGCGCTGGCCAGCACGTTCGTGACGAAGTTGGCGTGCGAGAGCATCACGCCCTTGGGGTCGCCGGTGGTGCCGCTGGTGTAGATGATGCTGCAGAGGTCCTGCGGCCGCGCGGGTCCGACGTCGTCGCCGGCGGCCGCCGGGTCCCGCGCCAGGAGGTCGCGGCCCGCCCGCTCCAGGTCGGACATCCGCGCCATGCCGGGCAGCTCCAGGTCGTCGTAGGCGTGGACGTGCTTCAGGAAGGGCAGCCGGCCGCGGATCCCCCGCAGCTTCTCCGCCTGTTCCCGCGTCGAGACGAACATGGCCACCGGCTGGCAGTCCCGCAGGATGTACTCGATGGTGTCGGGCAGCAGGGTGGGGTAGATGGGCACGTCCACGGCGCCCAGCGAGAGCGCCGCCAGGTCGGTCAGCGCCCACTCCAGCCGGTTCTCCGACAGGATCGCGACCCGGTCGCCGGGGGCGACTCCCAACGAGAGCAGCGCGGCCCGCAGCGCGCGCACCCTCTGCAGGGCTTCGGCGCTGGAGACGTCGACGTACCCGCCGTCCGGTCCCTTGTGGGAGAAACAGTCGGGACGGGGATGTTCGGTCACGGCGGCCAGGAACATTCCGGGGATGGTCGCGGCGGGCATGCCTGCTCCTCCTCGTCGGGGATAGCTGCATGGATTCGCAGTTGACAACCTGTAGCAGCGGCTCCAGCCTGTGTCAACGCCATTCGACCCGCAGCGACCCACAGGAGGCAGCATGCGAAGCCGTAGCCCGTTCCTCGTCCCGTTGTCGTGCGCGCTGTGCGTCGCGCTCGCCCTCGCCGTGCCGGCCGCCGCCTCGGGCGACCTCGCGGCGGAGAAGGCCTCCCTCGCGGCCGCCGTGCAGGCGAACCCCGGGGACTACGCCGCGCAGTGGAACCTCGCGCGCGTCCTGATCGACCTCGGCAACCAGGAGCCGGACGGCGGCAGGAAGAAGGCCCTCTTCGAAGAAGCGGTCACCCACGCCCGCGCCGCCGTGGCCCTCCAGCCCGGCGACACCTGGGGCCACCATTACCTGGCGGCCTCGGTCGGCAAGCTGGCGCTGACCGTCGGCGGCAAGCAGAAGATCGAACTCTCCAAGGAAGTGCGCGACGAGGCGGAGAAGGCGATCGCCTGCGACCCGAACAACGACCGCTCGCACCACATCCTGGGCCGCTGGAACCGCGAGGTGTCCCACCTGAGCCCGGTGTTGAAGCTGGCGGCCAAGGTCGTCTACGGCGGCGTGCCGCAAGGCGCGAGCGACGAGAAGGCGGTCGCCGAGTTCAAGGAGGCCATCCGCATCAATCCCCAGCACGTGAACCACCGGCTCGAGCTCGGGATCACCTACATGGAGATGAAGCAGTTCGAGGCGGCGATCGCCGAGTTCGAGACCGCGCTGTCCCTGCCGGATGCCGATCCCAACGACGCCCGGTACAAGGCCGAAGCCCGCGAGAACATCCGCGTCTGCGAGAAGAAGGTTGACCGTCAGAACGAGAAACGCCGGCACTGAGCCCGACGCGGCGTCCCTCCGCGGGACGCGGCGCCGCGACCTGTTGGCCTGGTACGACCGCGAACGACGGCCGCTCCCCTGGCGGGAACGGCCGTCGGCCTATGGCATCTGGGTCTCGGAGATCATGCTCCAGCAGACGACCGTCGCGACGGTCATGACGCGGTGGCGCTCGTTCGTCGCCAGGTTCCCCGACCAGGCCGCGCTGGCCGCCGCCCCGCTCGAAGACGTGCTGGCGGCGTGGAGCGGTCTGGGCTATTACCGCCGCGCCCGCGCCCTGCACGAGGCGGCGCGCGAGGTGATGCGCGCCGGCGGCGATCTCCCGCGCGACGCCGCCGGCTGGCGCGCCCTGCCCGGCGTCGGACCGTACACGGCCGGCGCGGTGGCGAGCATGGCCTACGGCCAGCGCGCGGCCGCCGTGGACACCAACGTCTCCCGCGTGCTGCGGCGCCTGCACTGCCGCGACGCCGGTGCCGCCGACGCCCTGACCGCCGCCGCGCTCGCGCGACTCGCCGACGAACTCGTGGACCCCGAACGTCCGGGGGACTGGAACCAGGCCCTGATGGATCTGGGCGCGGCGGTCTGCACCCCCGCGGCGCCGGACTGCGGGGCCTGCCCGCTCGCGGACGGTTGCCGGGCGCGGCGCGGCGGCGACCCGGCGGCGGTGGCCGGCCGACGCACCGGTCCCGCGACCACGGCGGTCGTCCTGTCGCTCCTGGTGGTCCGCAGCGGCCGGGGCCTGGTCGCCGTGCCCCCGGGGGAGACGAACGGCATCCGCTGCGCCGGTTTGGCCGCGCCCGTGCGCGACGGGTTCGCCGGTCTCCACGCAGGTCTCTGGGGGTTGCCGTCGACATCCTGGTACCCGCTCGCCGGGCCGGCCCCCCTCGCGGCCTTCGCCGCCGCCTGGGGCGGAGCCCTGGGAACCGGGGCCCCGCCCCCGGAGCACCGCGGCGCCGTGCGGCACGCGATCACCCGCTATCGCCTGCGTGCGGAGGTGTTCTCGACGACGGTGGGAAGGGGGTGGGTCCCACCCGCCCCCTGGGTCCGCTGCGGCCCGACCCGACTGGCCGCGATCCCCTGGAGCTCGCTGGCGCACAAGGCGCTGCGCCGCGCCGGCGTCTCGATTGAGATTTGACTTAACGTATCCGCTTTTCCATCATTCCGACCAGCGGGCATGCCGTGTCCTGGAGGGATGGCCACGCGGCCGCGAACGCTGCACGACGCGTCAGAAGGGTGGACTGATCATGCTGCAGATCACACGCCAGACCGAGTACGCCATCCGCGGCCTGATGGAACTGGCGGAGAGGGACAACGGCGCGCCCGTGCGCCTCAAGGCGCTCGCCGAAGCCTGCGAAGTGTCCGAGGCGTTCCTGGCCAAGATCTTCCAGATGCTGTCCCAGCACAACGTCGTGAAGTCGCACCGCGGCGTGAAGGGCGGCTTCTCGCTCGGACGCGAGAAGGACCAGATCAACCTGCGCGAAATCGTGGAGATCTGCGAGGGGGGCATCGCCCTGAACCACTGCCTGCGCAAGGTCGACCCGTGCTGCCGCACCGACGAGTGCAGGATGAGCCACGTCTGGGACAAGGCGCAAACGGCGCTGATCGACGCCCTCGAGAAGACGACGCTGGCCGACTTGGTCTAGAGTGGCCGATTTGGTCTGAAATCGCGTCAGAACCGCGCCCGGCCGCTCAACGGCCCTTCGACGCGTGCTTCTCCCGCAGTTGCCCGCAGGCGGCCGCGATGTCGTCGCCGCCGCTGATCCTGATGTAGGCCTCCACCCCCGCCCGCCGCAACACGTCCTGGAACCCCAGCAGCCGCGAGGCGTCCGGCGGGCCGAAGCGCTCGTCGATGCGGTTCATGGGGATCAGGTTGACCTTGAAGGGACGGCCGCGCACGAGCTTCGCCAGCGCGGCGGCCTCCGCGTCGCCGTCGTTCACGGCGTCGATCAGCACGTAGGCGATCGTCACGCGCCGTTGCCGGCGACGGGCGTACTCCTGCGCCAGGTCGAGCACCTCGGGCAGGGGCGTGCGGCCGGGCACCGGCATCAGGCGGCGGCGCAGGTCGGGGTCGGTGCCGTTGACCGACACCGTGAGCCCCACCGCCTGGGGCAGGTCGAGCAGCCGGCGCAGGCCGGCGGCGTGGCCCGAGGTCGAGACGGTGATCCGCCGCGGCGACATGCCCAGGCCCGCGGGCGAAGTGAAGGTGTCGATGGCCTGGGCCAGCGCGTCGAAGTTGTCCAGCGGTTCGCCCATCCCCATGAAGACCAGGTTGAAGGCGCGTTCCGAGCAGCCGGGCACGATCTCGCGCGCGGCGTCGCGGCGCAGCCACAGCACCTGCTCGACGATCTCGCCCGCGCCGAGGTTGCGCACCAGGCCGCCCCGCGCCGTGGCGCAGAAGCTGCAGGCCATCGCGCAGCCCACCTGCGACGAGAGGCAGAACGTCAGGTGGTGTTCCATGGGGATGGTCACGCTCTCGATGGCGTGCCCGTCGCGCAGCGAGAACAGGTGCTTGCGGGTCCCGTCCTGGGACACCTGCCGTTCGAGCACCGCCAGGCCGTCCAGGTCCCAGCGCGCGGCCAACAGGTCCCTGAGGTCCGCGGGCAGGTCGGTCATCCCGTCCCAGGCTTCGGCGTCGCGGGCGTAGAGCCAGCCGGCGAGCTGGTCGCCCCGGTAGGCGGGTGCGCCCAGATCCGCCAACAGGCCGCGTAGACCGGCGACGGGGACGTCGCGGATCAGCGGCGGTAGGTTGCGTTCCATGGCGCTCCTGCGTGGCGGTCAACGAATCCGCCGGCGGGCCCGGCGGCCGATCCGGTCTTGACACCTGGTCGGCCTCGCTCTCATCGTGGAGCGACCGATCCGGTTCCCAGAGTTACACCACCTGCGCGCCGGGCGCAAGCCGGCCGCCAGCGGAGGGCGACGTGAACACCGTCCTGGTCGTCGATGACGAGGCTGCCATCCGGTCGACCCTCGACCAGCTCCTGACCTACGAGCGTTACCGGGTGCTGACCGCCGGCGACGGCCTGGCCGCCCTGCGCCTGCTGGGGGCCGAGAAGATCGACGCCATGCTCCTGGACGTCAAGATGCCGGACATGGACGGGTTCGAGGTGCTGGAACGCATGGCCGCCGAGGGGCACGACGTCCCGGTGATCGTCGTCTCGGGGCACGGCAACCTCGAGACGGCGGTCGAAGCCGTCCGCAAGGGCGCCTACGATTTCCTCGAGAAGCCGCTGGACCGCTCGCGCCTGCTGCTCACCCTGCGCAACAGCCTCGACCACCACCGCACCCGCGCCGAGAAGGAGGGGCTGCGCGTCCGCGCCGGCTTCTACGCCCCGCTGGTGGGGGAGTGCGCGGGCCTGCGCGAGATCCGGGACTTCATCGCCCGCGTGGCGCCGACCGACGCCACGGTGCTGATCACGGGCGAGAACGGCACCGGCAAGGAACTGGTGGTCCGGGCGCTCCACGCCGGCAGCCCGCGCCGCAACAAGCCCCTGGTCGAGGTCAACTGCGCCGCCATCCCCCGCGAGCTGGTCGAGAGCGAGCTCTTCGGGCACGAGAAGGGCAGCTTCACCGGCGCCGACCGCCTGCGCATCGGCAAGTTCGAACAGGCCGACGGCGGCACCCTCTTCCTGGACGAGATCGGGGACATGAGCGAAGAGGCCCAGGCCAAGGTTCTGAAGGCCGTCGAGGAGAGCCGTTTCGAGCGTGTGGGCGGGCGCGAGGTCCGCCAGGTCGACGTGCGGATCGTCGCCGCCACCAACCGGGACCTGGCCAGCCAGGGCTCCGGTTTCCGTCAGGACCTGTTCTTCCGCCTCAACGTGCTCGCGATCCACCTCCCTCCCCTGCGTGAGCGGACCGGCGACGTGGACCTGCTCCTGGCCCATTTCATGGCCACGCTGTCCGCCCAGCTCGGGCGCCCGCCCAAGCGCTTCGCCCCCGAGGCCCTGGCTCTGTTGCGGCGGCACACCTGGCCGGGCAACGTCCGCGAGCTGCGCAACCTGGTCGAGCGGGTCCTGATCCTGGCCCCGGGCGACGTCGTGGGGGCCGGAGACCTGCCCCCGCTCCTGGACGGCCGGACCGCGGCTCCGGAAGGCGCCGCCTGGCTCGGGATCCCGGATTTCCAGGATTTCAAGGCCGCGACCGAAACGGCGTACCTGCAGGCGAAACTCAAGGAATTCGGCTACAACGTCAGCCGGACGGCCGAAGCCCTCGGGATGCAGCGCAGCAACCTCTACAAGAAGATCGCCAAGTATGGGTTGCGCACCCAGCCGTCCGATCCGGGGGCCATTGACACCGCCGACGCCGATCTGTAGACTGTTGTGTAGGTTCCGGGTCCGGTCGCCGTTGGCGCCGACCCCATCCGCCCAGCGCACCTGGGTTTCCGATCCGCCCGTCGGCGTTGCGACCGGGCAAGAGTGAAGTGGAGTGGGACCATGAAAAGGGCCATGCACGCAGTGGCGATGTTGCTGATCCTCGTCTCGGCCCTGACGGCCCAGGCGACGACGTCGCTGGAGGCGACGGGATCGACGCTCGTGACGGTCGTCGCGACGGAGGCGCCGGCCGCACCACCTGCGAACGATCTGGTCCACGAGTACGGCGATCCCGACGACGCCATCACGGGCAACCGGGGCAACAACGTGGCCGGTGGATTGCCGATCTTCTCGCCGACCAGTTCGACGCAACCGTCGTCGGCCCTGGCCGCCTGGCTGATCGCCGTGATCATGCAAGTCGTCCCGTCATTCTGACGTCGGCCGCCCGGAGACCGGTCGGCGTCGCATCGCAGCGGCGGGAGCCGTAAAGAGGTGAGGGGAGCCCAGCTCGAATAGCCCACTTTCTCGCCAGGGGTTTCATTCGATGGATCGCGATTCCGGACATCGGCGCCAGGAGCGCCGCCAGGACCAGAACCCGCACCGGAATCCGGACCGGGGCGAGTACGTGCGGCTGGAAGCGGTCGGCGATCTCCACTTCGAAGCCAGCGCCTATTCTTCGGCCCTCGAATACTACCGACGCATCCTCGACGGCGGGGCCCTCGACGGACTCGACCTCGGGCACGCCCTCGCTCTCCAGCGCAAGACCATCGACGCCGCGCTCAACCTGGGCGACCTCTCCCTGGCCCGCGAACTCCTGAAACGGGCGCAGGCGCAGGTGCAGGCCGCGGTCGGATTGCCGGAGGCGGAGAGGCGCCTGCTCGCCGCCCCCTTGTGGGGACGCGAGGCCAGCCTCCTGGTGCAGAAGGGCTCGTACGCGGACGCGTTGCTGGTCTGCAAACGGGCCTTCGCCGTCCTGGCCGTCACCGACAACCACACCGATGTCGCCAACCTCCAGGTGACGATGGGCGTCTGCCACCACCGCCTCGGCCGTCTCGACAAAGCGGAGGAGTTCTACAGCGACGCGCTGGCGACCTTCCGCCGGATCGGCGACGACCTCGGCATGGCCATCCTCTACAACAACCTGGCCCTGCTGCAGAAGAACGCCTGCCGCTGGCACCGGGCCCTCGACTTCCAGCGCCGCTCGCTCGAATTGGCGTCGGCGCACGGCGCCACCCACCTGATGGCGCGCCTCCACTTGAACGAGGGCATCATCCTGCGCAAGGCCGAACGCCGCGGCGAGGCCCGCGCCAGCTTCGAGAAGTGCCTGCGCCTGTCGACGAGCCTCGGCGACCTCGACCGCAGGACCAAGGCCTGCCTCGCGCTCGGCCAGCTCGATCTGCTCGAAGACCGCCTGATGCGGGCCGAAGAACTGGTGTTGGAAGCCCAGCACCTCGCCGAGCAGGCCGGGTACCCCCGCGAAGCCGCGATCGCCGACGAGTACATGGGGGACATCCAGGCGCGCCGCGGCGAGTGGGACCGCGCGCTCTACAACTACGAGCTCGGCCTGGCGAAGGCCCGCGGCATCGGCAAGTCCACCGACCTCGAGGGCGAACTCCTGCGCCGGATCGCCGAGGCCCGGGCCGGTCAGCAGCGCTGGCGGGAAGCCGCGACGAACGCCGAAGCCGCCCTGGAGATCTGCCTCGCCTGCGGCGAACTGTTCGAGATCGGGTTCTGCCACCAGGTCCTCGGCCGGGCGTTGACGCGGCTCGGCGACGCGGCCGGCGGCTCCTCGCACTTCAAACTCGCGACCCGCACCTTCCGCACCCAGCAGCTGCCGGTCCAGGCCGCCCGGTCCGTCCTGCTGCAGCTGGAGGAGAGCGGCGCCGTCGCTTCCCGCGAGGAGCTGATCATCCTGCGACGCTCGCTCGGCGAGGCGACCGAGAGCGATGCGGTGCGCGAAGACGAACACCTCCGCGGCGACCTCCTGCGTGGATACGCCGAGGTCCTGCTGCGGCTGGGCGAACACGACGAGGCCTTGATCGCTCTCGGCGAACTGGACCGGATCCTCGCCGCGCTCGAGGCGCCGTCATTGGCGGAACAGGCCGTGGCGCTGCGGAACCGGATGGAACGGGCCATGGTGGGCGAGCAGCCCCTCCTGGATCCGCAACGACTGTCGATCCGGGGCGTCGGCGAACGATCCGCGGCGGTGCAGGGCGCCCTGCAGGGACTGCTGGAGGCGGCCATCGCCCGTACGGGGGCCAGGGAGGGGTTCGTCGCCCTGACGCCGCTCGCCGATCATCCGGTCTCCGACCTGATCGCCACCAGCCGCGGCATGCCGGCGACGGTCGCGCGGAAGCTCACCACCTGGTTCGCCGACAAGCTCTATGCCGGCTCGCCGGCTCCCCGCCTGATCTCGCGGCCGGAACCCGGCACCGCCGTCGCCAAGATCCTCGCCGGGCTTCCCGGCGCGGCGGGCGTCAACCTGTTCGTGCCGATCGCCCTGCCCGACAAGCTCTACGGCCTGCTCTTCCTCTCGGGTTGCCCGGACCACCCCGGCACGTCGGTCTTCAGGCCGGCGCTGGAATTCCTCACGACGACGGCCGGCTTCCTCGCGATGAACGTGGCCGAACTCGAGCGCGACCGTCCCGCCGCCGCCGCGCTGGCCGCACCCGAGAAGGAAAGCGCCCTGTCCGGCATCGTCACCGGCGACCCGGGCATGCTGCGGCTGCTCGACGTGGTCCGCAAGGTCGCCGCCAGCGACCTGCTCGTGCTGCTGCAGGGCGAGACCGGCACCGGCAAGGGCCTGTTCGCGCGCGCGATCCACGATCTCAGCCACCGCGCGGGGCGGAAGTACCTCGCCATCAATTGCGCCGCCATCCCCGAAGCGCTGCTGGAGAGCGAATTGTTCGGGCACGTCAGGGGGAGCTTCACCGGTGCCTACGGCGACAAGAAGGGGCTCCTGGCCGAAGCCGCCGGCGGCACGGTGTTCCTCGACGAGATCGGCAAGCTCCCGCTCGGGATGCAGGGCAAGATCCTGCTGTTCCTGGATTCGATGACCATCCGGCCCGTCGGCGCGAACGTCGACCAGGTCATCGACGTGCGCATCATCTGCGCGACCAAGAGCGACCTGAAGGCCAAGGTCGCGAGCGGCGAGTTCCTCGAGGACCTCTACTACCGGCTGCTCGACTTCCCGCTCGCCGTGCCGCCGCTGCGCGATCGCCGCGAAGACATCGGCCTGCTCGTCCCGCATTTCATCGCCCGCTACGCCGCGGCGCGCGGCATCGAGACGCCGGGTTACACGGCGGCGTTCATGGAGGCCCTGTCGGGGCACGCCTGGCCCGGCAACGTGCGGGAACTCGTCAAGGCCATCAACCGCGCCATCGTGCTGGCGCACGGCGAACCGATGCTGCGCCCGGACCACCTCCCGGCGGAGATCGTCCCCGCCAACGGCGACACCGCCGTCTCCCGTTCCCCGTCGACCCTCCGCGAGGTCCTCGGCGCCGTCGAAGCCCGTGAGATCGCACGGGTGCTGGCGGCGACCGGAGGGAACAAGGCTGCGGCCTCCCGCCTCCTCGGCATCAGCTATCCCAATCTCCTGAAGAAGATCCGACTCTACGATTCCGATTCGGAATGACGGATCGTCTGCCCCGCGATTCCGATCTGACAATGGATGGCGGAACCGGAGCCGCCGGTATGAATTTTATTTACATCCTAACTTGAATGAATCCATAGAGATGAGCGATCCGACGGTCGGGGGGGCAACGATGTTGTCACCCATCGCGACACCATGCGGAGGCGCCGGATCGGGTGAATTTGTAACCACAATAAAATGAAAGAGTTATGAATGAAGCTTCGTCCTCGCCTGCTGGCACGTCGACTGCAACCATCTGCTCGAACGTGGGTGGGACCAGTTGCAGGGATGAACCTGGACCGACCCGATCGAGAAGCCGAGACTTCGGAAGGGGAACCGGATCCACAACCTCCAGTGTCAACCGGCATGCTGGAGGGTTTTTCAACGACAAGGCTCGTGGCGGTCGGCAAGGGATGTGGGGTCCTGAACCGAGCGGACAACGGGTGAAGAAAATCGTGGATCCGTTCCCCTCCGATCACCCGGCCCGTTCGACAGCATCAGAGAAAGAGCCAGCAGATCCCGCAGAGGCGAGACTCGGGATCCTCGGTCTACTCCAGGACCGCTGGCTCTTTTCTCTATGTCTGCCCCTGCCCGAGCGGCTGGCTGCCCCGTCCCTTTTTGGGGATGGCTTGCACCTCTGGGGGGACACCGGGGACGGTCCCGACCGGCATACCCGCCTCATTCCGCGTCTTCACGAAAATCTATAACAACAATTATAACAACATGATATGACGTTTGCCGTCGATGGGGCCACCCGACATCCCGCTTGGCATGCCTCCTGCCTAAAGGGAACTGCGGGTCGGCGTGACGCCGGCTCGAGGAGGTGGGGCCATGAATCGGATGCGCAACGAAGATCGACGCTGTTCGAACGCGGCCGTGCAGGCCGTCGTTTCCGTCCTCGTCCTGGCGCTCCTGCTCCCGTTGCCGGGCTGCGACGACGATCCGGTCGACACCCAAGCTCCTACCGTCCCGACCGGCGTGTTCACCGTCACCGGCGAGGGCGTCGTGTCCGTCTACTGGAACGACCTGGACCAGGCGGACCTCGCCGGCTACGCCGTCTACCGGCACGACGGGGACGACCCCGTGCACGGGGCCTACGACTGGCTGGGCGACGTCGCCTGGGACGAGAACTTCGACGAGGACAGCCTGCTGCACTGGTTCGACGACGAAGAGGTCGTGGACGGCCGCACCTACTACTACGCGGTGCTCGCGTACGACACGAGCGGGAACGAGAGCTCGCTCAGCTGGGAAACCATCGACGACACGCCGCGGCCCGAAGGCTACGAAGTCCTGCTCTACGATCGTTACGGCTCCTACCCCGACCGCAGCGGTTTCGACTTCAGCGGGCAGGACGACGGCCGGACGGACTGGGATTCGCCGACGGCGGACATCTACGTGGCCTACTCAGGGGGCGTGCCCTTCGTCTACACGGCGCGGCCCGACATCGTCTACCTGCAGGATCTCGGGACGATCTCCTTCGCCGCCGTCGACGAGGCCCCGACGTCCGGGTACTCCGCCATCGGCATCGCGGAGCTGATCGAGGGCCACGTCTATGCCGTGGCGATCGTCGTGGACCCCGAGCACAACGTCCATTACGCGAAATTCTACGTCTACGCGATCACGGCGGCGGCCGTCGAGATCGACTGGGCCTACCAGGTGGACGAGGGGAATCCCGAGCTGAAGGTCGTCACGGGCGGGCGCCGCACCGGCGCTCCCCGCGGCGAGCTCATCCGTTTCTGAAGGCGCTGACCCGGAAGGAGGTCCGGTCATGACCAGGAAGACGAACAACACGGACGTGCGGACGGCGGCGCGACGGGATCGCGCCCCCCGGCTGGCGCTGCTCTGGTTGCTGGGCGCCCTGGCGCTCGCCGTCGGCTTCGCCTCGGCCCGCGCCCAGCCGCCGGCGGTCGCCGATGGCTGGCAGGGCTACGAGCAGCAGCCGTTGCGCGTGAACGTCTGGCACGACCGCCAGCAGGACGAGGTCTACAAGCGCGGCGAGTCGGTGCGCATCCATTTCGAGACGAACCAGGACGCGTACGTCGTGATCTACCGCATCGACACCGACGGCCTGGTGACGATCCTCTGGCCGCGCAGCCGGCTGGACGACGGCTTCGTGTTCGGCACCCACACCTACAACCTGCCCGGCCCGGGATCGCCGCGGATCCTCGCGGCCGACGACGAGGGCGTCGAGTACGTCGAAGCCGTCGTCTCCGCCTACCCGTTCGATCTGCGGGACCTCGAGGTCGACTTCCACCACGAGACGGACCGCGCGCGCGATTTCGCGTACTTCGTCGCCGGCGACCCCTTCCTGGCGATGAACGAGGTGAACTTCGCCGTCACGGGCCTGGAGAATCCCGAGGACTACGTGGCCACGAACTACGTGAGCTGGTACGTCCACCGGCGCGTCGAGCACCCGCGGTACCTCTGCAACCAGTGCCACGACAGCGGGCAGAGCTACGAACCGTACCGGGACACCTGCGTGGTCACGATCCACCACGACTACCGCTGGGACAACGACTGGTACGTCCGTTACGGCTATTACCCGGCCTACTACTACCCCGTCTACTACTACGTCGATCCCTGGACCTGGAATCCCTGGATCAACTACTGGTACCGCCCCTGGTACTCGTGGCCCGTCTACCAGGGCTGGGGCTGGGACCGCGACTGCTACGTCTGGAACTATTCCCCCCGCGGCCGGGGCGACGTCTGGACGCGCTACAAGGACGGCGAGCGTCGTTACCGTCCGCTGGGCAAGGACCTGCGCCTGAAGCGGGGCGAGTCCGAGGGCAGCGAACGCCACCCTTCCGGCCTGGTGAAGAGCCCGCGGCCCGACCGCGAGGTGAGCGACCGGATGGCCTCGCGCACGGCGACGGTGCGCGACGGCGACCGGGACGGGACGCGGTTCCGCGACGTGCCGCCGATGCAGCGGTCGTCCCAGACCTTCGCGCCGCAGACCCGCGAGAACCGCACGCCGGGCATCCGGGTGCCGGGCCGTTCCGGCGCCACGGCGGGCAGCCGCGGCGAAGCCGTGACCAGGCCCGGCGCGTCGACCGGCGGCGCGGACGGCGCCCAGGTGCGCCCCCAGGTGCGCCCCCAGACCGGACGGGACGGCCGCACGACCGGCGACCTCGGGTCGGCGCCGGCCGTCCGCGGCAAGGGTGACGATGCCGGCGATCGCGCCGTCCGGCCGGTGCCGCGTCGCGACCAGGGCGATGCGGACCGGGGCGCGGTGCGCCCCGTCGAACCCCGCACCAAGGGCCCTCGCCTGTGGAGCGGCGGCCGCACCGAGGAGCGCAAGGCGCCAGACCGCCCCGCCTCGGCCGTCACGCCGCGCACGAGCGGGAGTCGTTCCGATCCGCCGCCGGCGGTCAGGGAACGCCCGTCCGGCAAGAACGACGAGGGCTCCCGGGACGCGGGCAGCGTGCAGTCGCGGCCCGCGCGCGAGAGCTCGGACGCGCGGTCCGGCACGCAGCAGAGCGACGGTGGCGCGCGCAGCGGTTCGTCTGGCCAATCTGGACAGTCCGGACAGTCCGGACAGTCGAGCAAGTCGAAGAGCAAAGGGCGCTGACGCCCGCGGATGTCGGAGGTGATCGGATCCCCCCATCGTGTCGGCAGACCGGCGAGGACCTGATCCTTGAAGAGGTTGGCGCCTGAAGGGGAACGGGTATCCGAACCGGTCGGCCGATGATCACCGACGTCGAACGGCGGGGCAGGGGTGACGACGATGCCAATCAGGGGTGGCGGCGTTCGATCCCCGGCCCCGCCGTGTTTCCGGCGGGGCCGTTCGTTGACGGTTGTGTCACGCGCACCTATACTCCGCGTTCCCGCCGGCCC
>PNOJ01000032.1 GCA_013824755.1 Gemmatimonas sp.
TCTTCGCCATCAATTATATCAAAATAAACGACACTATCATGATTATATTTGAGCTAATAGTGATTCGGAGTACTGCGCGGGAGGCTTATCATGCTCTAATTAGAGATGAAATATAAAGTTAAATATCATTTGAGATCCTGGCGTACGAACGGGGAATCGGCGAGCCAGGGATGTCGCCGGCGCAACGAATCCAGATCCCCGGCCCCAGCCGGCCACCAGACCCCGGCGCGGCCCGCTCGCCACAACAGCGCCGCGCTGTCGGTCAGGACCGGGCCCGGCGGCAGGTCCCGGCAGCGCGCGACGGCGGCCGGCAGCGTGGCCGCGTCGGCGACGGCGGCATCCCGTGCCCGCTCCCAACCGGGCAGCCGCGCGGGCGTCAGCAGCAGGACCACGGCGCCGGCCGCCGCGAGGATCGCCGCCCGCGCGGCGGGATACGCCGCCGGCCGGCTCCGGGACAGCCGCTCGGCGATCGCCAGCCAGAGTTCCCAGGCGGCGGCCGGCAGCAGCACGGCCAGGTGGCGCAGGTCGTGGGAGAACGGCGCGTAGGCGACGACCAGCAGCGCGAGCGTCCCGGCCAGCAGCAGCGTCGGCCGCGACGGCGACCGGCCGCCTGGCCGCCGCGCCAGCGCTGCCGCGCCGCCGGCGACCAGCAGGCCCCAGGGCAGCCAGTTGTCCAGCCGCGAGGCGAAGTAGACCAAGCCGGCGCCGGTCTTGTCGAGCAACACGCCCGGCTGCCGCAGCAGCGTCGCGCCGAACCACTCCGGTCGTTCCCGGAGGTAGGCGGCGAAGCCGGGCAGCTCCGCCGTCCCCTTCAGGTGCTCGGCGTAGGCCTGCAGCGCGAAGAACGGCTGGCCGGTCACCACGAGGTTGCGGAGCCACCACGGCGCCATCAGGAGCGCCCAGACCGCGGCGGTCCGCAGCAGCGCGCGGCCGCGGCAGCCGGTCAGCAGCAGCCACAGCCAGGGCACCCAGACCAGGTCGGTCCGCAGCAGCGCGACCGCCGCGGCGAGCAGGCCGTCGATCGCGGGCGCCGCGCTCGACGACGCGGCGCCTCGCGCCGCCGCACCCAGAGCAGCAGCAGCAGCAGCGCGACCGGCGTCTCGACCTGGGACCAGCCGGCGGTCATCGCCAGCAGCGGGCTGAAGAGCAGGGTGGCGCACCAGGGCAGGGCGGCGTCGAGCCGGCCCCGCCGCTGCAGCGCGGTCAGCCCGACCGCGACCGTCAGACCCAGCAGCGCCGCGTGGAGCAGGCGCGTCAGGTCCTCGGCCCGCCGCGGGTCGTCGCCCGAGAGCGCGACCGGCAGCGTCAGCAGCAGCGGGTAGCCGGGCGGGCGGTGGATCAGCGGCTGCGGCGCGTGGTCGGCGAAGGGAAACGACAGCGACAACGGGTAGACGACGTCGTTCAGGAACCCCTCGCCGCGCACCAGGTGGCGGGCCGTCGCCAGGTGGGTGTAGAGATCGCTGCCGGCGGGCGAGGGGGGCGCGGGATGCAGCGCCGTCCAGGCCGCGACGACGACGACGGCGGCCGTCGCGATCGCCGCCGCGCGGCGGCCGCCGGTCACCTCAGGCCGTCCCGCGGCTGCCGGGCTTCACCACGGGCAGGCCCTGGCGGCAGAGGGGGCAGTCGTCCGCCGGCCAGGTCACGACGTCGACTTTCAGCAGCGAGGCGATCGGCGCCGGCAGCGCCACGTCCGCCGCGGTGCGGTCGACCAGGGCGGCGGCGCCGGCCACGACGCCGCCCGCGGCCGTGACGATGTCCGCCACCTCCTGCGTGGACGTGCCGCGGGTGATGACGTCCTCGACGATGAGCGCCTTCTCGCCCTTCTCCAGCGCGAAGTCGCGGCGCAGGCTCATCGCGCCGTCCTTGCGCTCGGTGAAGACGAAGCGGCGGCCCAGGGCGCGCGCGACCTCGTGGCCCAGCAGCAGCGCGCCGAGGGCGGGGGAGACCACCACGTCGATGCGCGTCGCGTCGCAACGCGCGGCCAGGCGCTTGCCGAGTTCCAGGGCGAGGTCCGGGTACTGCAGGACCTGCGCGCACTGGAAGTAGGTGTCGCTGTGGCGGCCGCTGCTCAGCAGGAAGTGGCCGCGCCGCAGCGCGCCCAGTTCCGTCATCAGGCTCATCAGGTCGGCGTCGTTCATCGTCGGCTCAGCTCCTCGGTGATGGCGAGCAGGGCGGCGCCGGGGTCGGCGGCCTGCGTGACGGGCCGTCCCACGACGAGGTAGTCGGCGCCGTCGGCGATCGCCCCGGCCGGCGTGGCGATGCGGCGCTGGTCGTCGCCGGCGCCGCCGGCTGGCCGCACGCCCGGGGTCACGGCCAGGATGCCCGGCCCCAGCGCCGCGCGCAGGGCGGGCAGGTCCGGGGGCGCGCAGACGATCCCGTCGCAGCCGGCTTCCCAGGCGAGGCGCGCCAGGCGCACGACGCGCTCGGCCGGGGTGCCGACGCCGGGGGCCGTCTCCTCGAGCTCCGCCGCGTCCAGGCTCGTCAGCACGGTGACGGCGAGCAGCGCCGGACGGCGGCCGCCCGCGGCGCCGGCTTGCGCCGCCGCGACCGCGGCCTCCAGCATGCGCCGGCCGCCGTCGGCGTGCAGGGTGAGCAGGCTCACGTCCAGCGCGCAGGCGGCGCGGACCGCGCCGGCGACGGTGTTGGGGATGTCCTTGAGCTTGAGGTCCAGGAAGACGTCGCGGCCGGCGGCGCGCAGGTCGGCGACGACGGCCGGCCCCGCGGCGGTGAACAGCTCCAGGCCCACCTTGACCAGGCGCCCGCGGGGGCCGAGCGCGGCGGCGAGGCGCAGGGCCCCGTCGCGGTCGGCGACGTCCAGGGCGGTGATGACGCGCTCGACGACGGGGGCGCCGCGCAGGGACGCCAGCAGCTGTTCGCGGTTCATGGCCGGATGTCCTCGGTCGCGGGACGGCGGCGGGGGGCGATTTGCCTTGCCCGCTCCAGACCGTTAGTCTATACCCTTCTACCAGCCGCCAGGGCCGATTGCAACGTGAAAACAGCCCGCCGACGCGCGGGGGAGGGCACCCGTGCTGGACCGGAAATTCCTGCGCGACCACCGGGATCTGGTGACCGCCGCCGTCGCCGCGAAGCGCGACGCGGTGGACGTCGACGCCTACTACCGCGCCGACGGGGAACGCCGGGCCTGCCTGCAGGAGTACGAGGAGCTGCAGGCCGAGGCCAACCGCGCCAACAAGGCCATCGCCGCCGGCCGCAAGTCCGGCGCCGACACCGCGGCGGACATCGCGCGGATGAAGGAGATCTCCGCCCGCCTCAAGGACCTCCGGCAGCAGGCCGACGCCGCCGAGGCCGCCGCCGAGACGCTCTACCTGCGTCTGCCCAACGTGCCGCACGCGAGCGTGCGCACCGGCGGCGAAGAGGACAACACCGTGGTGCGCACGTGGGGCGAGGTCGCCGCCCCCGCCTTCGCGGCGAAGCCCCACTGGGACCTCGGCGCCGCGCTCGGCATCATGGACCTCGAAGCCGCGGCCCGCATGTCCGGCTCGGGCTTCACCCTGCTCACCGGCCAGGGCGCCCGGCTCGAGCGGGCCCTGATCAACTTCATGATCGACGTGCACCTCGAGCAGGGCTACGTCGAGGTCAACGCGCCCTACCTCGTCAACCGCGAGGCGATGACCGGCACCGGCCAGCTGCCCAAGATGGAAGAGGACATGTATGCCTGCCCGCTCGACGGGCTGTACCTGATCCCGACGGCCGAGGTTTCGGTCACCAACCTGCACCGCCAGTCGACGCTGGACTGGGAGCGCCTGCCCCTGAAGTACGTGGCCTTCTCGCCCTGCTTCCGCCGCGAGGCCGGCGCTGCGGGCAAGGACACCCGCGGCCTGCTGCGCGTCCACCAGTTCCACAAGGTGGAGATGGTGCAGTTCGTGCGGCCCGGGACGTCCTACGAGACCCTCGAGACCCTGACCGACGACGCCGAGGAGATCCTGCGCCGGCTGGGGCTGCCCTACCGCGTCGTGGCGCTGGCCTCGGGCGACCTGAGCTTCGCGGCCGCCAAGTGCTACGACCTCGAGGCGTGGGCCGCGGGCGTCGGCAAGTGGCTGGAAGTCTCGAGCTGCAGCAACTTCGAGGACTTCCAGGCCCGTCGCGCCGGCATCCGCGTCAAGGGGCCCGACGGCGCCGTGTTCGTCCACACCCTCAACGGCTCCGGCCTCGCCCTGCCCCGCGTGCTGGTCGCGATCCTCGAGAACTACCAGACCCCCGACGGGCGCGTCCGCGTGCCCGAAGCCCTGCGCCCCTACATGGGCGGCCTCGAACACATCGGGTAGGGAGGCGGCATGGCCTGGTGGCCCGGGACATTGCGGTTCCTGCGCAGGCGCCGGGTCTTCACCGCCTACGTGCTGGCCGGCAGCCTGGCGATCCTGCTGATCGTCGGCTGGGGGGCGTACCGCCTCGCCGGCCGCGTGGAGCAGCAGGCGCAGCTCTCGACCTGGCTGCTGTCGCACTTCGCCAGCGTCCACCTCGGCCAGGGCGCGGGCGGCGGGCTGCAGGAGGTCCTGACCCGCTCGCGCGAGCTGGACGTGCCCTTCATCGTGACCGACAACCAGGACCGGCCGCTGCTGTGGAACTCGCCGGTCGTGGGCATCCCGATGCCGGAATCGCTGGAGGCGCTGTCGCGCACCGACCCCGCCGGCGGCAACGGCGGCGACATCGACCGGATCCTGGCCCTGGTGCGCGAGTACGACGCGCGCAACGAGCCGTTCGCCATCACGGACCCGCGCACCGGCCAGCGCGTGATGACGCTGCACTACGGCGCCTCGGCCCTCGGCCGCCAGATCCGCTGGCTGCCCTACGCCGAGCTGGCGCTGCTGGCGGTCTTCTTCCTGCTGATCGTCTGGGCCCTGAGCCTGCAGCGCGAGGGCCACGAGCAGAAGCTCTTCGCCGGCATGGCCAAGGAGACGGCCCACCAGCTCGGCACGCCCATCACCTCGATCATGGGCTGGCTGGAGATCCTGCGCGACCGCCGGCCCGACGACGTCGTCGAGGAGCTCGGCCGCGACGTGACCCGCCTGGGCAAGGTGTCCGAGCGCTTCAGCCAGATCGGGTCGCGGCCCCAGCTCGGGGACACCGATCTCGCGGCGACCGTCGAGACGACCGTCGCCTACTTCCGCCGCCGGCTGCCCCACCTGGGCGGCAGCGTCGCGATCACCGTCGAGGACCGCCACGCCCGAGGCTGCCGGTTCAACCGCGACCTGCTGGAGTGGGTGCTCGAGAACCTGATCAAGAACGGCATCGACGCGATGAAGGACGGCGTGGGAGAGATCGTGCTGTCGCTGGACGACGGCCCCGACGGCGCGGTCCAGTTGCGGGTCCGGGACACCGGCTGCGGCATCGCGCCCCAGCACCGGAACCGCATCTTCGAGGCCGGGTATACGACCAAGAGCCGCGGCTGGGGGATGGGGCTGGCCCTGGTCCGGCGCATCGTCGTGCAGTACCACGGCGGGCGCATCCAGATCGAGGAAACGGGCGCGGGGGGGACCACCTTCCTGATCACGCTGCCGGGAGAGGAGCCGTTTGTCGCCGTATAGGATCCTGTGGGTCGACGACCAGATCGAGGAACTGCGCTCCCACGTCGTGTACCTGACCGAGAAGGGCTACCGGGTGGACGGCGTCAACAACGGGCGCGACGCCGTCGCCATGCTGGCCGGCGAGCGCTACGACGCGGTGCTGCTGGACGAGATGATGCCGGGCATGGGCGGCCTCGAGACGCTGGTCGAGATCAAGAAGGTGCGCGAGAGCGTGCCGGTGATCATGATCACCAAGAGCGAGGAGGAGGACCTGATGCGGCGCGCCATCGGCAGCCGCATCGACGACTACCTGGTCAAGCCGGTCTCCCCGTTGCAGATCGTCTCGGCGCTCAAGCGGCTGCTCGAAGGTCGCCGCATCCTGGGCGAGCAGGTCAACCGCGACTACCTCGCCCACTACGGCACGGTCGGCGGCCGCCTGGCCCGCGCCGCCGCGCCGGGCGACTGGGAGTCGCTCTACGCCGACATGGTGGGCTGGGCGCTGGACCTCTACGCCTACAGCGACCACGGCCTGCTGCAGGTCCACGACGAGCAGATCACGGAGTGCAACCGCGCCTTCGCCCGCTACGTCCGCGACAACTACTCCCGCTGGGTCAACGGCGCCGCCGACGCGCCGCTGATGTGCCCCGACCTCTTCCGCACCTGGGTGGCGCCGGAGATCGAGACCGGCCGCCAGGTGTTCTGGATCGTCATCGACTGCATGCGGCTGGACCAGTGGCGCCACGTGGAGGACCTGCTGGAGCCCTACTACCACCTCGAGCGCCGGCACTACTGGTCGATCCTGCCCTCGGCGACCCCCTTCGCGCGCAACGCCATGTTCGCCGGGCTCTACCCCCGCGAGATCGCCGCGCGCTACCCCGACTGGTGGCGCGGCTCGAGCCAGCAGCAGCACTCCAAGAACGCCCACGAGGAGGAGCTGCTCGGGGAGCAGCTGCGCCGCCTGGGCTCCGCCGCCGCTTCGAGCTACAAGTACTACAAGGTGTTCGACGCCCGCGACAGCGACGACCTGCGCAAGCACCTCGGCTCGCTCGGCGACGTGCGCCTGGTGGCCGCCGTCTACAACTTCCTGGACATCATGGCGCACGGCCGCTCCCAGTCCTCCATCCTCAAGGAGCTGGCGCCGGACGTGGCGGCGTTCCGCTCGCTGATGCGCAGCTGGTTCGAGCACTCCACGCTCTACGAGGTGCTGAAGCTGCTGGCGCGCCGGGACGTCACGGTCTTCATCACCACCGACCACGGCTCGACGAACTGCACGCGGGCCACCACGGTCAAGGGCAACCGCGACACGAGCTCCAACGTGCGCTACAAGTACGGCGACAACCTGGGCGTGGACGAGAGGGCGGTCTTCCTGATCAAGGATCCGGAGGCCTGCATGCTGCCGCGCCAGTCGACCATCGAGAACTACGCGGTCACGACCGAGAACGACTACCTCGTCTACCCGACCAACTTCCACGAGTACGAGCGCCTGTACCGCGGCAGCTTCCAGCACGGAGGCATCAGCCTCGAGGAGCTGATCATCCCGTTCGCGGTCCTGCGGCCGCGCTAGGAGGCGGGGCATGGAGCACGTCCTGCCGGACCCCCGGAGGGTTCCCGACCGCGGTGCGGACCGGGTCGCCGGCGGCGACCGCGGCGCTGGGCGAGCGGGCGGCGGGCCTGCTGCGCGGCGGCGAGGCGCTGCTGCTGTGGGGCCCGCTCGGCGCCGGCAAGACGACCTTCGTGCAGGGCCTCTGCCGCGGCCTCGGCATCGACGACGAGGTGACCTCGCCCACCTTCGCCCTGGCCAACCGGCTCGAGGGCCGGCTCGTCGTCCACCACCTCGACTGCTACCGCCTCGGACCCGGCGACGACCTGCACGACGTCGGTCTGGACGCGATCCTGGACGAGGTCGAATCCGGGGCGGCCGTCCTGCTCGCCGAGTGGCCCGACCCGCTGGTGCCCTGGCTGCGCGAGCGGATCGAACTGCTGGCCGTGCCGGGGGAGGCGCCGGACTCGCGCGTCTGGCGGCTGCGCGGCGTGCCGGACCTGCCGGCGGGCTGGGCCGCGCTGGCGGCGGGAGGCGACGGCTGATGCTGTGCCTGGCCCTGGACACCTCGACGCCCTCGGGCCGCTTCGCGCTGGCGGAGCGCGGCCGCCTGGTCGGCTACCACCCGCGCAACGTGACCGGCAGCTACGCCAACGCGCTGCTCGCGGCCATCGACACGCTGCTGGCGGAGTCCGGGCGCGACCGCGCCGAACTCGGCGCGGTGGGCGTGTGCCGCGGCCCCGGCAGCTTCACCGGCGTGCGCATCGGCGTGGCGACCGCCAAGGCCCTGGCCTTCGCCCTGGGCCGGCCGCTCCACGCCGTCACCACCCTGGAGGCGATGGCCGCCGCCATGCTGGCCGAGCGGCCGGACCGCGACTGGGCCGTGCCCGCGCTCGACGCGCGCCGCGGCGAGGTGTTCGCCGGCGTCTACCGCCGCGACGGCGACTGGGTCCGCGTCGTCGCCGAGGCCTGCGCGCTGCCCGCCGCCGGCTGGTGGGAGCGCGTGCTGGCGGTCGTGGACGACCCGGAGTCGCCGGTCTACGCCGGCAGCGGCGCCGCCCCGCTGCTGGGCGAAGGGTCCGACCTGCGCCCCGAACTCGCGGCCCGCGGCGAGCCCGGCCTGCGCTGCTGGAGCGCCGCGCACCCGCCCACGGCCAAGGCCCTCGCGCTGGCCATGGCGTCGCCGACGCCGCGTCTCGGGCACGTCAGTCCCCATTCGCTGACGCCGCTCTACCTGCGCGCCTCGGACGCCGAGATGCTGCGCGGCCTCGACCTCACGCCAGCCGCCCCGCCGCGCCCGCCGCCCGGCGGCGACGGCCCCGCGCCCTCATGAACGGCGGCGACGAGATCCTGCTGCGGGAGGGCGTCCCGGCCGACCTGCACGCGATCGCGCGGCTGGAGCGCGCCAGCTTCTCCGATCCCTGGCCCCGCGAGGCCCTGCTCGCCGAGCTGCACGTCGACCGCCTGCGGCGGCCGCTGGTCGCCGAGAACGACGGCACCGTGGTGGGTTTCCTGATGGCCTGGTCGGTCGCCGACGAGCTGCACATCATCAACCTCGCGGTGGACGAGACCTGGCGCCGCCGGAGCATCGGCACGCGGCTGCTGGAGGCCGCGATCGAGGCAGGCCGCGAGGAGGGCAGCGTGCTCGCGACGCTCGAGGTCCGCGCGGGGAACCTGCCGGCCCGCTCCTTCTACCAGCGGCACGGGTTCCTGGAGACCGGCCTGAGGCGGCGCTACTACCGGGACGGCGAAGACGCCGTGATCATGACGCGGCGGCTGTAGGCTGCGACGCGGCCCGGCGTTACGGCGGTCCGGCTTTTCCGCCTTGTCGCTCCCGGGGCCAGACGTTAACCTGGACTGCCCGCCGTGGGGAATCCGCGCACCGAGGAGGCCGCCGTGTCTTGGATCGACCAGGCGAAGAAGGGCATCAAGGCCATCACGGCCGAGAAGAAGGAGATCCCGGACAACCTGTGGAGCAAGTGTCCGGCCTGCGCCGACGTGCTCTACCACCGCGAGCTGGCGCGCAACCTCTGGGTCTGCGGCAACTGCAACCACCACCTGCGACTGACCACCGAGCAGTACCGGGACCTGCTCTGCGACCCCGGCACCTGGCGGGAGACCCACACCGGCATCATCTCGATGGACCCCCTGGGGTTCAAGGATTCCAAGAGCTACGAGGAGCGGATCAAGGCCACGCTGAAGAAGACGGGCCGCGAGGACGCCATCGTGGTGGGCGTCGCCGAGATCGACGGCCTGCCGGTCCAGCTCGGCATCATGGACTTCGAGTTCATGGGCGGCAGCATGGGTTCGGTGGTCGGCGAGAAGATCGCCCGCATGCTCCTGGACGCCCTGCGCGAGCGGCAGGCCGCGATCATCGTGTCCCGCTCCGGCGGCGCGCGCATGCAGGAGTCCCTGCTGTCGCTGATGCAGATGGCCAAGACCAGCGCCGTGCTCTCCCGGCTGCGCGAGCAGGGGATCCCGTTCGTCTCGATCCTGACCAATCCGACCACCGGCGGCGTCACCGCCAGCTACGCCTCGCTCGGGGACGTGAACATCGCGGAGCCCAAGGCGCTGATCGGCTTCGCCGGCCCCCGCGTGATCGAGCAGACGATCAACAGCGAGCTGCCCGAGGGCTTCCAGTCCTCCGAGTTCCTGCTCGAGCACGGCATGATCGACATGATCGTGCCGCGCAAGGAGCTCCGGGCCCGACTGGCCGCGGTCCTGCACTGGTTCGTCGACGATCGCGACGTCTCGGTCCCGCGCGCCGGTCTCGGTTGACGCCGTGCCGCCGCTTCCCGAGCCGACGCGCGACGGCGCGGCCCATCCCGGCGAGCCCGGGATCGGGCCGGACCTCGCGCCGCCGTTCGCCCCCGACAGCGAGACGACCCGCTGGCTGTTCGATCTGAACCGGCTGGGGATCCGTCCCGGCCTGCGCCGCATCCGCGGCCTGCTCGACGAACTCGGCCGGCCCGAACAGGGCCTGATCTCGCTCGTGGTGGCCGGCACCAACGGCAAGGGCAGCACGACGCGCCTGCTCGCGCGCCTGCTGCAGGAAGCGGGCTACCGCACGGCCTGCTACACCAGCCCCCACCTGCTCTCGATGTACGAGCGGCTCGAGATCGACGGCGAACCCGTCGAGCGCGGGCACTTCCGCGGCCTCGTCGAGGGGCTGCGGCCCGCGGTCGAGCGCCACGAGGCGAGCTGGTTCGAGACCCTGACCGCGGCCTCGCTGGCCGCGGCGCGCGACCGCGGCGTGGAGGTCTTCTGCTGCGAGGCGGGCCTCGGCGGCCGGCTCGACGCCAGCAACGCGCTGCCCGCGGCGGCGATCCTGCTGACCGGCGTGTCGCTGGACCACCAGGCGATCCTGGGCGAGACGGTCGAGGCCATCGCCGACGAGAAGCTCGGGCTGCTCAAGCCCGGCGTGCCGTTCTTCTGCTCCATCGCCGAGGGGCTCAAGGCCCGGGCCTTCGCCGCCGCCGTGGCCGCCGGCAGCCCGGCCCACTTCCTGGACGAGCTGACGCGCAGCGAGGTCGGCGACGCGGGCTGGAACCTCGTGACGCGGCGTGCCGTGTACGAGGGGCTGCCGCCCTACGCCGCGCCCGCGATGCGGCGCAACGCCGCCCTGGCGCTGCTCGCCCTGGAGGAGCTGGCCGTCGCCGGCGTCCTGCGCCCCGCGCCCGATCCCGCCGGGGCGCTGTCCCGCACCTTCCTGCCGGGCCGCTTCCAGCGCGTCCTGTGCGGACCGGACTGGATCCTGGACACCGCCCACAACGCCGAGGCGCTGGCCGTGTCGCTGGCAGCCTTCCGCGAGCGCCCCTGCGCGGGACGTCGCCTGGTCCTGTTCGGCGGCATGGTCGACAAGGACCCCGGCGACGAGACCGGCCGGCTGCTCGCGGGCATGGACCGGATCGTGCTGGCCCCGGTGTCGCTGCCCCGTTCCCGGAACCCGGAGCAGCTGAAATCGTTGATGGACCACTGGGGTCTCGCTGCGCATCATGGCGCCGTCGTGCTGGACGGGGTGGCGGCGGCGATCGACGAGCTGGCGACGGCGGCGCCCGGCGACACCGTCCTGGTCTGCGGCTCCTGCTTCCTGGTGGCCGAGACCCTGCACGAGCTGGGGTTCCGCTCCCTCGCCGAGACCCGAACGCCGCGCGATGCGGCCGCGACGCTGGCCGCCCGCGCGGAAGGACGCCCATGAACCGTTCGCTGATCCTCGGCGCCGACGTCGGCGGGACGTACGTCAAGTACGTCCTGGGCGACGGCGACGAGCCGGGGCGCTGGACGGGCGAGGTGCCCAGCGACCCTGCTTCGCCCGCGACCACGTTCGGGCGGCTGGCCGCGCGCGTCGCGGAACTGCTGCCGCCCGCCGCCGGGATCGGCGCCGCGGGGCTGGCCTGCGCCGGCATCGTCGACGTGCGGACCGGCCGGCTGGGCCGGACCCCCAACCTGCCGGGCTGGGAGGGCGCCGATCTCGCCGGGTTGATGGGGATCGCGTTCCCCGGCGCCGCGATCGCGCTGGCCAACGACGTCAACGCCGCGCTGGCGGGCGAGGCCCGCTTCGGCGCGGGCAGGAACGGCAGCGACCTGGTCATGCTCGCCCTGGGCACCGGCGTCGGCGGCGCCGTGATGATCGAGGGGCGCCTGCTGGCCGGGCACCGTTTCGGCGCCGGCGAGATCGGGCACACGATCCTCGACGTCGCGGGGCCTCCCTGCAATTGCGGCAACCGCGGCTGCCTCGAGGCCTATGCCGGGTCGCGCGGCCTGCTGGCCGCCGCGCGCCGTCGCGCCGCGGCGCCGGACTGTTCGCCGGGACTGCGGGCGCTGGTCGCGGAACGCGGCGACCTGCTGACCACGCGGGACCTCGCCGACTTGGCCACCGTTTCGGACTTGGCCGCCGCTGATCGCGACGCCGCCGCGCTGTTCCGCGAGGCCGGCGAACGCCTCGGCCAGGCCGTGGGCAACCTGCTGAACGTGCTGGACCCCGACCGCGTGATCATCGGCGGCGGCGTGGCCGCGGCCGGCGAGCTGCTGCTGGGCCCCTGCCGGGAGGCGGCCGCCCGGATCGTGCTGTGCGAGGCGGCCCGGTCCACGCCCATCGTGCCGGCGCAACTGGGCTCGGCCGCGGCCGCCTTCGGCGCGGCGCACCTCGCCGCCATCCACCTCGCCGCAGCGGCTCCGCGGGAGCGGTCGTGACCTGCGCGCGGCGCGGGCCCCTCCTGCTGGCGGCCGCCCTGCTGGGGCTGGCGGCCGCCGCCGCCACGCCGGCGGCGACCACAACGTCCACGCCGCCGCCGCCGTCGGCGACCCGCACCCGCGCCGTCCGCCTGGTGGACCGGGTCGAGGGCGGGCGGACCGTCACCCACCTGACCGGCGGCGTGCTGATCGAGCGCGACTCCCTGACCGTGGCCAGCGACTCGGCCCTGTTCTACCGCGACGAGCAACGCTACGAATTCTTCGGCGACGTGCGCCTGACGCGCGGGCGCGCCGTGCTGACCTGTGACGAGGCTGACTACGACGGGAACCGGCGCGCCGCCGATTTCCGGGGCCGCGTGCAGCTGATCGACGGCGACGTCACGGCCACCTCGACGCGCGGCGAGCTGCGCGACGACGGCGCCCTGCTGCGCCTGATCGGCGACGCGCGCCTGGTCGACCCCGGCTACGTCGTCTTCGGCGACACCATCGTGCGTCGCGACGACGGCGGGCGCGGCGAGGCGACCGGCGCGGTGCGGATCGTCGATCCCGGCAAGCAGAGCCTGGTCACGGGCGGCCGCGCCGTCTTCGACCGCGCCGACAGCGTGGTCGTGGTCGACCGCGCCCCGCACCTGACCACGCGCGAGGAGGGCGGCGACCCGCTGGACGCCGACGCGCGCGTGATGACCTTCCACCGGGCCGAGAACCGGGTCGTGATGGTGGACAGCGTGGCGATCCGGCAGGGGCGGACCCGCGCCTACGCCGACACGGCGCACGTCCAGGGGCGCGAGCACGTCCTGCTGCGCGGCTCGCCGCGCGTCGAGGACGGCGACGGCAGCACGATGACGGCCGACGGCATCGAGTTCTTCTACCGGGACGGCGAGCTGGAGCGCGTCCTGCTCGAGGGGACCGCGCGCGTGGAGGACGAGGGGCCCGCCGCCCTGGCCGAGCAGTACCGCGGCCTGCCGACGCGCAACGAGCTGACCGGCGACGTCGTCAACATCCACTTCGCGGACGGCGAACCCCACGTTTCGGTCGTCGTCGGCAAGGCGCGCAGCATCTACGTGCCGGAGGCGGACCGCGAGGAGATCGCCTGCAACGACGTCGCGGGGGACACCATCCTGCTCGCCTTCCGCGACCGCAAGGTCGAGCGGGTCGACGTGCGCGGGAGCATGAGCGGCCGCTACGACTTCGTGCGCCTGACCGAGCTGGACGACCTGGCCGGCCGCGCGACCGCCGTCCTGGACAGCCTGGCCCCGGGCGGCCTCGACTCCCTGCTCGCGGCGCTGCCGGACAGCCTGCGGGCGGGCGCGTCGGCGGACTCGCTGCTGGCGGAAGCCTTCGCCGCGGCCGCCGGCCGCGGGGGGCTGGCCGCGCTGGCGGCCGCGCTCGGCGACAGCGCGGGGGGGGCGGCGCTGGTCGCCCGCGCCCTGGCCTCGGCGAGGTCCGACACGCTGGCCGACGGCCGCCGCGCGCTGGACTTCGCGGCGGCCAGCGAGAAGGTCGAATACAGCGGCCGCACGGCGCTCTTCGACCTCGGCCGCAAGCGCATCGCGATCGCCGGCGACAGCCGCATGCTCTACGGCTCGATGGACCTGAAGGCGGGCCGCATCCGCCTCGACCTGGCCGACCGCGAGCTCTACGCCGCGGAGAACCCGCTGCTGGTCGACAGCGGCCAGAAGATGGCCGGCGACGACATGGGCTACGACTTCGAGCACCGCACCGGCGCCGTGCTGTCGGGTGCCGCGGCGATGGAAGAGTTCTACTACGTCGGCGACGAGATGAAGCGCTTCGACGACGGCACGCTCAAGATCCGCTCCGGCCGGATGACCTCCTGCGACCTGGCCGAGCCGCACTACCACTTCTGGGCCGACAAGATGAAGGTCCGCCCCGACGACAAGATGGCCGCCAAACCCATCGTGCTGAAGATCGGCCGCGTGCCGATCTTCGCGCTGCCCTTCTACTTCAAGTCGCTCGAGTCCGGTCGCCGCTCGGGCATCCTGTTCCCGAGCTTCAACTTCGGCTGGTCGCAGCGCACCGGCCGCTACATCCGCGACTGGGGCTACTACTGGGCGGCCAGCGACTACACCGACGTCACCTTCCGCGGCGACTACAACGAGCGGCGCGAGTTCACCTGGCAGCTGAGCAACCGCTACCTGAAGCGGTACGCCTTCGGGGGCGACGCCAGCTTCTCGCGGCGACTGAGCCTGGGCGACGGGCCACGCACCCGCGAGTGGCAGTTCCAGTGGAACCACCGGCAGGACACGCTGTTCGACGCCTACCAGTTCCAGACGAGCCTGAACATGTCCAGCCGCACGATCAGCCGCGAGGACCTGCTGAACGACGTGGGCGCGGTCGACCAGATCAGCGGGCAGCAGACCTCCACCGCCCGCATCAGCCGCAACTGGTCGTTCGTCAGCGCCTCGCTGAACTTCAAGCGCGACGAGTACGTGAACAAGGAGGACGGCGACCTCGGCACCAACAACCTGGTCGCGTCCCAGGCGTTCCCGAGCCTGTCGCTGAACTTCAAGAGCACGCCGCTGCTGCCCCAGCTGCGGGCCGGGCAGCGGGGCAGCCTGCTGGGCGACGTCCTGCGCAGCACCTACTTCCGCAATTCCTGGAGCTTCAACACGCAGACGCGGACCAACGAGACCACGGACAACACGGTCCACGCGGCCAGCGGCAGCGCCTCCCTCGACTTCAAGCAGCAGCGGCTGCTCTTCTTCACCGCCAGCACGGGCGTGAGCGCCTCGCACCGGTGGAACCGCGCCACGACCGACGGCACGCTCTACACCTTCGACGCCGTGGATTCGAACTACGTGGCGAACGAGGTGCGCGAGCGCAGCGAGGAGACCTCTAGCAGCCTGTCGATCAACAGCAGCCTGAACACGACCCTCTACGGCGTCGTGCGCCCCCGCTTCGGCGGCCTCAGCGCCGTCCGCCACACGCTGCGTCTCGGGATCGGCCACCAGCTCGTGCCGGCGATCCCCGGCCACCAGGGCCGCAACGAGTCCTTCAGCCTCAGCCTGGGCAACCGTTTCGACGTGAAGCTGCGCGGCGACGCCGCCGGCGATTCGATCGCCCCCGACCGCAAGCTCGACGGCGTCCTGGACTGGGGGCTGACCGGGGGGTACTCGCCCGCCGCCGCCCCGGGGCGACGCTGGGGCGTCGTCAACAGCTCCCTGACGGTGAAGCCCGGCGAGGCCGCCGCCCTCAAGATCACCGTGAACCAGACCTTCGACACCGCCACCCGCCGCGTCACGGGCACGCGCTTCTCCTACGGGTACGGCTTCTCCGGACGCGTGGACACCGGCGGCCGCGTCGCCGCTGTCGCCGCCGTCAAGAGCCGGGCCATCGACCGGCTCGGGGCCGCCGCGGACAGCGCCGCGGTCGAACTCGTCGACGAGGAGTGGGAGCCGGCCGGCGAACCCCAGCCCGATGATGGCGACTTCCCCGGCTTCGGGCAGCTCGGCGCCGGGGCCGAGGGAGAGGAGGGGCGCGACCCGACCGAGGGCGGCCGCTTCCTGCCCTGGCGCGTCAACAGCAGCCTGTCCTACAGCCGCAACCACCTGTCCGACGACACGAGCGCCCGGCTCGGGCTCAGCGCGAACCTGACCGTCACCCGCAACTGGGACCTGGCCTGGCGCGGCACCTACGACTTCGAGGAGGGCACCCTCACCAGCCAGTCCTGGAACCTGGTCCGGGACCTCCACTGCTGGGAGATGCGCTTCTCGCGCACCGTGAACGCCGTGGATTCCCAGTTCGGCTTCATCATCTCGCTGAAGGCCATCCCGGACGTCAAGGTGACCCGGGGCAAGTCGGACCTGGTCGGCGGCTACGGCCAGATGACCGGGGGCATCTTCTAGGCCCCGTCGGAGGGGGTGCTTGCCTGCCCCGGGCGGTCCTGGTATCATGTTGCGATGATTGGGGAACCGGCCGGGCAGCCGTGTGTTCACCCCCGATCCGGCGGAGCGGCGGCGACGAGCTGCCGCGGTTTTCTGTACCACGGCACGAAAAGAGCCGAGATGCACATCGAACCCCGAACGGGACTGCGCGCCGCGGCGACGACGGTCGTCGCCCTGCTGCTGCTGTCGTCCGTGCCCGTCGCGCTGAGCCAGCAGTCGGCCCCGGACTGGCGGCACGTGAACATCGTCTACATCGGCGACGTCCACGGCAAGTTCGAGCCCTGTGGCTGACACGGCAATCCGCGCGGCGGCGTGGCCCGGCGGGCCACCTTCATCGACGAGACCTGGAACCTCGGCCAGCCCGTGCTGATGCTCGACGCCGGCGACCTCTTCGGCGTGCGCTCCCGCATGGAGCGCGAGCAGACGCGGTTCCTCTGCGAGCTGACCCGGGAGTTCGGCTACGACGCCGTCGGCCTGGGCGAGTACGACCTCAACTACGGTCTGGCGTTCCTGCGCGAGATGATCCAGACCTACGCGCTGCCCTTCACCAGCGCCAACGTCCGCGGGGCCGCCGACGGGAAGCTGATCCTGCCGGAATACCTGCTGGTCGAGCGCGGCGGCGTGAACTTCGGCATCTGCTCGGTGATGGACCCCGCCCACACCATCATGACGATGTCCGCGCAGGAGGAGACCTTCCTCGTCGACGACCCGGCGACCGTCCTGCGCGACCTGCTGCCGCGGATGCGCGCGGCCGGCGCCGAGGCCGTCGTCCTGCTGGCGCACCTCGGCGACGCGAAGTCGGAGGAGCTCCTGAAGCAGGTCGCCGGCATCGACGTCTGCATCGTGGGTCACACGCAGCAGCCCTACCGGACCGAGCGCGTCGTGGGCCAGACCGCGTTCCTGGCCTCCTCCTTCGAGGGCCGGTACGTGGGCCGGGCCGAGTGCTCCTTCGGCGTCGGGGGCCGGCTGGAGTCCGTCGACGTGACGATCGGGGATCTCGGCAAGGAGGTGGCCGACGACCCGGTGATGCTCGAGCGGGTCGAAGTCGTGAAGCAGAAGCTCGAACTGGCGCGCCTGGCCGCGCGCGGCCCCTACCAGCCCGTCCAGGGCTCGGCCGACGAGAAGTTCCTGACCGAGCGGGAGTGCCGCAAGTGCCACCAGGCGATCTGGGAGCAGCTGCGCACCTCGCCCCACGCCGCGGCCCTGGGCACGCTGGCGCGCAAGGGACAGTCGGACAGCCCCGAGTGCCTGGTCTGCCACACCACCGGCTACGTGTTCATCGGCGGCTACGACGACCGTCCGCCCGGCAACCTGCTGGCCAACGTCCAGTGCGAGGCCTGCCACGGCTACGGCACCGAACACAGCCGCGACGGGAAGTGGGCGGCGCGCGCCCGCAGCTCCTGCGTCACCTGTCACGACCAGCAGAACAGCCCGAATTTCGACTATGAGAAGTACTGGGAGCAGATCAAGCACTGACCCGCGGCGCGCCGCGGCGATCCTCGCCGCCGTCCTGCTGGCGCTCCTCGCGCCGGGCGGGGCGGCGGCTCTCGACGTGTTCACGCTGTGGCAGCGCGCCGAGGCGCCGCTGTCGCTCGCCGTCGGGGACCGGGTCGACTACAGCAACACCACGCTGGAGGCCGGACGCCGCACGACGGAACTGGTGCGCGTGCAGTGCGTGGGGGACGGGGCCGACGGCTGGCTGCTGGAGATCCTGCCCCTCGAGGCGACGCCGCGCGGCCTGGCGCCCCGGCCCGGGGAGGGGCTGCGCCTGGTCCTGTCGCACGACGTCTCCCGACGCCAAGGCGATCTCGCGGCCCTGGTGCGGCGCGTCGTGCAGTGGAGCGGGGGGCGCGGACGCACCCTGGATCCGCAGGAGTGGCGCGGCGACCCGCTGGCGGCGTCGCTGCTGGACGCGGATTTCCGGCCCGACGTGGTGTCGACGCAGGGAGCGACCACCCGGGTCGTCGGCGGCGCCGACCTGCTCTGCAGCCAGTTCACGCTGGTGGCCGCCGACACCGCGCGCATCACGCTGCCCCGGGGCGAGATGATCCAGGTCCACCGGCGCGAGATCAGCGTCGCGGTGCATCCCGGCGTGCCGTTCCTGGGCCTGGCCTTCGCGGCGGAACGCTCCGAGACGAGCGCCACGGTGATCCCGGCCGGCCGGCGCAGCCCGCCGCCGCCGACCCAGAAAGTCGAAACCATGGAACTCGTGGGCTACGGGCGCGATGCGGCGCCAGCGCTGGCCGGGAGTTGAACCGAACGGTGCGATGTGATATGATGAATCATGCTGTCGTGTGAACTGAGCCAACTGCGGGAACAGGCCCGTCTCCACCTGCTGCGTCGCAACGCCCCTTGCCAGGCGCAGGAACTCGCGCGCCACCTCTTCGGCCCCGAGCGCCACGAGACGCCCGAGGCGGTGCTGGTGGTGCGCAAGCTGCTCGAGAGCCTGCCGGACGTCGCGCGCTCGCACGACGGCCGCTGGATCGCCCTGGACGCCCCCTTCCTCGACGTGCACCTCGACGCCGCGCGGCTGGTGGCGGTCGACCTGGAGACCACCGGCAGCCTGATCGGGGTGGACTGCATCATCGAGGTCGGGCTGGCGGTCTGGGAGTCCGGCCAGGTGGTGCAGCAGTTCAGCAGCCTGGTCCACAACACGCGCCGCGTCTCGCCGCGCATCCGCAAACTCACGGGCATCGAGCCCAACCAGCTGCACGAGGCGCCCCCCTTCGAGGAGGTGGCGCCGGTGGTGGCGGACCTGCTGCGGGGCGCCCACGCCTTCGTCGCCCACGACGTCCGCTTCGACCTGAACTTCCTGCGCTGGGAGCTGGAGCGCCTGGGCCACGACCTGCCCGAGATGCCGGGGCTCTGCACGCTGCAGCTGGCGCAGCAGCTGTGGCCCAGCCACGACGGCTGGCGGCTGCAGGACCTGGCCGGCTCCTTCTCCGTCACCCATCGCCATCCCCACCGCGCCGGCGAGGACGCCCTGGCGACCGCCGGCGTGCTCGCGCACGCCGTCGCCGACGCCGGCCTGCTCGGCGCGGTGACGCTCGCCGACCTCTTCCGCCTGTCCGCGCTCGTCGCGGTCGACGACGGCCGCGACGACCTGTTCGCCGCCGACGCGGCCGGCTGAGACGACGCCCCCGCCGCGGAACTCTTCCCGCCCTCGGTGGTTGACGCGGACGCCCCGATGTTATAGGATGCCCCGCGTGTTGCGATGACGCGCTGTGGACCGGTGGTTCGCGGCCGAACGAACACCGGGATCAAGGAGGATGCCGTGCAGCGACGCAGGGAAGAAGCCGGTGTGCTGGTCCGTGACAAATCGTTCGTGAAGTTCGAACGTCTGCTGGCCAAGGCCGAGGCCGAGGGCCGCATCGACGGCGACTACAAGTGCCTGGTGTGCGGCATGCGGTACTCCCAGAAGGACGAGGCCGAGATCTGCTGCAAGATCCTCCCGTAACCCCAGCCTGGCTCCCCGGTCGGGCCGACGGGAACCGGTGCGAATCATGACCATCCCGCAGTACTGTTCCGTCTGCAAGACGGAGTACGACATGACCGTCGTCCCCACCGCCGACGGGGACGACGACGGCGTCGTCTGGCTGCAGTGCCCCAATTGCCGGGGCTTCCTGCCGAAGGTCAGTTCGAGCCTGGCGCTGCGCGGCGGCGCGGCCGCGGCGGCGACCACGGCGGCGACCGCTGACGACCCGATCGAGCTCGTCGGGTTCGACGACACCGAAGACGATGACCTCGACGACGGCGAGCCGCGCGCGACGGCGGAACCGGAGACGGCGACGGCCACCGCGACGGACGACGTCGCCGAGCTGCTCGCCGACCTGGACCTCGAGAGGGCGGTGCCCTACCGGCCGTGGCAGATCTACGCCGAGGGCGACGTGATCCACCACCTGGCCTGGGACGATTACGGGCTGGTGGTCGGCAAGGAGACGCTGCCGGGCAGCCGGCGCGTGGTCCTGGTGCGCTTCGCCGCGGCCGGCATGGTGCGCCTGATCGAACAGGACGGCGTGGGGCCGTGAACGCGACGGTCGGGCGCTGCGCGCTGACAGCCGCCATCTGCACGCTGCTCGCCTCGGTCGCCCCGGCCGCGGCGCCCTGGGACGACGACCTGCCCTGGACCTTCCTCGACGACGGACGCGCCTTCCGCGTCACGGCCTCCCGCTACGACGACCCGTCATCCGGCTGGAACCTCGGCGTGCTGGAGGTCGCGACCGTCCTGCGGCGCGGCGACCGGGGCGTCGCCTACCTGCGCTGGCCTCACCTGGACTTCGCGAGCGACGACTTGCCGGTCCTGGAGCGCTGGCCGGACGTCGCCGGCGAGGGTGCGACCGCGGGCTGGCCGGGAGAGACGCAGGTGTCCGGCTGGGGACGGCCGGCTGCCGGCTGGCTCGGCCGGATGCGCGCCCCCCTGCTGGGCCCGCTGGTGTGCGGGGCCGAACTCGCCATGCCCTTCGCCAGCAACGCCCTCTATCCCTTCGCCGCGCGCAGCATCGCGCTGCGGCTGCAGGCGCGGCGCGAGTGGCGGCTCGCCGAGCGCGTCGCCCTGGAGGCCGGCGGCGGCCGCACGCTGAACCTGGGCGCGGCCGGCGACGTGTTCTCCGCGTCCGCGTTCCCCGGGCGGAGCGAGCTGGCGGCGGGCCTGGCTTGGCGGCCCTCGCCCGCGACGGTGGTCGGGCTGGCGGCGGTGCGCGGCGTCGGCGGGCGCGACAGCCGGCGGCTGCGTCTGGCGCTCGAACTGCCGCTGCGGGGCGAATTGCGCCTGCAGGCCGGCTGGACCCGCGAATTCGCCGACGCCCCCGACCGGCTGTTCCGCGACGGCTTCTCGCTCGGGCTCGCCCTGCCGGCGCTGGCCGTTCCCGACGGGAATGTCGACGAGGCGCCTTGACAGCCGCGCGAACTCGCTGTATCAAATAGCGTGAACATGGATATCAGAATCACGTTATCCCCAGCGGGAGGTCGAGGCACGTGTCGATCCGAAAAGAAGTGGCGCCCGAGGCGGTCAAGGAGAAGGAACGCGCTTTCCAGAAGTTCATCCAGACGCGGGGCTTGAAGACCACCAAGCAGCGCAACACCATCGTCAGCGTCTTCTTCAACCTGAAGGGCCACGTGTCGGTCGAAGAGCTGCTGCGCGAGGTGAAGGCCGTCAACCCGCGGATCGGCTACGCGACCGTGTACCGGACCCTGCACCTGCTGGTGGAGAGCAGCCTGGTCGAGGAGCGCCGCTTCGGCGACGGACTCGCCCGCTACGAGGGCCACTCGGAGGTCGAGCACCACGACCACATGATCTGCCAGAACTGCGGCCAGATCTCCGAGTTCTTCAACCCGCAGCTCGAGGCCCTGCAGGAGAAGCTCGCAGCCGAGCACGAGTTCACGATCCACCGTCACCGGCTGGAGCTGTACGGCACCTGCGCGGACCCCGAGTCCTGCAACAACCGCAAGCGCGCCCAGGAAGGCAACTAGCTCCTCCACTCAACCAGGGTGTCCGGCGCGCGTCGCACCACGCCCGAGTCCGGGGATGTCCCGATGGAACCGACCGGCTGGCTCCGCATCCTGGTCGACCACGCCGCCCTGCGCGACAACGCGAGGCGCTTCCGTGAACTGATCCCGCCGGCCTGCCGGCTGCTGACGGTCGTGAAGTCCGACGGCTACGGCCACGGGCTGCTGCCGGCGGCCCGCGCCTTCCTGGACGGCGGCGCCGACCTGCTCGGCGTGCACACGGTCGGGGAGGCCGCGGCCCTGCGCGACGGCGGCATCGGCGCCCCGGTGCTGATCCTCGGACCGGTGAACGCCGCGGGAGCCGCGCTCGCGGCGCGGCTCGGCGTCGAAGCGACCGTGGGTTCGCTGGCGGGCCTGGAGGCCGCGCGCCTCGCGGCCGACGCCGCGCGCCCCTTGCGGCTCCACCTCAAGGTCGAGACCGGCGTCAACCGCCAGGGCATCGTCGAGGGCGAGCTGGACGCGGCGCTCGCCGTGCTCGAGGGCACCCCCGGGCTGGAGCTCGTCGGCGTCTCCAGCCACTACGCGGACATCGAGGACACCACCGACCACACCTGGGCCCGCGCGCAGACCGCACGCTACGACGGCTGGCTGTCCCGGTTGGCGGAGCGCGGCCACGGCGGCCTGCAGCGGCACATGTCGTGCAGCGCCGCGACCATCCTCTGGCCCCAGGACCGGCGCGACATCGTGCGCGTGGGCATCGCCGCGTACGGCGTCTGGCCCTCGCGCGAGACGCTGGTCTCGGCCCGCGCCGCCGGCACCGCCGGCCTGGACCTGCGGCCGGCGGCGACCTGGATCTGCGGCATCGCCCAGGTCCGCGACGTGCCCGCCGGCGAGACCGTGGGCTACGGGCGGACCTGGCGGGCGCCCGTCGACTCGCGCATCGCCGTGCTGCCGCTGGGCTACGCCGACGGCTACCCGCGCCGCCTCTCCAACCGGGCGCACGTGCTGGTGCGCGGCCGGCGCGCGCCGGTGCGCGGGCGGATCTGCATGAACCTGACCATGGTCGACGTGACGCACGTGCCGGGCGCGGCGGCGGGGGACGACGCCGTGCTGCTCGGTTCCCAGGGCGACGACCGCATCGGGGCCGAGCTGCTCGCCGACTGGCTCGACACGATCCCTTACGAGGTGCTGACCCTGCCCGGCTCCGGCTGGGAGCGGATCGTCGACGGGAGGTGACCGTGTTCGAGGCGCTGCGCAAGCTGATGACGCAGGACGTGACGGCCGCGGCGGGCGACGTCGCCAACGCCGACCACCGCCGCCGCCTGGCCACCGCGGCGCTGCTGCTGGAGGTGGCCTGGGCCGACGACACCGCCGCCGGCGCCGAGAAGTCCTCGATCGCCGGCATCCTCGGCGACCGCTTCGGTCTCGACGCGCGGGAATCGTCCACGCTCATGGACGCCGCCGAAGCGCACCGCCACGACGCGACCGACCTCTACAACACCACCGCCCTGCTGCGCACCGCGCTGACGCGGCAGGAGCTGCGCGACGTCCTGGAGGCGCTGTGGCGCGTCGTGTACGCCGATGGCGTGCTCGACGCCCACGAGGACGCCCTGCTGCACCGCATCGCCCGGATGCTCGGGCTCGACCATGCCGAACTCATCGCGCTGAAGCTCAAGGTGCGCGATGGCCCTGCCGACTGACGGATCCCGCTGCCGCGGTACCGCGGCGGACATCCGATGTACTTCCCGGTACATGTCGGTGATGGGACGTTGTGACCGTTGTTGTGGAAACATATTGTAAAATCATCAATTACACTCCCCGGCCTCCCTTGGCACCTCCCGTGCAGTCCGACCGCAACACGAGCGAGGAACGTCCCGTCGCCGAGCGAGCTGCCGGGCGGGACCGGGGTCGGAACGAGGGAGGCGATCATGGACACCGCGAAGCTGAATCGAATACTCCAAGCGACGGGACTGCTGGTCCTGGCCGCGCTGCTGCCGCTGGGCCTGGCCGGCTGCGGCGACGACAAGGGCGCGACCGTGCCCGCTGTCGCGGCCGTCGACGACTACGACGCCATGGACCTGGACAAGGCCTACGGCGGCCTGACCTACACGGACGAGGCGCCGGCCTTCGACGACGACGACTACGCCATGATGTCCCTCGAGGACCAGGAGTCGGCGAGCGACGACCCCCTGCAGGACGACGCCGAGGTGCTGGAACTCGAGGATGCCGCCCTGCTGCCCGCCGGCGACGACGCGCCGCCGCCCCCGCGGATCGTCGCGCTGCGCCTGACCTGGGGCCGGCTCGACGGCGCGCCCGAGGACATCCGCGAAGAGGTGCAGGGCCTGGACTGGAGCGGCCGGCTGCGCGTGGACCGCGGCCTGGTCGTGGTGCGGCGCGTGATCCTGTTCGAGCGCCCGCGCGATCACCTGGTGCTGCCCCGCCCCGATCGGCGCAGCGTGGCCTGGGTCTCCCACACCGGTCCGCACTTCGACGGTCTGATCGTGGAGATCATCGAGCCCGCCGCCCCGGCCGATTCCGCGAGCGTCGGCACGTTGCCGCCGAACGTGCTGCATCTGGTGACGCCGCAGATCGCGCTGGACATCCCGGTGGCGGATCTCGCCGGCCTGGACGTCACTCGCCCCGTCGACGAGCTCGGCAACGCCCTGCGCCTCGAAGGCCACCGCGTCACCGACGAGGACCTGTGCCCGAAGGGCTTCCTGGGCGGCGTCTGGTTGGCCGACCGCGACTCCACGACCGCCGAGGGCGGCGTCTTCAAGGGTCGCTGGGTCGGTCTCTGGGGCCGGCTGCACGGTTTCATGCGCGGCCGCTACGGCCTGGACAGCAGCGGCGAAAGGGTCTTCTTCGGCAAGTACATCGACACGCGCGGCCGTTGCCGCGGCCTGCTGGCCGGCACCTGGGAGGCCGCGGACGAGAACGGGCGCGGCCGGTTCCACGGCGAGTGGCACAACGAGGTCGAGACGGTCGAGGGCGTCCTGGGCGGCGCTTACCTCCAGGCCGCCGAACGCCCCGGTGGCTTCTACTCGGGCCGCTGGGCCACCCTCTGCGACCCTGAAGCCGTGGAATCCATTCCCTGACAGCCAGTTATCCTGATCCCTGGGCGGCGGCTCCCTGCGGGGGCCGCCGCTTCCCGTCGGCCCTTCCGCGTTGTCAGCAGCCATGCCCATGAGGTATAATCAAATACCCGCATAAGACTTCCGAATCTTGCCGGTCCTGAGCTCGAGGAGACACGATGAAGCGCTCTTGGTGCATGGCAGCCTTCCTGTTGCTGTCGCTGCAGGTCCTGGCTTCGGTCGCTTCTGCGGCGTGGGTCGCGTCGGACGGCGGGGCCGTCGCGCCGCCGCAGGTCGTCGCGACCGGTGCCGACGACGTGGTCACGCTGCGGATCGAGGTCCCGGGCTACGACCTCGAACACGCGCTGGTCGACGGCCGCCCCTACGCCAAGCTGGGGCTGCCCGGCGAGGCCTGGCTGATGGAGAAGGGCCTGCCCGAGCTGCCGATGATCTGCCGCAGCGTCGCCATCGCCGGCACCGGCGAGCCGGTCCTGCGGGTCGTCGAGAGCGAGTGGACCGAGACCGCCGTCGATCCCGTCCTGCCGTCCAAGGGCCACCTGACCCGCGACCTGGACCCGGCCGGCATCGCCTTCACCTTCGACGCCCTCTACCGCGACGGCGGGGTCTACCCCCGCGAAACGGCGAGCCTCGGCGACCCGTTCATCGTGCGCGACGAGCGCGGCGTGTCGCTGCGCGTGGTGCCGTTCCAGTACGACGCCGGCCGCGGCGTGCTGCGCGTGCTGCGGCGGTTGACCGTCGAGGTCGTCACCAAGGGGACGGGCGGCCTGAACGAGCTGTCGCAGACCGCCGCCACCGCCGCCGTCGCCGATCCCGAGTTCGCCCGCATCTACCGCGGCCTGTTCGCCAACCGCGGCGCCGACAAGTACGTCGCCATCGGCACGACCGGGCGGATGCTCGTCGTCACGGCCGACGCCTTCCAGGGCGCGCTGGCCCCGTTCGTCGCCTGGAAGCTGCAGAAGGGCATCCCGGTCGAGGTGATCACGATGTCCTCGGTGGGCGGCACCGCCGCCGGCATCCAGGCCGCCATCGCCGGCCGCTACAACGCGGCCCCCGGCCTGACCTACGTGGTGCTCGTGGGCGACATCGCCGACGTGCCCACGCTCGCCGGCACCTACGAGAGCGCGGACTCGGACCCGAGCTACGGCATGGTGGCCGGCGCCGACCTCTACCCCGACCTGTTCGTCTCGCGCATCTCGGCCTCGAACGTCGGCGAGGTGCAGATCCAGGTCGCCAAGTTCGTGCGCTACGAGCGCGACCCCGACACCGGCGCCGCCGCCGAGTGGTACCACAAGGGGTCCGGCCTGGCCTCCAACGAGGGCACGCCGACCGACTACGAGCGCAGCAACCTGCTGCGCACCGACCTGCTCGCCTACACCTTCACGCAGATCGACCAGATCTACCAGCCGACCGGGACCACGGCGATGATCTCGTCCGCCCTGAACGAGGGCCGCAGCCTGGTCAGCTACATCGGCCACGGCAGCGGCACGAGTTGGAGCAATCCGCCGTTCGCCAACACCAACGTCCTGGCCCTGAGCAACGCGTGGAAGCAGCCCTGGCTGCTGGACGTGAGCTGCTCCAACGGCGACTTCTCGACCGCGGTCTGCTTCGCCGAGGCCTGGCTGCGCGCCGGTTCGGTCGCCCAGCCCAGCGGCGCCGTCGGCACCTACTCGGCCTCGACCCTGGCCTCCTGGGTGCCGCCCTGCGAGATGCAGGCCCACGCCGTGGACCTGCTCGTCGCCGAGCAGGCCAACGTCCTGGGCGCCCTGTACTTCTACGGGGGCATGCAGGTGCTCGACACCTACCCCACGGGCGAGGGCCCGAAGCTCATCGAGCAGTACAACATCTTCGGCGACTGCTCGCTGGTGGTGCGCACCGACGCGCCCTTGGCGATCGCGCCGTCGCACCCGCCGGTCGTCCAGCTCGGCGCGCCGGTCTTCCAGGTGAACGTCGGCGCGCCCGGCGCCGTGGCCTGCCTGTCGCGCGACGGCGTCATCCACGGCACGGCCGTCGCCGACGCCGGCGGGCTGGCGGACATCGTGCTGGACGTCCCGGTGACGGTGCCCGGCGACATGACCCTCACGGTGACCGGCTACAACCTGACGACCTACCAGGCGACCCTGTCGGCCATCAACCCCTCGGTGGTCGTCCTGGACCCGGCGGCGATCGACGCCAACGTCCCGACGGACGTCACCGTGACGGTCTACGGACCCGACGGCACGACCCCGCTGCCCGGCATCGACGTCTGGGCCGAGGGCCAGGGCTACGCGACGACCGCGGTGGCGACGAACGCCGCCGGCGTGGCCGTGATCGGCGTCACCTATCCGTACGGCCCCTCGCTGGACGTCGTCGGGCGCGACCCCGCCGCGGCCTACGACCTGTTCCGCGCGCCGC
>PNOJ01000033.1 GCA_013824755.1 Gemmatimonas sp.
CGCGGCGCCTGCGTCGCGGTCCAGATCACGTACATGGCGTTGCGGTGGAGCGTCTGGGGCAGCAGGAACTCCGGCGGCAGCCGCGTGGTGAACGTGCGCCAGCCCCCGATCTCGATGTCGCCGTAGGTCGGGTGGCGGAAGGGCTTCCAGTCGGAGAACATCTCGCCGGCCATCAGCGCGTCGTTGAACTTCTGGCGCTCGACGAGCGTGGGGCGGCGGCTCCACAGCTCGCCGTCCTCGCCGTTCGGCTCGTCGCCGTGGCCGCGGTAGGCCGTGTCCGAGCTCATCGACAGTTCGGTCACGAAGGCGTAGACGCCCAGGCACTGGTACAGCCACTCGTCGAAATCGCCGTGCGTGGTGTAGAGGTCGGCGCCGGAGACGAGGTAGCGGTAGCCCGGCACGATGCGCTCGCCTTCCTCGCCCAGGAAGTCGAAGACCTTCAGGTCGCCCGGCGGCAGCGGCGGGGAGAGCGTCGAGCCGGGGCCGCGCAGGAACATCCCGCCGTAGTTGTGGAAGTTGAAGCCGAAGCAGACGTTCGGGTGCGCCCACAGGAAGTCCGCCACCGCACGCGTGCCCCGGGCGCTGAACGGGTAGTCGCCCGAGCCCTCCTGCACGTAGCCGGGCTGCCACAGGAAGCCCCAGTTGCGGTTGAGGTCGAGGTAGCCGGGCGTGTCCTCGTTCACGCGGCCGTCGCCGTCGTTGTCCAGGCCCTCGCGCCCGAGCAGCCGCCACTCGGCCTGCTCGCCCGGCTCGATGGCCACCGTCACGCGCGGGTCCTCGGGATCGGTCTTGTGGGTGCCGTAGGGGTCGCGCACGCGCATCTGCAGGATGCGGCCGTCGCCGTCGAGATCGTCGACGTCGTCCTCGTCCAGCAGGCCGTCGCGGTCGTCGTCGTACGGGACGCGGGCCGAGCGCCCGATGTCGAAGCCGCCGGGATCCGTGAAGAAGCGGGCGCGGTTGTCGACGTTGACCATCGGCACGATGTAGAAGGCGCGCGTGTCGACCAGCTCGGTGATGCGGTCCCACTCGCCGTACTTGTCGAGCAGCTGCCAGGCGAGGTAGAGGCAGACTTCGGTGGCCTGGACCTCGTTGCCGTGGATGGCGCCGTCGGCGTAGACGCCGGGCTTCTGCGTGTCGGCGCCGGTGCGCCGGTTGGTGACGGTCAGGCACCAGATGTCGCGGCCTTCCTCGCTCTTGCCGAGCGACTCGAGCCGCGTCAGCTCCGGGTGCGCCGCGTGCATCGCTTCGAGCACGGCGACGACCTCGTCGTGGTCGTAGTAGCGGTCCCAGACCATGTGCTCGAGGTCGACCTCGAAGGCCGTCGCGGGCGCGGCGGCCAGCAGCCCGAGCAGGCAGGCGCAGAGCGCTCGTTTCATCGGGAGCCTCCTTGGGCGGGCTGCAAGGTCGCGGTCGCGGCGCCGAAGCCCGACGCGGAGGCCCGCACCGTGAGCGTGCGGCCGCGCGGCGCGCGCACCAGCCAGCGCACCGCGGTGGAGCCCATCGCGGGCACCTGGTCGGCGACCCGGCGGGCGAGCCCCTCGAGCACCTCGGCGCCCTCCAGCGTCACGACCACCGGTTCGGGCCGACGCGAGCGACGCCCCTGCGCCGTGGGGTAGGGCAGCGGGCCGTCGTTGTGGACGCGGGCGGTCACTTCCCAGACTTCGCCGCCGCGGCTCTCGGCTTCGAGCGTCACCGCGGCGAGCCGCGGCAGCCAGCCGGCCAGGTCCCGCACCAGGGGGATCTGGCGGGTCAGCAGGGAATCGACCATCGCCGCTGGGGGCGTCCGCAGCGCGGCGGGCGCCGGCCCGCCCACCAGGGCGCGTCGGCCGCCCGGCAGCGCCGTCTCCCGCCAGGGTCGCCAGGAACCCGACGCGGGATGCGCGGCGGCGAACCGCGACAAGGCCGCGAGTGCGGGGTCGGGGCGCGGGCTGGAAGCCGCCGCGGTATCGACCCGCGCGGGGGTGGCCAGGGTCGAATCCGGCAGCGCGGGGGGCGGCAGCGGCGGCGTCCAGAAATCCAGGGCGAAGGCCGGCACGCCGAACTGGTAGTAGGCCCAATCCTCCAGCGAGCCGGGACCGGGCGCGGGGGGCGCGACGCGCGGCGCTCCCAGTCCCGCCGACGCCAGGCCGCGCACGTAGGCGGCCGCCGCCGCCCGCCACCAGGGGAGATCGCGGGCGTCGGGCGCCGTCGCCGGGCCGAGATCCAGCATGCCCAGCACGTCGTCGGTCTCGAGTTGCGGGAGGCGCAGCCCCTCGCGCAGCAGCGGGACCAGCTCCGCGACGGTGAACTGGGCGAGCGGGTCCAGGCCCGTTTCGCGCGCCAGCCCCCGCGGCAGGGTGTGCTTGCTCTGCAGGGCATCGGGCGTGTCCGCGGCCAAGGGGACCTGCAGCAGCGTGTTGGTCTCTCCCAGCACCAGCACCATCGCGATCTCGGGGTGGGCGAAGGCGAAGGCCAGCAGGGCGCGGGTCTCCGGACAGCTCGCCCCCCAGGGGCCGTGGGCCGGCTGCCAGTGCTGGAAGCCGTGCGGGAAGTTGCGGCCGGGGATCACGCCGCCGGGCGGGTCCTCGTTCCAGAGCAGGTCGCCGTCGTCGTCGCGGCCCTCGTCGAGCAGCCGGTAGAGACCGCGCTCCCCACGGGAGGTGTCGGCCCGGCGCGGCACGCCCGTCGCCCCTTCGCCCGCCAGCCATTCCCCTTCGGGGTCGGCCAGCAGCATCGACGCGATGACGCCGTCGCCGTCCAGGTCGTCGGGGCCGTCCTCGTCCGCGACGCCGTCGGCGTCGTCGTCCACCGCCGACCCGTTGCGGCCGTCGCAGGCGACGGGTTTCCCCTGCAGGCGGGCGGCGCCGTCGGGATCCAACCGCGGCACGATCAGCCAGGTCACGGTGGCGGCGCGGCCGGCCGGTTCGTCCTCGAGCAGGCTTGCGGCCAGCGCCAGCGCGGCGGCGGTCGCCAGCGGCGTCGTGCCGAGGGGATCGGCCACCACGAGCACGGCCGTGGGGATGTCGACGCCCGGGTCCACCGCGGGCGGGATCGTCAACAGCGGGACGGGCCGCCCGGCGGGTGTCGTCGCCAGGATCGTGACGGTGGCGCCTCGGTGCTGACGGGCGAGCCGTTCGAGAGTCTCGGCGAGCGGATCGCCGGCCGCCTGGGCGGCGGCGGTGGTGCACGTCACGGCCAGGATCAAGGCGGGCATCATGTTGCGCGGCATCGGGGCCTCTCGAGCTGAGGGCGGATCCAGGGACGAGCGCGGCTGAGTATACCGGAACCCTGTGGGCGGGGTCATGGGTTGAGTTGCGCCGTCGACGCGGTGTCCGGTCGCCATGATGCCGATGACTGTCATGTCGAGCGACAGCAGGGACAAGGTGTCATGTCATTGCTGGTCGATGGCCGATCCCCGTCGAATCGGGCCGCGGGCGCCAATTGTGTAAATAGCTATATTGGAATAGGTTATATTGACGACGCTCGCGAGGCGATCCGAAGGGGCCATCTGGCCCCTGGGATGCTATGCCCTTCCCTGCATCCATCCGTCCGGGAGGACAGACATGAAGAACTGGACCGTGAACGCCGGCGAGGCCCTGCAGGGCGCCGGCAACAAGGCCTACGAATCCGGGCACGCCGAGCTCGAGCCGCTGCACCTGCTGTGGGTGTTGCTGAACGAGACCGGGCTGGCGAGCCGCGCGCTGCAGAGCCTGGAGACCGCGCCCCGGCTCGTGCTGGCCACCGTCGAGCGCGAGTTGGCCAGCCTGCCGGTCGTCCAGGTCAAGGACGTGCCGCAACCGGGCCGGGCCTTCCAGCAGCTGCTGCTCGAGGCGCAGACGCTCGCCGGCAAGGACGCGGCGCTGGTCGGCACGCGGGAGCTGCTGCTGGCGCTGGCGGCGGATCGCGGCCGCGCCGGCAGCCTGCTGCAGACCTTCGACGTCACGCCGGAGAAGCTCGCCCGCGCGCTGGAGGCCATCGGCGCCGACGGGGCGTACCGCAACGAGGACGAATCCGGCGTCGCGGACGGCGGCGAGTCCGCGCTCGGGCGCTATGCGCGCGACCTGTGCGCGGCCGCGCGCGCCGGCAAGATCGATCCCGTCATCGGGCGCGACGAGGAGATCCGCCGCGTCGTGCAGATCCTCTCGCGCCGCACCAAGAACAACCCCGTGCTGATCGGCAGCCCCGGCGTGGGCAAGACCGCCGTGGTCGAGGGGCTCGCCCGGCGCCTGGTCGAGGGCGACGTGCCGCTCGGCCTGCGCGACAAGACGCTCTACGCCCTGGACATGGGGGCGCTGCTGGCCGGCGCCAAGTACCGCGGCGACTTCGAGGAGCGCCTGAAGAAGGTCGTCAAGGAGGTGACGGACCGCGAGGGCGAGGTGCTGCTGTTCATCGACGAGCTGCACACGCTCGTGGGCGCCGGCGCGGCCGAGGGCGCCATGGACGCGGGCAACATCCTCAAGCCCGCCCTCGCGCGCGGCGAGCTGCACTGCGTCGGCGCGACCACCGTCGACGAGTACCGCAAGCACATCGAGAAGGATCCCGCGCTCGAGCGGCGCTTCCAGCCGGTGATGGTCGAGGAGCCGACCCGGGAACAGGCCGTCGCGATCCTGCGCGGCCTGAAGGAGCGCTACGAGGTGCACCACGGCGTCCGCATCGCCGACTCGGCGCTGGTGGCGGCGGTGAAGCTCTCGAGCCGCTACCTGAGCGACCGCAGGCTGCCGGACAAGGCGATCGACCTCATGGACGAGGCCGCGTCGCAGCTGCGCATGGAGATCGATTCGGTGCCCGCGGAGGTCGACGACCTGCAGCGCCGGCTGCAGCAGCTGGAGATGGAGAAGCTGGCGCTGGGGAAGGAGGTCGACCGCGCCGCCGTCGGCAGGCGCGAGGCGATCGACCGCCAGATCGCCGAGCTGCGCGACGATCTCGGCCGCCTGCGCGCGCGCTGGGAGCAGGAGAAGGCCGCGATCGACGCCATCCGCGCGCTCCAGGCGCGGCAGGAGCAGCTCGGCGCGGAGATCGAGGAGGCCCAGCGCCGCGGCGACCTGGCCCGCGCTTCGCAGCTGAAGTACGGCGACGCCGGCGAGCTGGCCGCCGAGCTCGCCCGCGCCCGCGCCGAGCTCGTCGCGGTCCAGGGTTCCGAGCCCATGCTCAAGGAAGAGGTCGACGAGCAGGACATCGCCGCCCTGGTGGCGAAGTGGACCGGCATCCCGGCGCAGCGCCTGGTGGAGGACGACGTCGCGCGGCTGCGCGATCTCGAGACGCGCCTGGGCGCGCGCGTGGTCGGCCAGGGCGACGCCGTCGCGCAGGTGGCGCGCACGGTGCGGCGCTCGCGCGCCGGCCTGAGCGACCGGCACCGGCCGTTGGGCTCGTTCCTGTTCCTCGGTCCCACCGGCGTGGGCAAGACCGAGCTGGTCAAGGCGCTGGCCGCCGAGCTCTTCGGCGACGAGAGCCGCCTGGTCCGTCTGGACATGAGCGAGTACATGGAGCGTCACAGCGTCGCGCGCATGATCGGCGCACCGCCGGGCTACGTGGGCTTCGAGTCCGGCGGGCAGCTGACCGAGGCCGTGCGGCGACACCCCTACACCGTCATCCTGTTCGACGAGGTGGAGAAGGCCCACCCTGAGGTCATGAACGTGCTGCTGCAGCTGCTGGACGACGGCCGCCTGACCGACGGCAAGGGGCGCGTCGTGGACTTCCGCAACACGCTGGTCGTGATGACCAGCAACCTGGCGCAGGACGAGCGCTTCGCCCCGCGCGAGGGCGCGGACGACCAGGTGCGGCGCGAGCAGGAGCAGGAACTCCTGCAGGAGCTCGGCCGGCACTTCCGGCCGGAGTTCCTCAATCGCATCGACGCGGTGGTGCGTTTCGGCGCCCTGGACCGCGCGCTGCTGCGCCGCGTCGTCGGCCTGGAGTTGGCGAAGGTCGCCCGTGCCCTGCAGGAGCAGGAGATCGGCCTGACCTGGACCGACGGTGCCGTCGACCGGCTGGCCGAACTGGGATTCGATCCGCGTTTCGGCGCCCGGCCCGTCAAGCGCGTCATCCAGCGCGAGGTGCAGGACCGGCTGGCCGACGCCATCCTCGCCGGCGTCGTGCTGCCGGGCGGGACGGCGGTGCTGGACCTGGAGCCAGGCGGCCTCGTGGTCGTCCCCGGGGGCTGAGCGCCGTGTACCCATGGGTACACAACAAGGATCTGTCGAAAATCGGGCTTGACGGAGGGGTCCGCGCGTTGCAGAGATAGTGCGCGCGAACGGAGTACGTGACGCCGGATGGTGTTCTGCGTCCGTGTGCTTCCGGCATCTGCCGGTCGACCCCGGGCTCAGCACCGTACGAGAAGAGCCGCCGCGACATCGGCGAGACAACGCGACCGTCGGCCCCGAAACGGCCGGCGGACAGGCGGCCGGGTGGGCCGGAGCGAGTCCATCCTCTTCTTGTACCCAAGCACGCGGCCGGCGTTCCCGACTACCGTAAGGAATTGCACGACGGTGGGCCCGAGCCACCATCGAGACGCCGCCAGTGGCGGCGGGCAAAGCGGTCCTCACTCGCCCGGGATGAGCCCGGGACGAACCCGCGGACCAGATGCTCGGGACTTTCTGGAGGAATGACCATGCGTATTTCGAAGCTTCACGTCGTTGCGGTTCTGATGCTCGGGCTCGTGCTGGGTCTCGCCGGCTGCTCGAAGCTGCCCGTTGAGACGGTCACGGCCATGCAGACGGCCCTCGACGGCGCCAAGGCCGCCGGCGCGGAGACCTACGCGCGTGACGCCCTGAACCAGGCCATGGAGACCAAGGCCCAGGCCGACGCCGAGATCGAGACCCAGAACGGCAAGTTCGCCCTCATGCGCTCGTACAAGAAGGCGACCGAGATGCTGACCCTCGCCACCCAGCAGTTCGAGCAGGCCAACCAGGCCGCCGTCGCCGGCAAGGAGCGCGCTCGCGTCGCTGCCAACGCCGCCGTCGAGGCTGCGACCGCCGCCCTGGCCGCCACGAACGAGTTCCTGGCCAAGGCCCCCCGCGGCAAGAACACCAAGGCGGAGCTCGAGGCCATGCAGCAGGAGCTGGTCGTCCTGCAGGGCGCCCTGGGCGAGGCCGTCGCCGGCGTCGCCGCTGAGGACTACATCAACGCCAAGGCGAAGGCCGACGTTGTGACCCAGAAGGCCGCCGAGATCCAGGCCGACATCCAGAACGCCATGGACAAGGCGAAGCGCTAACAGCCTGCACACGGACGCCGCCGGTGGTTCGCCACCGGCGGCGTTTTACCCTGCCGGCGGGGGCGGGACGGAACCTTCTCCCCCAAGTAGGACCTCAAGACATCATGATGGCCAAGAAGCGTCGTCGACCCGTGGTGCGCTGGTTCTTCAGGATCCTGGGCCTGATCGCGCTCGCCGCCGTCCTGGTGACCGCCTACCACATGATCTGGCCTCCCCCGCTCCCCACGGTCCAGGTCGCCACCGCCCGCTCCGCCTTGCGCATGGCCCACGCGGCGCCGCCGCTGGCCGTCAACGAGCTGGCCCAGGCCGACAAGATCAGCTGGCTGATGGAACGGCACTTCGCCCAGGAGCGCGCCAAGCTCGTGCGCTACCGCCGCAACCGCGAGCTGGAGGTGGAGGTGCAGAGCCTGCTGGACGCGGCGCGCACCGCCGAACAGGTCGCGCGCGAGCGGCACATCACCGGCCTCGAGGAGAGCCGCCTGCGCTACCGCGAGCTGGCCTCGCGCCTGGCCGCCATGCGCGGCAACGTGGCCTCGGTGCCGGGCGAACGGAAACTGCAGCGCTCCTACCGCAACGCGGAGATGGCGCTCGACCAGGTGCGCGAGCTGCAGCGGCTCGAGAAGCTGGATTCGCTGCCCGGGGCGCTCACCACGGCGGAGTCCGCCGTCGGCCGCGCCGAGGAACTCGTCGGTTCGCACTTCGCCCGCCTGCACGACCCCCAGCTGAGGGCCCTGTGGAAGCGGCTCGTCGACGAGACCGTCGCCGGCACGCGCGGCGGCGGGATGGCGATCATCGTCGACAAGCTCAACCGCCGCTGCGTCGTGGTGAAGAACGGCCGCAAGACGTCCGAATACCCCGCCGACTTCGGGCGCAAGGGCCTGGTGGACAAGGTCCACTCCGGGGACGGCGCCACGCCCGAGGGTCGCTATCATGTGACGAAGAAGAACGCGGGCAGCCGCTACTACCGGGCCCTGCTCATCAACTACCCCAACGCCGAGGACCAGGCGCGCTACGCTTCGGCGAAGCGCAACGGGCAGGTGCCGAACGGGCGCGGCCCGGGCAGCCTGATCGAGATCCACGGCAACGGCGGTCGGGACATCGACTGGACCGACGGCTGCATCGCGCTGCGCGACAACGACATGGAATCCCTGTTCCGGATGGCCGGGGTCGGCACGCCCGTGACCATCGTCGGCGCGGCCCGGCTGCCGGGCGACTGAACCCAAGCACGCGGGGTGACGGCGCGATGAGCGCTCTCTTCGGCGACAGGCGCAAGCCCGCGGCGAAGCCCACCAGGGGCTCTGCCATGGCCGTGCCGCGTGGCGCCAACACCGCGGCGGCCGGTGCCGCCGCGGGCACGGGAGCGGAACGCGACGCGAAGCCCGCGCGGCCCGAACGACGCCCCCGCCCGCGCCGGCGCCCGCCCCCGCGCCTCGTGGTGGCGCTCGCGACGCCGCTGCTGCTGGCGATCCTGGCCGCGATCGCGCTCGTCGTCTTCGGGAGCTACCGGGACCTGCCCGTCGGCGCGCTCGCCGCGGCGGCGCCGCGGGAGAAGCCCGCCAAGGCGGTCACCGAGCGCGAGATCGACCAGCTCCAGAAGAAGCTGGCCGGCATCGCGCCCAAGGGCGTCTACATCACCGTCGACACGGTCGAGAACAAGCTGCGGGTGATGCGCGGGCGCGAGGTGCTGCGCGACGCCCTCTGCTCGGCCGGCACCGGCGTGGTCCTGGAGGATCCCAAGTCGGGCAAGCGCTGGGTCTTCGACTCGCCGCGCGGCGTGCGCAAGGTGCTCGAGAAGCGCAAGGACCCGGTGTGGACGATGCCCGACTGGGCGTTCATCGAGGAGGGTGAGGACCTCCCGCGCAACTGGTCCGACCGCATCGACAAGGCTTCGCTGGGCGACTACGCCCTCTACCTGGGCGACGGGTACATGATCCACGGCACGCTCTACCAGCGCTACCTGGGCCGCAACGTGACGCACGGCTGCATCCGGCTGGGCGACGCCGACCTGGAGTTCGCCTACCGCAACGCACCCGTCGGCACGCTGGTGTTCCTGTACTGATGAGAGCAAGCATGCACATCCGACCCGCACTCCTGCTCGCACTGCTGCTGTTGCCGGCGGTGGTCGGCGCGGCCGATCCCGCGGTCCGTCGCGAGGCCCTGCTCGCCGAGATCGAACTGGCGCAGAGCAAGCAGCTCTACCTCGTGATCGACCCCGCGGCCGGCGAGGTGCAGCTCACGATCCAGAGCGTCGTGTTGCGGCGCTTCCCCGCCGGGATGCGGGTCGGCCTGCCGGCCGGGCATCCCGAGACCTGGCCCGCCACGGTCTTCAAGCTCCACTCGGGCCTGCCGGAGTTCGAACGCCCCGTGATCCGCCCGCCCGACAAGCCGGTCGTCGACACGCGGACCACCGGACCGGCGGCGCCCGCCGCGCCCGACACCGGCGCCTCGGCGAAGAAGTCCCCCGACGACCTGCTGGACGAGCGCAACCGCGCGCTGGCCGGCGTGCCCACGGTCTACGTCCTGCACTTCGATCCCGGGCTGGACATCCTGGTGCGCGGCGAAGCCGAGGCCAAGGGGTTCGCGGGTCGCTGGAAGAAGGCCTGGGCCTCCCTGGCCGAAGGCGTCGGGCGAGGCTACGCCAGGCTGACCGGGAAGCCGCGGACCCTCCACATCGTGCTGCAGATGGATCCCGAGGACGCCCGCCGGCTCGGCCTCACCCTCTCGCCCCAGATGCCGCTGCTGATCCGCGCCGGGTAGCCCGCGCCCGGACGCCCACCCTTCGGGAGGTCCGATGCCACGCCTTCGCCAGCCGGTCGTCCCGCACTTGCTCGTCCCTCTTGTGCACGTCCCTCTATTGCTTGTCCTGCTGGCCTGCGGTTGCGCCCGCGAGGCCGGGCCCGGTCCGCGCGCCCGCGACGGCGCCGTCGTGGTGGAACTGCTGACGGCCGAGAAGGCCGCCGTTCCCGGCCGCATCCTGACCCTGGGCTGGCGCTTCCGGATCGACGCAGGCTGGCACCTGTACTGGCACGGCGTCAGCGACACGGGCGTGCCGCCGAGCGTTGCGCTGACCCTGCCTGCGGGCTGGGAGGCCGGCCCCCTGCGCTGGCCCGCGCCCTCGCGCCACGTGTCCCCCGGCGACATCCTGGACCACGTCTACGTCGGCGAGGTGGTGCTGCTGCAGACCGTGCGGGTGGCGGCCGACGCGCCGCTCGGCGGCTTCGCCGAGATCCGCGCGCGCCTGGACTGGCTCGCCTGCTCGCAGAACTGCGCGCCGGGGAGCGCGGAACTGGTCCTGTCGCTGCCCGTGGAGCGCCATGCCGGCCCGACGCCCGACGCGGACGCGATCACCAGGATCTACCAGAGTCTGCCGCAGCCGCTGCCGGAGGGACTCGCGACGGTCGCCCTCACGGGAACCGAACTGTCGGTGGCGGTCCCCGGCGCCGAGCGCCTGGAGTTCTACCCGCTGGATTCCGGCGGACCCCTTCTGTTCGCACCTCTGGTCGCGCCCCTGGCCGACGCCGCCGCCGCCGGCGGCACCTTGCGTTTGCGCCTGCGCGAGAGAGATGGGCAGGTCGGGCCGGTCCGGGGTATCCTGTATGTCCGGAGCGGCGACGGCGCCGCCCGCAGCTACGAAATGAACGTCGCGGCGGCCCCGGTCGCCGCCTCACCGAAGGAAGGTCCCTGATGCGTCGAGCCATGATCCTGACCCTCAGCGGCGCCCTGGCGCTGCTGCTGGCCGTCCCCGCCCTGGCCGCGCTGGCCCCGGGGGCGAAAGCCCCGGACTTCGACCTCGTCGACACCGCGGGCAACCACCATTCCCTGCAGAAGTACCTGGCCGACGGTCAGATCGTCGTCCTGGAGTGGTTCAACCCCGACTGCCCGTTCATCGTCAAGCATCACAAGCTGCACCGCACCATGGACACGACCTTCGCCGCGGTGAAGGACCAGGGTGTCGTGTGGTTGGCGGTCAATTCGTCCGCACCCGGCAAGTCCGGCCACGGCGCCGAGCGCAACGCGAAGGCGGTCGAGGAGTACGGCATGACCTTCCCGGTGCTGCTGGACCCGACCGGCGCGGCCGGCATGGCGTACGAGGCCCGCAACACGCCGACGATGTTCGTGATCGGCCGTGACGGGCTGATCGCCTATGCCGGCGCCATCGACGACGACAAGAGCCCGCAGGTCCTCGGCGGGACCAACCACGTCGCCGCGGCGCTGGCGGCCGTGCTCGCCGGCGGCAAGCCGGACGTGGCCGAGACCAAGCCGTACGGCTGCAGCGTGAAGTACGCCGACTGAGTCGAAAGGAATGCCGTGAGCGGGGAGACGGACGGTCGCCGGGGCTGGTGGGGGACGTACGACGTGCCGTCGGGCGGCGGCCTCGTGTGGTCGATCGCCACGCGCCGCACCTGGGTGCGCCGCGCGCCCTGCGAGTGGCAGATCGCGACGCTCGTCACCCCGCAGGACGGTCCCGACGACCCCGTCGGCGAGGCGTCGCCGCGCCGGCTCGAAACGGCGGCGACTCCCGACCCCGCCGCCGAGCTGCGCCGGTTCGGCTTCCGCGAATCGCCCGGGACCCTGCGGATCCATCCGGTGCTGGCCGACCGCCCCCTGGTGGTGGACGCCCGCACGCCGTTCGCCCTGACCCCGGGCGAGGAGCTCACCCTGTACGTGGGCCAGCCGGTCTGGGCCAGGTTCCTGGTGGGCCCGCCCGAGGTCAGCCTGCTCGAGTTCCCCATCGTGCGGCCCCACGACACCTGGTTCGGCGCCAACACCCGCACCGGCGATCTCTGCTATGCGGAGAAGATCGGCGCGCGCATGGAGCTGGCCAACCTGGTGATCCGCCCGCACCGCGCGATCTCGGTCGTGCACATCCAGAACCGGGCGTCGACCCAGCTCGCCCTCGAGAAGCTGGAGCTGCCGGCGCCGAACATGTCCCTGTTCGCCGACGGGCAGGGGCGCCTGTGGACCGAGGCGGTCACGATCGAGCGGCGCGAGGACGGCGAGGAGGCGGCGATCCGCCTCGACCGCGGCGCGCCGCCGCAGGCCGCGTCGCCGCGCATCGTCGGCGGGCCACGCGCGGCGCTGGCCCGCGGCGGCCTCGGGCGGGTCTTCGGCGGCGTCTTCGGCGGGGGGTGGTGACCGTGCCGGCGGAATGGAGCCTGGGACTGGAGAAGCTGTTCACGGCCGTGAGCCTGACGGCCGTGCTGCGCACCATCGTGGTGCTGGTGGTCGGTCTGGGCCTGGCGCGCCTGCTGAGCGTCGCGGCCGAGAACATCATCGGCCGCCGCACGAGCCCCCAGGGCGCGATGCTGCTGCGGCGCGCCATCAACTACGTGCTGGTCTCGCTGGTGATCCTCGGGGCGCTCAACAGCCTGGGCATCGAGCTGGGCTTCCTGCTCGGCGCCGCCGGCGTGCTGACCGTCGCGCTGGGCTTCGCCTCGCAGACCTCCGCGTCGAACCTGATCAGCGGCCTGTTCCTGGTCGTGGAGCGCCCCTTCGTGGTGGGCGACGTGATCACCGTCGACGACGTGACCGGCGAGGTGCTGACCATCGACATGCTGTCGACCAAGCTGAGGACCTTCGACAACCTCTACGTGCGGATGCCCAACGAGACGATCATCAAGTCGCGGGTCACCAACCTGACGCACTTCCCGATCCGCCGCATCGACCTGCGCCTGGGCGTGGGGTACCGCGAGGACCTCGCCCGCGTGCGCGCGGTGCTGGACGCCGTGGCCGCGGCCAACCCGCTCTGCCTCGACGACCCGCAGCCGCTGTTCCTCGTGCAGGGTTTCGGCGATTCCGCCCAGCAGTTCCAGTACTCGGTGTGGGCGACGCGCGACAACTACCTGGAGCTGCGCAACTCGATCCAGATGCAGATCAAGGCGGCCTTCGACCGCGAGGGCATCGAGATCCCGTTCCCGCACCGCACGCTGCGCCTCGAGGGCGCGACGCTGCCGGTGCACGTGATCGAGGTCGGCCGCGAGGGCGGCGACTCGTGAGCGACGCCGGCGGGAGATTGCGGGGGGTCGCGCTGCCGCTGGCGCTGGGGCTCGTGACGATCGGCCTCGGACTGCCCGCCGTGCGGATCTTCTTCAGTCTCGACGACCATCTCTTCCTGGAAAGGGCCGCCGGACTCGTGCCTTGGGACGAGGGAATCCGGCGCCTGCTGTCCGTCCGGGTCTTCTTCACCGCGGCCTGGCGCCTCTTCGGCGACAACGCGGTCGGGTACCACCTGACGATCATGTCGATCCACGCCCTGAACGGTTGGCTGGTGACCCGCGTCGCGCGGCGGCTGGGCCTCGGCGACGCCGCGGCCGCCGCCGCCGGCCTCGCCTTCGTGGCCGCGCCGGCCGCGTTCACCGTCCTGCATTGGATCAGCTGCGTCCAGGAGGCGCTGCTGGCCTGCGGAGCTCTGCTCGCGACGCTGCTGGTGCTGGAGGGCCGGTTGCCCGGCGCCTTCGGCGCTTTCGCGCTCACGCTGCTCTGCAAGGAGTCCGGCGCGTTGCTGCTCCCCGCGCTGGCCCTGGTCCTGCCGATGCCCCCTCGGCGACGCCTGCTGCTCGGCGCGGGCGGCGTGGCCCTGGCGACCGCCTTGCTCTTCGTGATGGGGACGTTCGCGCCCCGCCCCGCAGGCAGCCCCTACGAGACGGCGTTCGGCCTGAACCTCGTCGCGAACCTGTTCACCTACCTTGCCTGGCTGGGGCGTCCCTGGGATTGGTTTCCCGACCGGGCCGCCGTCCCCGTACCGGAGATCTGGGCCTGGGGACTGGTGCCGATCGCGGCGTCGGTCGCGGCCGTTTGGGGCAGCCCGGCCCGCCGGCGGGCCCTGCTGCGGGGCGTCCTGGTGTTCCTGGCCTTGCTCGCCCCGGTTCTTCCCCTGGTCCGTCACAGCTATTCCTATTATCTCTACCTGCCCCTGGTGCCGATCTGGATCCTGGCGGCGGCCGCCTTGGGCCTGGCGTCCGGACGGCTCCGTCGCGCGGTATGGGTCCTGCCGATCCTCGTGATCGCGCTGTCCGGGTGGCAGGGTCACCAGCGACGCACGGGAACGATCGCGGAAGGCGTGCTCGCCGATCCCGTGCTGCGCTACGCGGCGGCGGCCCGGGGCATGGTGGAGGACCTGCGCGTCGCGGGGGCGGCGGGCGACCTGCTCATCGTCGGGCCGCCGGCGGCCGGAGCGGTCGATCTGATCGACGAAGACGGGATCGAGGGCGACGTTCAGAGGGAGGTCTTCCTGCTGGCGGGTCGGGCGCTCGATGACGGCCGCAGCGTGCCCGTATTCCTGCCGCGGGTGACCTCGGCCGCCCTGGTCGTCGACATCGGCGACCACACGGTCTGGTGGGACCGCAAGTTGTACCTGTCACGAGGCGAGGGTCGCCTGCACGATCTCGGCGACGGAGCGGACGGGCGGCGGAAGCTGGCCGCCTATTTCTACCGTACCCAGGACTATCCGCGCGCGCGGCGGGAAATCCTCGCGTTGATGGCCCGGGCGCCGAACGATCCTCAACTGATCGGTCAACTCGGTGCGATCGCCCTGGCCCAGGGACTGGCCGCGGAGGCGGACAGCATCTTGTCGCGGCTCGACGAACTCGCCCGCCGCGAGGCTGTCCCCGGAGGCGCAGCGGCTTCCAGGAACGACTTGGCACGGTGGATCCAAGAGGATCGCAGCCGCCCGTCCGGAGTGCATTGACCGGTCGGCGGGGTTTCGAGGATCATGAGGGACCGCCGGGCGGGCAGCAGCGCGCCGCGGGGCGTCACCGTCTTGCGTTGCATCGGGAGGCAGCATGGGCTTCGTCAAGATCAGGACCCGGTTGGGATTACTCATCCTCACGTTGCTGGCGTCGTCGGCTCCGGCGGCCGTCGCGGGCGGTCCGGGTCCCGAGGTGCTGATCGAGGCGGGGGCGACGGCCCCCCTCGGCGACCTCGGCGACGATTACGAGGAACCGCTCGGTTTCGGCGCCGGTCTCGGGTACCAGGTCGGCTTCCGCCTGCAGCTGCAGGTCGCGCCGGACTGGTCCGTGTCCCCCTGCTTCCACTACGTGAAGCCGGCGTCCCGCACCGGGACCGACGCGACGCTCGGGGAGATCGTGACGTCCACCTCGATGTACCGCTACGGCGTCGACGCGCGGTACACCCTGCCGTCGCGTCCCGGCGCGCCGCGCCTGTTCCTGACCGGCGGCCTCGCCGTGGTGCGCGACCGCCTGCGCGAAGAGGACGACGAGGGCCAGTTCTTCGCCGAGAGCTGCAACGCCGTCGCCGTGGCCGCCGGCGTCGGCCTGCGCCTGGACCTGCTGGAGGTCACGGCCCAGTACGAGGTGAACCGGTTCACCACGAACCGGTTCTGGTCGCCGCAGGACACCGGGTACGATTGGGACACGATCTCGATACGGGTGGGCGTGGCGTTGCCGCGCTCGTTCGATACCCCCGTCCAGCGAGCCCGGTAGCCGGATCGTCGCGGGACGACATGCGGAAGGCGCCACCCTCGGGTGGCGCCTTCGCTGTTCCTGCTGATCGGGGTGGTCGCTAGAAGACCGCGATGGGCTGGCCCGGCTGGCCGGGCGCGCCGAGGGTCGGCGTGTACGGCTCGGAGGAGACGGACCAGGGCCCTTGCCGGCCGAGGGCGTCGACGCCCGCCACGCGGATGCTGTGCTCCACGTCGTAGGCGGCCGTCAGGATGTACGTCGTCGCCTGCAGGTTGTCGCTGACCGTGGTCCAGGCGGCGCCGTTGGCCGAGTGCTGCACCACGTAGTGGTGCACGGTGGAACCGGAGGTCGGGGCGGTCCAGGTGTAGGTCACGCTTTCCTGGGCGAGGGCCGTGCCGGCGACGAGGAGACCCGAAGCGATCAGCACGGCCAGGAGGAGTACGCGTTGTCCTTGCTTCATCTTGATCTCCGCCTCTTGATCGATGGGCCCGGGGGCCCGGTGCGCCGCCCACGTGGGCGGTCTGGGTTGTGATTCCAGGGAGTCGATTGCAAGGTCGGTGCCAGTTCGGCCGACAGGGCCGGCCACGAAGGAACGGCGGTGAAAGAGCGCTCCCATTGCCCTGGGAGCCATCGTCCTGCGCGCCGTCCGGGGAACGGGTCGCGGAATGTCGGGTCGCGGGCGGGCGGTGGCGGGATTCCGCTTCTTCCGCGCACATTGCGAAAGGGTTGCCCCCGCGCCTTATTATCGCTCACAATGCGAACCGGCGACGGCCGCGGGGGCCGGCAGGAACCGGAGTCGCGGCGCGGGGGTTCGGCATCGATCTTAATAACGGAAACGGGCTGCCCGGTGCAAAGGAGAATCTACGATGAACCCGCAAGTGCTTGCGCTGTGGCCGGAACTGGAATGGATCCGCGACGCGGAACTGCGCGAGCAGACCGCCCGGACCTGGGAGGCGGCCCTTCAGGAGAGCCCGCTGGAAGCCGCCGATCTCGAGCGGATCCCCTTCACCCTGCTGGTCCCGGGGCTGAAAGTCAGTTTCATGGCGCACAAGCGGTGCGTGGTCCACGTGGCCCGCGACGCAGCGTTGAAAATGAATGAATTCTTCGGCGACGACCTGCCCTGCGACGTCGACACGGTCATCGCCGGCGCCATCCTCGCCGACGTGGGCAAGCTGCTCGAGTACACCAAGAACGCCGACGGGACGACGGGCACCAGCGACTGCGGCAAGTACCTGCGGCACCCGTTCACCGGCGTGGCCCTGGCCAGGAAGTGCGGCGTGCCGGACCGGGTCTGCCACATCATCGCGGCGCATGCGGGCGAGGGGGATCTGGTCAAGCGGACGGTGGAGGCGTACGTCGTCCATCACGCGGACTTCATGACCTTCCTGCCGTTCAAGCACAAGTTCTAGACGGCGCGCGGACCCGCCGCCGAAGGAGCCACATGTCCGATCGAGTCGCGCGACGCCGGTCCGTCCCGGTCGCCTGGCTGCTCGTCGCCGCGGCGACGCTGCTGGCCGGGTGCCAGGGGAACGCGAAGCAGCCGAACATCCTGATCGTCGTGCTGGACACCGTGCGCCGCGACGCCGCCGGATGGCCGACCGCCGCCACCCCGCCGGAGCTGACCGGCGCCGTCCTGACGCCGAATGTGGCCGCGCTGGCCCGCCGCGGCGTCGCCTGGAGCAACGCCTGGTCCGCCGCGCCCTGGACGGTGCCGTCGCACGCCTCCCTGTTCACGGGGCTGCTGCCGTCGGGCCACGGCTGCAACGGCCTGCGACCGCGCTTGAAGGCGGACCTGCCCACCCTGGCGGGCCGTCTCGGCGACGCCGGCTACGAGACGGCGGCCTTCTACAGCAACCCGTGGCTGGCCGACCGCTCCTCCTGGCTGCTGAGGGGTTTCCAGCTGCGCCAGGAGGCCTCCATCGGCGGGTTGACGCGCATGATGGTGGGGGAGTCGGCGCACGACCAGGGCGGCGCGGCCTCGGTGGCCAGCTTCCGCAAGTGGCTGCTCGGCCGCGAGCCCGGCCGGCCCTTCCTCGCCTTCGTGAACATCCTGGAGGCGCACCTGCCGTACGCGCCGCTGCCCGCCGACCTCGCCGTGGCCGCGCCGGGCCGGGAGGCGGGCGGGGGCGTCCCCATCGGCTGGGGCCACGAGTACAACGCGGGCCTGCGCGATGACGCCTCCGTGGACTGGCCGCTCGTGCGGGCCTGCTACGCCGGCGACGTGGTGGCCGCCGACCGGCTGTTCGGCCTGATCCTGAGCGCGCTGCGGGACGCCGGGCTCGACGGGGAGACCGTCGTCGTGGTGACCTCCGACCACGGCGAGAACCTCGGCGACCATCGGCTCTTCGAGCACCAGTTCTCGGTCCACGAGACCCTGCTGGCCGTGCCGCTGGCGATCGCCGGCCCCGGGATCGGCCCCGGCGGCGCCGTGCGCGACGAGCCCGTGATGCTGACCGACCTGTTCGCCACCGTCCTGGAACTGGCCGGTTTGCCCGCCGACACGGCGCCGCCGGGCAGCCGCTCCCTGTTCGCCGCCGCCGCCGCGGACGACCGGCCTCTGGTCGGCGAGTACGAGGGGCCGAGCACGGGGCTGGTGAGCATGCTCGAGGGGATCAACCCGCAGCTGGACGCCGCACGGCTGCGGCCCGCGCGGCGGACCGTGCGCGCCGGCGACCTGCGCCTGTCCTGGGCGTCGGACGGCTCGTTCGCGCTGCACGACCTGGCGGCCGACCCGGCGCAGGTGCGGGACCTGGCCCCCGCGCGGCCCGCCGACGTGAAGCGCCTGCGCCTCCTGCTGGAGGCCCTGGCGGGCGCCGCGCCCGGCACGGTCCCGGCCGGAAAGCTGGACGAGGCGACGCGGCGGCAACTCGAATCGCTGGGCTACGTCCACTGATGCGGCGGGCGCCGGTGTTTTTTTCCCGTTGACACCCGCCGTTTGTGCTTTATTAAAGCAGTGATCTTCCCGTGCTGTGGACCGGGGCCCTCGCTCCGGCGGTCTGCGAAGTCATCGAGCCGGAGGAACTGACATGGCCGATCCTACCGACAAGGTCGGGAGCAACATCGAAGGCACCTGGTACGTCGACAGCAACTGCATCGACTGCGATCTCTGTCGGCAGACCGCCCCCGACAACTTCGAACGCAACGAGGACGAAGGCTACAGCTTCGTCTACAAGCAGCCCGAGTCGCCCGAGGAGGAGGAACTCTGCCGGGAAGCCCTGGAGGAGTGCCCCGTCGAGGCGATCGGCGACGACGGCTAGCCGAGCACCCGATAGCGATCCGAACCGGGCCCGGTCGCCGTACCGGGCCCTTTTGCCTATGCTGGAGCCTCGCGCCGGCGGCCGGCCGCCGGCGCGGGAACGCGGGAACCGGCGGCCCGGCGCGGCGTAAAAGGCGCCCGGCCCCACTGCCGGCAACCCCTGAATCCGCTTCCGGAAAGGCAACGTCATGAAACGGTTCTTCGCAGACAAATTCCCGCGCCCGGCCGCGGCGCTGCTGCTGCTGGCGGCCGGCGCGTTGGCGGCCTTCGCCGTCTCGGCCGTCGATCGCGACGCCGCCGCCGACCTGGTCCTGCCCGACTCGGCCCGCGCGGCCACCACGCCCGCCGCCGCACCCGCCGCCGCGCCCGGGTCCTACGCCGACCTGGCGGCCCTGGTCATGCCCGGCGTGGTGAACATCTCCACCGACAAGGTCGTGGAGATGCCGGACTGGCACCCGATGCTGAACGACCCGACGTTCCGGCGGTTCTTCGGCGACCCCGAGGCCCCGGGCCAGCAGGAGCAGATCGAGCGCTCCCTCGGCTCCGGCGTGATCATCAGCGGGGACGGCTACATCCTGACCAGCAACCACGTCATCGAGCGGGCGAGCAAGATCCGCGTGCTCTTCGGCGACAGCAAGGAACTGGAGGCGAAGATCGTCGGCCAGGACGAGCGCACCGACGTCGCCCTGATCAAGGTGGAGACCGACGAGGCGCTGCCGTACCTGCGGATCGGCGACTCGGACGCCCTGCGCATCGGCGACCAGGTCATGGCCGTGGGCAACCCCTTCGGCGTGGGGCAGACGGTCACCCTGGGCATCGTCAGCGCGGTGGGCCGCAGCATCGGCCTGATCGACTACGAGGACTTCATCCAGACCGACGCCTCGATCAACCCCGGCAACAGCGGCGGCGCCCTGGTCGACATGGACGGCGCGCTGGTGGGCATCAACACCGCGATCCTCAGCCGCAGCGGCGGCTCGCAGGGCGTGGGCTTCGCCATCCCCAGCAACATGGCCCTCACGATCAAGGACATGCTCGTCAAGCACGGCAAGGTCCAGCGCGCCTGGCTGGGCGTGATCACCGCCGAGGTGGACCAGACGATGGCCGAGGCGCTGGGCATGAAGTCGCCGCGCGGCGTGCTCGTCTCCACCGTCAACGAGGGCACGCCCGCCGCGAAGGCGGGCCTGCAGGAGAACGACGTCATCCTGCTGGTCGACGGCCAGGCCGTGAACTCGATCAGCGACCTGCGCAACACCATCAGCCTGAGCGGCGTGGGGCACGACGCGAAGCTGCAGATCCTGCGCGACGGCCGCGAGCGCCAGGTGACGGTCACCCTGGGCGAACTGCCCGAGGACCCGACCGTCGCCGCGGAGACGAGGGACGAGGGCGAGGGGGCCGACGGCATCGAGGGCGTCACCGTCCGCGAGCTGAACGACACCCTGCGCCAGCGGCTGCGGCTGGCCGCTGGGACCGAGGGCGTCGTGGTCGCCGAGGTGGCCCAGACCAGCAACGCCAGCCACCGCGGCCTGCGCCAGGGCGACGTGATCGTCGAGGTGGCGCGCGAGACCGTCGCCACCCTGGACGACTACCGCCGCCTGGTGAAGCAGGACGCCGACCGGCCCGTCCTGCTGAAGATCCGGCGCGGCGACCAGTACCAAGTGCTGGCCATCCCCAGGTAGCGCCGCATCGCGGCGGACGCAGGAGCGGGGCCGGAGGGATCCGGCCCCGCTCCGAGCGGGGCGGCGCTGTTATTAGAATTTCTAATGGCATGAGATCATCTAATAATTATGAGACGAGAACTCCAATATCGCAGGATGTGACCCCCGGACGGACTCGCCCCCACAGACGTTTCCGCCGGCCGGCGAAGCCCTGCGCTCCTTCCACGTCTACACCTCGCTCAACGAGTGCGACGCCAGCCACTACGACAACCGGGTCATGCCGGCGGGCTGGATGTTCGACACCGTGGCGGTGGCCGACCGCTGCGGGCTCACCTTCTGGACCGAGGGCGACGTGCTGCCCGTGGGGCAGGCCGCCGCGTTCGGGTTCGTGCACTACTGCGCCCCCTGCTGCCACTCGTGGTTCCTGAGCGACGAGGGCAGCAGCGACCCGCTGGCCAACGTGGTCGATGACGACGAGAACCACAGCGAGCCCCGCAACATCCCGGTCGAGTTCTCCGGCATGTGCGGCGGCGAAGGCCTGCTGCTGGCACCGATCTACCCGATCGGCGTGCCCGCCGACGAGGCGACCTGGAGCGGCATGAAGGCCTTCTACCGGTAGGAACCCCGTTTTCCCGGGTGGTGTCGGGCGCCGGCTCTCCCGCAGGGCCGGCGCCTTCATGCTGCGGCGTGCCGGAAAACAGTTCCCGCCGCGGGGATGGGTCCGTATCATGGCCGGACCGGTCCGAACGGAGGGGAGTGGTCATGTCGGCGCGGGTCAGGGTGCTGCTGGTCGACGACGACGCGGTCTACCGCGCCGCGCTCGGCGCCCGTCTGCGGGCCGCTGCCTGCGAGGTGGTCGAGACCGGCGACGGGCAGGAGGCCGTCCGGCTGGTCCGCTCGGACCGCGGCATCGACATCGTCGTGGTCGAACTCGCGCCCCCCGGGCTGGACGGCAGCGAGATCCTCGGCGAGATCAAGAAGTTCCGGCCGGAGATCCCCGTGCTCGTGCTGACGGGCTCGGGGTCCGTCGCCTCGGCCATGGACATGGGCAGCCGCGGCGCTTACCGCTACCTGGAGAAATCCGCCGATTTCGAGCTCATCGTCGACGCCCTGGGCGAGGCCCGCCACGAGAAGCTGCGCACCATGGCGCGCCACGACATGGCCCTGCCCACCCTGGCCTCGGCCCGGGCCCGCCTGTGGGGGGGGCACAACCACCGACCCGCCGTCGTCATCCTGGGGATGCTCCTGCTCGGGGCCGCCTACGTGTCGCCGCCGCCGCCCGGCCTGATCGCCCTGCTCGGCACCCCCAAGACCGTCATGACCACCGGCACGGTCGTCGCCGACCCGATCGCCGGCTACGCCGAGTACCGGGAGATGGACGGCGGGGAGACGATCGCGTCGCATTACGTCCGCCGGCACGGGACGACCGCGGATCGTGACGGGGATGGCGACGGGAGCGCGGCGACCACCGCCGCCGTCGCCCGCAAGGCCATGCTGATGGTCGCGCTGCTGCTGGCGGGCGCGATGTACTGGGCCACCGGCGCGGTGCCGATCGGGATCACGGCGATCTTCGTGGCGGCCGCGCTGTACGCGTTCGGCATCATGCGGCCCGACCAGGTCGCCCAGGCCTTCGCCAAGGATTCGGTGATCTTCATCTTCGGCGTGCTGGCCATGTCGCGGGTGATCACGCGCACGGGGCTGGACCGCCGCCTCGGGATGGTGCTGCTGGCGCCGGTGCGCAGCCTGCCGCTGTTCCTGTTCCTCTTCCTGCCGGTGTTCGCCCTGTCCTGCTCGTTCATCTCGGAGTCGGTGCTGGTGGCGGTGATGATGCCGCTGCTGCTGGTCGTCCACGCCACCTCGGTGCGCGAGCGCGGGGTCGGGCAGGACCGGCAGCTGCTGACGCTGCTGGCGCTGGGGCTGTGCTTCGCCTCGAACCTGGGCGGGCCGGGCTCGCCGGCGGCGGGAGCCCGCAACGCCGTGATGATCGGCATCCTCGAGGAGTACGGCCGGGCGCCGTCCTTCGTCGAGTGGCTGCGCTACGGCCTGCCGTTCGTCCCGGTCGCGACCCTGCTGCTGGGCGCGTACCTCGCGATCGCCTTCCGCAGGACCGTGTTCGGGGTCCGGCTGGACGCCGCCTCCGCCATCCGGCGCACGGCCGTCACCATGGGTTCCGCCAACCGCGACGAGCGACTGACCGGCCTCGTGTTCGGCGGGGTGATCCTGCTGTGGATCGCGGCGGGGTCGCGCATGGGCATGGGCGGCCCGATCCTGCTCGGCCTGGTGGCCCTGAACCTGCTGCAGGTCCTGAAGTGGCGCGACGTGATCAGGATCCCCTGGGAAGTCGTCTTCCTCTACGCCGGCGCCAGCGCCATCGGCAAGGGGCTCGCCGCCACCGGCGGCGCCCTCTACCTGGCCGAGAGCGCGGTGGGGCTCATGCCCGAAACCTGGCTGCAGGGAGCGGGCCTGCCCCTGATCGCGGCGCTGCTGTCGGGCGTGACCACGAACTTCATGAGCGACGGCGCCACCGTGGCGGCCGTCGGCCCGATCACGGTGCCCATGGCCGGCGCGGCGGCGCAGCACCCCTGGGCGGTGGGCCTGGCCACCGCGTTCGCGTCCTCGTTCGCCCACATGCTGATCATCGGCACGCCGAGCAACGCGATGGTCTACGCGATGTGCCGGGACCCCGTCACGGGCAGGCACCTCGTCTCGCAGCGCGATTTCCTGCGCCACGGCGCGGCCGTCTTCGTGCTGAGCTTCGTTGTGCTGTGGTTCTGGACGATGACGACCTACTGGCAATGGCTCGGTTTCCCCGCGTCATGACGGCGCGGGCTGCGAGGAGAAGCCCATGACCCACAAATCGAAGGACCAGGCGCCCGACGGCGACCGCACGGCCCGGCACGTCGAACCCGAGACGAGCCGCCACCGCAGCAAGCTGCCCGGCGACCTGTACGACCGGGAGCTGTCCCGGCTCGAGGTCGAGCTGGTCAAGCTCCAGGCCTGGATCCGGCACGCCGGCCTGAAGGTCGTGGTGATCTTCGAGGGGCGCGACGCGGCCGGCAAGGGCGGCGTCATCAAACGGATCACCGAACCGCTCAACCCCCGCATCGCGCGCGTGATCGCCTTGGGCGTGCCGACCGAACGCGAGAAGACCCAGTGGTACTTCCAGCGCTACATCGCCCACCTGCCGGGGGCCGGCGAGATGGTGCTGTTCGACCGCAGCTGGTACAACCGCGCCGGCGTCGAGCGGGTCATGGGCTTCTGCACCGACGAGGAGCACCAGGAGTTCCTGCGCACCTGCCCCGAGTTCGAGCGCATGCTGGTGCGCTCCGGGATCCTGCTGGTCAAGTACTGGTTCTCCGTCAGCGACGACGAGCAGGAGCGGCGCTTCAAGGACCGCCTCTCCGACCCGACCAAACGCTGGAAGCTCAGCCCCATGGACGTGGAGTCGCGGTCGCGATGGGTGGAGTACTCGCGCGCCAAGGACGAGATGTTCGCCCACACCGACATCAAGCAGGCGCCGTGGTACGTGGTCGACGGGGACGACAAGAAGCGTGCGCGGCTGAACTGCATCAGCCACCTGCTGGGACTGATCCCCTACGAGGACCTGACGCCCGAGCCGATCACGCTGCCGCCGCGGCAGACGGGGGCGGAGTACGTGAGACCGCCGCTGAGCGACCAGACGTTCGTGCCGGAGCTGTACCCGTAGGCCGTCGTCAGGCTTCTTCGCGCTTGAGGCCCAGGGCCTTGATGCGCGAGGACAGCGTCGAAGGCGCCAGGTCCATCAGCTCCGCGGCGCCGCCTTCGCCGGTGATGCGCCAGCCGGCGGCGGTCAGGGCCCGCAGCGTGTTCTCGCGCTCGAAGTCGCGCAGCTGCTGTTCGGTCAGGACGTCGCCGGCCGCTGCGGCCTCGTGCAGGGCCGCCGCCGTCGCGACCGGGGGCGCCCCCAGATCGAAGCTCACCTCGCCCCGCCGCGACGTGATCGCCGCCCGCTCCATCGTGTTCTGCAGCTCGCGCACGTTGCCCGGCCAGGCGTAGGCCTGCAGCTGGGCGACGTGCTTGCGCCGCAGCGGCGGCGGCTCGACGCCCAGGCGCCGACAGGCCAGCGACAGGAAGTGCCCGGCCAGGGTGGGCACGTCCTCGAGGCGCTCGCGCAGGGGCGGGACGGCGACCGGGTAGACGTTCAGGCGGAAGTAGAGGTCGCGCCGGAAGCGCCCCTGCTCCACCTCGTGCAGCAGGTTGCGGTTGGTGGCGGCGATGATGCGGACCTCGACGCGGCGGGTGTGGTCCTCGCCGACGCGCTCGAACTCCCCCTCCTGCAGGACGCGCAGCAGCTTGCCCTGCAGCTCGAGCGGGATCTCGCCCACCTCGTCCAGGAACAGCGTGCCGCGGTCGGCGAGCTGGAAGCGTCCCACGCGGTCCCGCACCGCGCCGGTGAACGAGCCGCGGATGTGCCCGAAGAACTCGCTCTCGAACAGTTCGCGGGGGATCGAGGCGCAGTTGACCTTGATCAACGGGCGCTCGCGGCGGGGGCTGCGCTCGTGGATGGCGCGGGCCACGAGCTCCTTGCCGGTGCCCGACTCGCCCGAGATCAAGACGTTGGCGCCGGTCGGGGCGACCAGTTCGATCTCGTGCAGGAGCCGGAGCATGACGGAGCTGCCGCCGATCATGCCGCTGACCGGCGCGACGGCGCCCACCTCCTCGCGCAGGTACTCGTTCTCCTGCTCGAGGTGCCGCCTCAACTCCTCCAGCTCACGGTTGGCGGCGGTCAGCTCGGCGGTTCGCTCGCGGACCTCCTGCTCGAGGTGTTCGCGGTGCCGGCGGTTCTCCTGGAGCAGATCGGCGCGCTCGAGCGCCCGCTTGACGGCGTGCAGCAGGATCGCGAGGTCCTCCACGGGTTTCAGCAGGTAGTCGGTGGCGCCGGCGCGCAGAGCGGCGATGACGTCGGCCACATCGCCCGTGCCGGAGATCACGATGACGGGCAGGTCGGGGCAGTTGACGCGCAGGCGGGCCAGCACCTCGTGCCCGTCCAGGCCCGGCATCCGCAGGTCCAGTAGCATGAGATCGCAGCACTCGCGGGCGCAGTGCTCCAGCGCCGTCCGGCCGTCGTCGGCTTCGACGATCACGTAGCCCTCGCCCTCGAGGTAGAGCGCGAAGAGCCGCCTGAGCTGTCGGTTGTCGTCGACGACCAGGATGCGCGGACCCTTGGTGTCCGGCATGCCAGCCCCTCCCTTCCCCTGCGGCGCCGGCGGGCGACGCCGCTGGCACATTGTAGCGGCGAACGGGCCCGGATGTCCACTAGACGACGACCCGGCCTCGACGCCGGCGCCGGCATGGTGCATCTTGGGCGGACGCGGCGGTCGGGGTCGATCCGCAGGAACGGGCCCGATCGTGCGTTTCGTGCTGTTGGCGTACCTGGACGACGGACCGGCGCGACCCGAGGTGGGGCATGAAGAAATGGCTGATCCTGGCAGTGATCGCGATGGCGGCGGCCGCCGCCGCCTGGTTCCTGACCCGCGGCGACGACCAGGGAGGCGAGACCTACCGCCTGGTGGAGGTGTCCCGTGGCGACGTCGAGGAAGTCGTCACCAGCACCGGCACCCTCGACGCGGTGACCAAGGTGCAGGTCGGCACCCAGGTGTCCGGCCTGATCGCGACCATCGGCGCCGACTTCAACGACCGCGTGTCGGCCGGCCAGGTCATCGCGGTCATCGACACCACGCTGCTGGCGAGCGAGGTGCGCAGCGCCCGGGCCAACGTGGCCCGCGCCGAGGCCGAGCGCAACGACGCGCAGCGGGAGCTGACCCGCACGCAGGAGCTGTTCCGCGAGCAGTTGGTGTCCCAGACGGACCTCGACAAGGCGCTCTACGCGGCCGAGTCGTCGTCGGCCTCGCTGGTCTCGGCCCGGGTCGGACTGGACCGCGCGAGCAACAACCTGAAGTACGCCACGATCCGCGCGCCCATCTCCGGCACCGTGGTCGAGCGCAACGTGGACGTGGGGCAGACGGTCGCGGCCAACTTCTCGGCGCCCCAGCTCTTCCTGATCGCCGAGGATCTGGCGCGGATGCAGATCCTGGCCGCGGTCGACGAGAGCGACATCGGCAAGGTCGTCGAGGGGCAGACCGCGCGCTTCACCGTGCAGGCCCACGACG
>PNOJ01000034.1 GCA_013824755.1 Gemmatimonas sp.
AGTCGGGCGTCGCCATGATGCCCTCGATGTTGCTGCCGGTCCGCGCCTGCGCCTGGCCGATGGCCGGGGCCGCGAGGACGAGCGCGAAGACACACACCGCGAGCAGCGAGAAGACGGCGTGGGTAGACGTGCGATGACGTGCCATTGTGCCTGCTCTCCCTTTCCAGATGGATACCCGTGGGTCCGGTTGCCGCCGAACGGACGGGTGGCGGCTGGGGACCGCCTTGGCGTTCGGCCAGATCTGACGAGAAACCCGAGCGAGCCGGAAATTCGGTCGCGTCACAACCGCCGCCGACCCGCGATTCACTGCGCTCCGCAGCGCTCTCCACCGACCTCGCCGGGGAGCTTATCTTGCCCTGAAATAAGTGTCAACGCCGGGTGCAAGTCAACAGTTTTCATGGGGATCTGGGACCCGCCGGGCTTGCCGGAAGCGTCACCGGGACGGTCCTCCCTGGGTGTGGGCGTTGGTCGACTCCAGGGTGTAGGCGCCGCCGCCGAGCCTGGCCAGGAACAGGAAGTTCATGCCCAGGGGCATCGAGGTGTACTGGTTCGGGAACAGGGGCCGGCCGCGTCCCTTGTACTTCCACAGTTCGAAGGCCTTGAACTTCTCCTGCGACGTGGCGCGGTCGAGCCTCTCGCGCACGGCCAGGGTCGACTGCTCCTCGTCGGTGTACTGGTCCCGCAGCACGAGCCCCTCGTTGGGCTGCAGGAAGGAGTCGTGCACCCGCGACAGGGCGTCCTCGAAATCCAAGGCGTTGGCGGGGACGTCCTGCTTCTCGATCTCGTCGGGCGGCCCGAGCAGCACGTACACCAGGCCGCGGTCGTCGACGGGACCCGCGCGACCCATGCCGCCGAGGTAGCGGTTCACGTAGCTGACGCGCCGCTTGAATTCCTCGAGCGCCTCGTTGCCCGCGGTCGTCGGGTCGGGGTCGAGCTCGTCCCAGAATTCGGCCAGCAGCGCCTCGCGGCCCGAGCGACCGGCCTGCAGGAAGGCCTCGCGGCGGTCGCCGAGCAGCACGAGCCGACCCATCGCCTCGGTGTCTCCCGCCGGCCTGGTCAGCGCCTGGAGCTGCCAGATGACGTCGAACTCGACGACCCAGGCGTTGCCCCAGCCGTCCAGGGGGGCGCAGCTGAGCTGGTAGGATCCCGGCGGCAACCGGTTGACGTCGTAGTCCCAGGTCACCGCGGCGAAACCGCCGCCGCCGAGGAAGGACTCCGGCTCGAGCCCGAGTTCCAGCGTGTCGCGCACCACGTAGTCCAGGTCGCGGGCCAGCACCTGCATCAGCAGCGTGCGCGGCAGGCGCCCGCTGTCGCCGGGGCCGATCCCGACCGCCTCGGCTTCGAAGGTCACCTGCAGTCGCGGCTGTTCGAGGCCGTAGCGGCGGTTGGGGTGCAGGAACATGGCGAGACGGTCGCCGCGCAGGCGGGCGGCGGCCACCGCGCCGCCGGCGGCGCCGGAGCGGGGCGCGCCCGAGAGGAACAGGGGCGCGTGGAGCCACAGTCCGCGCAGCTCGGGCGGCGGCGCCTCCTGGCACCACTCCCCGCGCACGCCGGCGACGGCGACCGTCCCGGCGTCGTCGTCGCGGGGCGCGGCGAGATCCTCCAGCCGGCAGCGCAGATCGCCGCGCGCGGCGCGCACGCCCGGGATCCGCAGGGTGAAGACCTGGTAGCTGGTCGGCGACGCCGCCTCTTCGCGCGTGCGCGCGGCCAGGGCGAGCGTCTCGCGGCGGACGATCGGCGCGCCGTCGCCGACGTCGAGCGTCGCCTCGACCGAGAGGTTCCCGACCAGCTTGCCGCCGGGCTGCTCGCGGAAATGCAGGCCGTCGTTCGCCACCGAGAACAGCAGCAGGATGTCCGCGGCGCCGTCGGCGGCGGGCAGGTTGGCGTAATCCAGGCAGACCCCGAACCTGCCGGTGCCGTCGAACGGCCGCACCAGGGCGGCCGCGGCCGGGACGGTGGCCGCCAGGCAGGAGACCAGCGTCGAGACACTCATTGCGCGCCGCAGTGCCGCGGCTCGATCCAGGAACATGCCGACCCCCGCCGGATTGAGGTAACGCTTCCGTCCGTGCATCAATCTAGGGATCCCGCCGGCCGCGGACAACCGTGCCGGGACGGCAAAGGCCCGCCCCTCTCGCAGGGCGGGCCCGGCAACCGTCGCCGCCGTGTCGCGACTAGTAGACGAAGGTCAGCGTCAACCGGTGCACGTAGCTCAGGGCCTGCATGTCGACCATGCTGTAGTCGAACAGGGCCTTGGCGTCCTTGCCCGTGTTGATGACCACGCCGAAGCCCCAGGCCAGCTTGTCGCTGTCGTAGTTCAGGTTGTAGCCGAGGCGACCGTAGAGCAGCTCGCGCAGGCTGTACTCGAAGCCGATGTTCGCCCGCTCGGCGTTGTCCGCCGGGTGCTGGAACTCCGCCGAGGCCAGGACCTTGTGGTCCTTGGTGTCGACGGCGAAGAAGCTGGCGCCGACCTTGAACGTCGTCGGCATCTTGGCCGGCAGCTCGTCGAAGGTGATCTTGCCGCCCAGGTTCTGCATGACCATGCCCAGGCGGAGATTGCGCACGCCGATGCGGTACAGGATGCCGAAGTCGAAGCCGGCGGAGTTGACGGCCTCCTCGGCCAGGCCCGCGTGCAGGTAGTTCAGGGTGAAGCCGGCGGAGAACTTGTCGGTCCAGAACCGGCTGTAGGAGAAGCCGAAGGCGACCGAGCCGGCGTCGAAGGTCTCGCCGTTGCCCTCGGGGCGGTTGGCCGTGCGCACCGGCATCGGGTCCAGCCACAGCGAACGCACGGAGAAGCCGAAGGTGCCCGGCAGGACCTTGGGGTTCATGGCCAGGACGGCGGAGCTCAGGTTGATGTCCGCCGGCCACTCGACCTGGGACACCAGGAACTCGTTGCCGCGGACCTCGACCAGGCCGGCCGGGTTCCAGAAGACGGAACTGGCGTCGTCGGCCACGGCCGTGAACGCCGACCCCATGCCCGTCGCCCGGGCGCTGGTCCCGATCTGCAGGAACTGCGCGCCGAAGGTGCCCACCTTCTCGAAGAGTTCAGCCTGGGCGGCCGCGGGCAGGACCAGAGCGGCAAGGGCCAGGATCGCAATGCGTCTCATGGAAACCTCCAGAACCCTCTCGCGTCGGTAGCGGCCGCCCGGCTCAGCCGGACCGGCCAAGCGGTTAACGGATGACAACGAACTTGCCGATGAAATCCTCGAAGCGATCGTCATCGGACTGGACTGTGAACAGGTAGATCTCGCTCACGACCTCCTGGCCGTTGCGGCTGACCAGGTTCCAACTCGTCTCACCGTACCCGCCCGTGCCGTCGTGCTCGATCGTCTCCACCAGGTCGCCGTCCAAGGTGAAGATCTTGACGGTGTTGTGGGCGTGGGGCAGGTTGGAGAAGTTGATGCGCACGCCGGTCGGGTCGTCCTCGTTCGGCGAGAACTGCTGGAACTCCGCGAGCGCCTCGCGCGTGGCGGGGTTCGGGTAGACGAAGATGTTGGCGCCGTCACGCTCGCGCGCCTCGACCGTCTGCGCGTTCGACCCGGGATTGGTGTTCGTGAAGGACGAGCCCGGATCGCCGGCCAGGCCGGCTCCGATCAACGTCAGGGTGTTGTTCGGGTTGATCAAGATCGCATGGTCGGTCGCGGTCACGGAATAGAAGTACAGGAATCCGTTGTGGACGGCCGGATCGATGTACTCGTAGAAGCTGAGCGCCAGCTTCGCGGTGTGCGTGGGCAGCAGCGCTTCGCGGCCCGTGACCATGAAGAAGGTGTCCAGGGCGGCCGGGTAGCCCTGCCAGGGCAGCAGGCCGGACAAGGCCGGGATCGGGTCGCCTTCGCGGTCGAACAGCGCGGGCCGCACCACGTAACGCCCCAGGGTGTCGGCGGCGACGACCTGCCGCATCGCTTCGGCGAGGCCCTCGAACGTGGGATCGTCGAGCACCCGAGGACGGTAGCGGATCCGCTCCAGGCCGGTGTTGGCGCCCAGGGGCAGCGTGTCCACCACGGTGGAGCCGTCGGAGAGCTGGCGCGTGCTGATGAACGTGTTCACGTAGTCGTACTCGGCGATCAGCTGCCAGAGACCGCTCTCGGGTCCGTTCTCGACGGACGAGCCGAAGGGGCGGTCCCAGTTGTCGGCGCGCCAGATGCGGTAGGACTCGAAGTCGATGCGGTTGGCGCGCACGTCGACCGTCGTCTCGCTGCGGTTGTCCCAGAAGACGTGCACCGCGCTGTCGGTCGGCCACAGCCGCACCCCCGGCGGCGGCGGCGCCATGCCGACCAGCCAGTGGATCAGGGTCTCGTTGCCTTCGACGCCGGTACAGCCGGCCCACGGTCCCACGTCACGGTTGCAGGTCCAGAGAGACTCGATGAAGCGGTTGTCCCGCGTGCAGAAATCGCCCGCCTGCCGCACGCACTCGAAGCAGTTGTCCATGTTGACGTAGAGGCAGCCGTCCTCGTCGAGGTCGTCGCTCGTGATCAGCGGCTGGGTCAACAGGTAGTCCTCCGCGACGCAGGTGGTGTCCATCAGGTCGGCCACGAAGGTGAAGAGGTCCTGGCCGTAGTCACGGATGCAGATCTTCGACTCGCGGCCGAGGACGCCGGTCGTGTTGTCGCCGTCGAGGTTGAACGAGTTGCCCATCCAGGTCAGCATGGCCTCCGCGGCGTTCTGCAGCATGCCCTCGAGGCCGATGCCCACCACGGTGGCGACCTGGAACTGCAGCGTCTCGCCGGGCGGCAGTTCGGCGAAGGGGCCGGCCGAGATCAGGAAGCGGTAGTCGTTCTCCTTGCCGACGGCCGTGTCGTTGTCGAAGTTCCGCTCGCTGAGCAGTTCGTAGCGTTCGGCGTCGTTGGAGGGGTCGCCGCCGCGGGCGAAGGGCGCGTTGCCGGAAAAGTGGTTGAAGCTGCGGATGCCGACGCTACGCGGCGCCCTACGGCCGGACGGGTCGGTGTCGTGTCCCAGGAAGACGATGCCGAAATAGCCCGGGGTCGATCCTTCGTCGCCGTCGCTGTCGAACATGTAGCCGACGGACACCGGCACGAAGCTGTTGTCGCGGGCGCGCACGAGCCGGGTCACGCTGCCGGCCATGTCGTCCTCGGCGCGGCCGGGGCGGGTGCGGGGGCCGATGTCGGCGTCGGCGAAGAAGCCGATGTACACGTCGTCGACCGAGGCCACGCCCACGTTCGTGACTTCGAACTCGAAGGCCACGAAATCGTCAGCGTCGTCGTTCTCCCAGGCGAAGGACTTCTGGACGATCTTCAGGTTGATCGGCGTGTGGTCGGGGAATATCTCCCCCGCCAGGCGCGTGTTGTCGTACATCGTGCAGACCATCATCTGGTTGCCGACCTGCCCGAAGTCCTCCTCGAACTCGCCGTCATCGTCGTCGTCGTAGCCGTTGAGCGTCTCCTCGTCGTAGAGGGGGTCGCCGTAAGTCGATGATCCGGGGTCGCGATCGGTGTCGTCGTCGTCGTTGGCCCCCGATTCCGGCTGACGCTTGCCGCTCGCGTCGGCGAAACCGGTGGGCCGCGTCACCAGGCCGCCGATGGCCTCGTAGATCGTGTCGGCGATCTCGTTGCGGGCCCGGATCTCCGTCTCGAACTGGCCGGTCGAGACCAGCCGCTCGCCGAGGACCACGCCGCCGACCCACAGCCCGGCGGACCAGAGGTACTCGACGCCGGAACCGGCCGGCCACTGGGCCGATGGCGCGTTGCTGTAGGTGAAGTTGGACCCGGCCTGGGAACCGATGAGCCCGAAGTTGGTGATGTTCATCTGCATTTCGCCGACGTTCATCACGTAGGTGCCGTCGGTGACGGCGTAACCGCTCGGAACCGGCCCGGGGTGGTCGCTGAACTGATCGAGGTCCACCCAGGCCGCCGCCGGGGACGCCGACAGCAGGGCCGTCGCTACCAGCAGGGCCAGGCCGGTCCGGGTGTCGGCGACGCCCGTGCGGTCCGGTAGTCTGCGGCTGGAGATCATGGTCATTCCTTTCCCTCTGACAACCCCGTCACTGCCCCTCCCGGTCCTAGAACGTCCAGCCGAGGCCGACGCGGAACAGGCGGTGGTCCATGAAGACGCGCGGGTCGTTGATAGGGATGAACTCGCTGTAGTTGTCGCCGTTGGCATCCTGCAGATAGGCGCCGCCGTACTTGCCGGTCTCGGTCAGGTACGACACGTAGGCCGAGGTGGCGTTGCGCAGGCCGGGCGTGAGGCCGACGCCGGGGCTGCGCACCATGTCCTGGTTGATCAGGTTGTGGGCCTGGAAGTACATGGTCAGGCGCTGGCCGTAGAAGTTGATCTCCTTCTGGCCCTGGAACGTCAGGTCGTAGGTGGCGGGCAGGCGCTCGCTGTTCTCGAGCAGCGGGTCCACCTTGCGCGCGTAGCGGTCGTTGGGCGTCCAGGGGAAGCCGCTGCCGTAGGAGAACGTCATCGAGCCCGACCACGAGTTCGGCTGCTGCAGCAGCAGCGACAGGTGGAAGACGTGGCGCTGGTCCCAGTTCAGGGGCAGTTCCTGGTTGGGCAGGTACTCGAGGCCCTCGGGGTTCGCGCCGAACTCCTGCGAGGAGGCGACGCCGTCCGCGTAGGAGAAGGTGTAGGCGACGTCGAAGGCGAAGTTGTTGGAGTAGCGCTTGTTCAACGTCACCTCGACGCCGCGCGCCGAGGCGTAGGCCTTGTTGATGTAGCGCGGCAGGGTGTTGCCCGTCTCCTCGTCGGTGACCGTGGTCGCCGCGATCAGGTCGTAGATGTCGCGCGAGTAGATGGCGACCGAGCCCGCGAGGTAGTCGGAGAACTGGTGCTTGATGCCGGCCTGGTAGGCGATGGTCGTCTCGGCCTTCAGGTTGGGATTGCCGAGGGTGCCGGCGTTGCCCAGCGGGTCCTGGCTGCTGAACAGCAGGTCGCGGGTCGGGAACTGGATGAACCGGCCGTAGGAGAAGTTGAAGCCGTCGCGCTCGGTGATGGGGAACGCGAAGCCGAGGCGCGGCGAGAACTGGTGCTTGTACTTGATGACGTTCTTGTTGACGTCGTCGTTGTCCAGCAGGATCTCCGCGGCCGAGCCCGGCGAGAAGAGGTCCCAGCGGAAGCCGTAGTTCATCACCATGCCCTCGTACTCCCAGCGGTCCTGCACGTAGTAGGAGGCCTCGGGGTTGTACGAGTGGAAGATGTTCGAGCTGGCGCCCAGCGAGTACTCGCCCGTGAAGCGGTTCCGCCGCTCGTAGGCCGGGTACGACAGGTTGTTGCTCTCGATGTCGTTGTACTGCAGCTGCAGGCCCATCTTGACGAGGTGGCCCGCCCAGCGCGTGGTCGAGAGGTCGAACTTCCCGATGTAGGTTCGCGTGTAGTCCTCCGCGTAGAAGGGGAAGTCGCTGGTGGTCACGAAGAGCGGGTTCAGCGGGTCGGTGTAGTAGTCCGAGCCGTTCAGGTAGAGGCTCGCCTGGCCGTAGAACAGGCCGGGCGAGGCGATGGGGCCGTGCTGGTACTCCCAGGGATCCTGGCCGTTGACCGAGAACACGTTGTCGTTGCGCAGCGCCGAGAACTTCATGGTGTAGAAGGTGTCGTCGGTCAGGTTGTGCGTCAGCACGAACTTGAGGTTCTGGCTGAGGCTCCGGTTGACGCCGCTGCGGTCGGCCGAGTTGAACCAGGTGTAGGACGAGTCCTCCTGGGCCGTCGAGTAGCTGGAGTAGGGGTAGCGGAACCCGTCGAAGCCGGGCTCGGCCGCCACCGTGTAGAGCCGGCCGTCGGTGGCGCGGACCTGCAGCACGGGCACCATGCGCCGGATGAGGCTGGCGTTGCGGGCGTCGAAGACCACGGCCGGGTGGGAGGTCTGGTTCATCCGCTCGTACCAGGGGCCGTAGTAGACGGGCACGTAGTTGCGCGTGTACAGCCACGCGGTGGGGTCGCTCGGGTGGGCCGCCAGCAGAGGCATCATCAGCACGCGCCGCGAGTAGCCCGAGATGCTCCAGTTCGGCGAGTAGGACTCGTTCGAAGCGGAGTTGAGCGTGTACTCGCCCGTGAGGCGCAGGTTCTCGCTGAAGGTGTACTGCCACTTCGTGGAGCCCTTGAGCTGGTTGACCTGGCGGCGACGGAACTGGAAGAGCGTGGCGCCGCCGAGGTCGACCCGGTACTCGGGGCGGTTGGCGACGGAGTAGTTCTCGGTGTCGGTGAACACGAAGTCGCCGGCGAGGAAGTAGGTCAGCTTCTGCACGGGCGTGGGCCCGCCGAAGCCGAACTCGAAGCGGTCGTAGTTGGTGTAGGTCTTGTCCTGGCGGCCGAAGTCGTCGGTCATGTAGCGCAGGCCGCCCTCGAAGGTCTCGCCGCCGGCACGGGTGGTGACGTTGATGACGCCCGACATGGCCGAGCCGTACTCGGGGTCCATGCCGCCGGTCACGAGCTCGGTCGCCTCGACGGCCATCGAGGAGACGGAGATGGCCCCGCCGCCGCCGACGTTGTCGACCGGCACGTCGTCGATGCGCATCGAGACCTCGCCGGAGCGGCCGCCGCGCACGTAGAGCTCGCCGTCGCGCATCTGCACGCCGGCCTGCTTGGCGACGGCGTCCTCGACCGAGTCGATGGCGTAGTTGGCGAGGCGATCGCCGGTGAAGCTCTGCTCGGTGGCCGCGTTCTTGATCTCGACCATGTAGCGGTCGCCCTCGACCGCGTAGGCCTCGAGGGTCTCGACGATCACGACCTTCATGTCGAAGCGGATCTCCGCCTGGACGCCCGACACGACGTCGACCGTCACCTCCTCGGGGGCGTAGCCGAGGTAGAGGACCTGGACCGTGTACTTGCCGGGACGCAGGCTCTGGAAGTAGAAGTTGCCGTCGCCGAGGGACATCGTGCCGCGGGAGGTGCCCTTCAGCAGCACGTTCGCGTAGTTCAGGTACTCGCCGGATTCCACGTCGCGGATGGTGCCCTTGATCGAACCCGGGGCGCCCTGGGCGGACGCGAGGGCGGGCAGCAGGATGCAGGCGAGCAGAGCCAGCCTGACCGCGGGCCGGGCCACTGTGTTGTGCAGGCGACGGAGCATCGCGCGGCTCCTTTCGACGGACCTCGTCCGATCGAAGCGAGTGGTCAGGTCGGTCCTCGTCCGCGCGGCCCCGGCCTCCGGAGCGGAGACGGGCGCGCGGCCGGCATGCGCCGACCCATGACCTCAACTTCCCTGGCCGGAATCAGGTCGTCCGGCGACCGGGAACGTGGGGAATTTCCAGCCCTCAACCGGCAACTCACGGCTGAATATAGAGATTGCCAAAACCGCTGTCAACCTAATGTGCTGCGGGGTTTCCGACGGTCACCGGGCAGCGCGTCACGTGTCCCGGAGCGAGGGTCCGCAAGTCCGGCAGGGCGTCCCTGCAGGCATCCTCCGCCAGGGGGCAGCGGGGCGCGTAGGGACAGCCCGCGCGGGCCGGCGGGATCAACGCGCCTTCGTCGCCGGCGGACAGCCTGCGCGCGTAGGGGTGGCTGGGGACGGCGCCGGCCGGCATCATCTCCAGCACGAGCCCGGCGAACATCACGGCCACCACGCGGCACGTCCGCCGCGCGAGCGCGACATCGTGGGTGATCAGCAGCAGTCCGCAACCGGTGTCGCCCCGGAAGCGCCGCAGCACGTCGCACAGCAGGGACGCGGCGTCGGCGTCGAGCGACCCGGTCGGTTCGTCGGCGACCAGCAGCACCGGCCGCGCCGCGAGCGCGCGCGCGACGGCCACGCGCTGCCGCTGGCCGCCGCTGAGCGCATGGGGACGCTGCGCGGCGATCCCGGGGCCCAGGTCGGCGGCGGCGAGCAGGTCGGCGGCGACGAGGCGGGACGCGGCCGCCGTGCTGCCGGCCGCTCGCGCCGCCTCGGCGACGGCGTCGCCGCAGGTCTGTCGCGGGTCCAGCGAGGAGTACGGATCCTGGAAGATCATCTGCGCGGCCCGGTGGGGCCGGCCTTTGACGGAACGGCCGCCCACCTCGATCGCCCCCGCGGCGGGCCGCAGGTGCCCGCACACGGCCCGCGCCAGCGAGGTCTTGCCGCACCCCGACTCCCCCACCAGGGCGAGCGACGAGCCGGCGCCGATCGCCAGGTCGACGCCGCGCACCGCCACGACGTCGGGACGGCCGCGGTGTCCGGGATACCGCACTTCGAGCCCGCAGCAGCTCAGGGCCGGCGCGCCGGCGCCCGCGTCCGCACCCGGACCCGCGTCACCGGCGGATCCTGCCGCGTCGCCGACGACGACGTCCGCCGTCGGACCCGCCGCGACACGACCCGCCTCCAGGCGCAGCACGCGGTCGGCGAGGCCCGCCGTCAGACGGGGATCGTGGGTGACCAGCAGCAGCGACATGCCGCGGCGGCGCACGAGGTCCCCCAGCAGCCCCACGACGGCGGTCCCGACGGCCGCGTCCAGCGCCGTGATGGGTTCGTCCGCGACGAGCAGCGCGGGGTCGCCGGCCAGGGCGAGCGCGAGCGCGACGCGCTGGCGCTCGCCGCCGCTGAGCTGGTGGGCGTAGCGCCGCGCCACCGCGGCCGGGTCCGGCAGCAGCACCTCGGCCAGCAGTGCCTCGGACCGCCGGCGCGCGTCTCGGCCGCCGGCGCGGCGCAGGGCGCGCAGCGTCTCGACCAGCTGGTCCCCGACGCGCACGACCGGGTCCAGGCTCGCCAGCGGATCCTGGAAGAGCATCCCGATGTCGCGGCCGAGCAGCCGCCGGTGAGCCGGGCCGGGAGCCACGGGTTCTCCCCGCCAGCGCAGGACGCCCGACACGCGCGCCCGCGTCGGCAGCAGGCCCAGCACGGCCAGGGCCAGCGACGACTTGCCCGCGCCCGACGGCCCGATCACCGCCAGGACCTCCCCCGCGTCGAGCGCCAGGTCCACGCCGCGCAGGGCCTCGCGGCCGCCGTCCGGTCCCGGGTAGGCCACCCGCAGGGATTCGCAGCTCAGCAGGCGGGGGGCGCTCACGGGCAGCCCTCCCCGGGCGCGTCGTGGCGACCGCCGGCGCGCGGGTCGAGCGCGTCGCGCAGGGCATCGCCGAGCAGGTTGTGGCCGACCGCGGTCAGCGCGATCGCGAAGCCGGGGAAAGCGGCCAGCCACCAGGCGTCGGCCAGGTGGCGGTGGCCGTGTTCGATCATGGCTCCCCAGGACACGGTCGGGTCCTGGGCGCCCAGCCCGAGGTAGCTGAGGAAGGACTCCAGCAGGATCGCCCCGCCCACGCGCAGCGCGGCCGCGAGGACGACCAGGGGCAGCACGTGCGGCAGGACGTGGCGGGCCGCGAGCCGCCACGCCGGCAGTTCGAGGCTGCGCGCCGCGACGACGAAGGGCCGGTCGCGCAAGGCGAGCGTCTCGGCCCGCACCAGGCGGGCCACGCCCATCCACCCCGTGGCTGCGATCACCGCCGCCACCAGCGCCAGCGAAGGCGTCGCGACGGCGGCGAGCAGCAGCACCAGGAATACGCGGGGGAAGGCGAGGAACAGGTCGGTCAGCCCCATGAGCGCGCGGTCGAGGCGCGCGTGGCCCAGGCCCGCGGCGAGTCCCACCAGCGTGCCCAGGAGCACGGCGCCCAGCACGCCGGACCAGCCCACGGCCAGCGAAGCGCGTCCGCCCAGCATCAGTCGCCCCAGGACGTCGCGGCCCAGCGCGTCGGTCCCCAGCGGGTGCGCCGGCGACGGAGCCAGCAGCCGCTCGGCGGCGGTCCCCACCCGCAGCGGATCGCCGGGCGCCAGCGGTCCGGCCAGGGCCGCCGCCAGCAGCGGCAGCAGGATCAGGATCAGGCCCGCGCGCGCGCCGGCGTCGCGCCGCAGGGCGCGGAGCACGGCGCTCATGTCCGTCCCTCCCCGCCCGTCCGCGCGCGCGGATCGACCACGCGGTAGAACAGGTCGGCCAGCAGGTTGCCGACCACCACCATCACGGCCGAGAGCCCCGTCGCGCCGAGGATCACCGGGTAGTCGCGCGCCCACAGCGCCTCCACCGCGACGCGGCCCATGCCCGGCCAGGCGAACACGGTCTCGGTCACCACCGCGCCGCCGAGCAGCGCCGGCAGGTTCAGACCCACCAGCGTGACCACCGGCAGCAGGGCGTTGCGCACGGCGTGACGCCAGACCACGGCGCGTTCCGACAGGCCGCGGGCCCGGGCGGCCGTCACGAACTCGGACTCCAGAACCTCGAGCACGGCCTGGCGGACGTAGCGGGCCGTGCCGACGGCGGTGGCCAGGCCGAGCACCGTCACCGGCAGCACGAGGTGGCGCAGGGTGTCCAGCAGGCGGGCGTACCAGGACAGCGAGGCGTGGTCGGGGGCGTGCATCCCCGAGGCGGGCAACCAGCCCAGCCCACGGGCGAAGACCAGCACGAGCATGAGCCCCAGCCAGAAGGCCGGCAGGGAGTTCACCGCGAGGCCCAGGGCGCCGACGGCCCTCTCCGCGGCCGAGCCGCGGCGGCGCGCCATCCACACGCCCAGGGGGATCGCCGTCGCCAGGTGGACCAGGTAGGCGGTGACGGTCAGCAGCAGCGTGCGCGGCACGGCCTCGGCGAGGATGTCCGACACCTCGCGGTGCAGTCGCAGGCTGCGGCCGAGGTCGCCGTGCAGCACCACGCCCCCCAGCCAGCGGACGTACTGCTCGGCGAGCGGGCGGTCGAGGCCGTACTGCTGCCGCAGCAGCGTGCGGCCCGCGGCGTCGAGGTCGGGGTCACGCAGCATCTCCACCGGATCGCCCGGCGCCAGGCGCGCCATCAGGAAGACCAGGCTGAGCGCGGCCAGCACCAGCAGCAGGGCGGTCGCCAGTCGCGTCAGCAGGTCGCGGATCATCGGTGCTCCCGGTTGGTCGGCCCGGGTCAGTCTAGGGACGGTCCCCGCGCGCGGTCAAGGTCGGCCCTCGGCCCGGACGCACTTAGCACGGGCCTCCGTGCAAGCTGCGGCGACCGCGTCGGGGCGCGGGATGCCCCCGCGCTGACGGGGACAGGCCGCGACGGCGCGTCCTGCCCCGCCGTTCCCGATCGTTCCCCGTCGCGCCTCCGCGCCCGGCTCGATGCCGCGCCGCGCCGCGGCACGGGACTTTCATGGCCGGCGGCGACGAGGGAACGACAACCGGGAGAGCACCATGCACATCGTCGCCGCCCAGCGCCGGCTCGCCGCCGCGGGCCTGCTGACCGCCTGCCTCGCCGCCGCCGGCTGCGAGATCGCCGAACCCGCCCTGCCGGTCTTCACGACCCGCGTCTCGGTGCCCATCGGCACGCACGAGCTGACGGTGCTCGAAGCGCTCGAGGACCAGGACGACGTCGTCGCGGGCGCGGACTCCGTGCTGGTGTTCGGCGCCGAGGGCGACACGACGAGCGTCGAGCTGGATCTCGATCTCGTCGCCGAACTGGACGGACTCGACGTCGCGGCCGAGCTCGGCGCCTTCGCGCTGCCGGACCAACCGCCGCGGACCGCCGGCTTCACGCTGGCCGAGATCGCGCCCGAGCTGGCGGCCCTGCCGCCGGTGCCCCTGCCGATACCGGCGTTCACCATCGACCTGCAGAGCGATCCCGCCCCCCTGGACCGGCTCGACTCCGCGCGCATCGCCTCCGGCCGGCTCGAGGTGCGGCTGCGCAACGGGCTGCCGGTGCCGGTCTCGGGCGCGGCGGCGCCGGAGCGGATCGTCGCCGACGTGCTGGACGGCGCGGGCGCGGTGGTGACGACGGTGGTCTTCGACGGCGCGATCGCGCCGGGCGACAGCGCCGCGGTGCAGACCGACCTCGCCGGCGCCGTGCTGTCGGGCGGGTTGGCCGTGCGCCTGCGGGGCGGCTCGCCGGGCGCCGCCGCCGCCGTCGTGACCCCCGACGCCTCGCTGTCGGTGACGATGCTGCTGACCGGACTGGTCGTCGACGAGGCCACGGCCCGCGTCGAGGCCCTCGCCTTCGACGAGTCGGGCGGCGCCGACCTGCCGGACTCGCTGGGCGTGCTGGAGGCGACGATCGGCAGCGGCGTGCTGGACCTCGCGCTGTCCAGCGGCATCGACCTGCCCTGTTCGGCGCGCGTGACGTTCCCGCAGATGCGGGACCGGGGCGGCGACACGCTGGTCGTGCGCCTGGACCTGCCGTCGGGCGGCGAGCGGCGGACGGTCGTCGACCTCGCCGGCTACACGATCACCGCCGGCGCCGGCGACCCGCTGACCCGGCTGACCTACGACGTGGCGATCGCCTCCCCGGGCAGCGGCGACGGCGTGGTCACGCTGTCCGCCGCCGCCGGGCTGTCGGCGGCCATCGCGCCCCTGACGCTGGCCTTCGCCAAAGTGCAGGGCGTCTTCCCCCGCGAGGTCTTCGCCTTCGCGCCGCGCACCGAGACGATCGACATCCCGGACGAGCTCGACGGCGTGCGCCTGGCCTCGGCGACGCTGGTGGTGGACGTGTTCAACGGCACCGGCCTCGGCGGCGAGGTCGAGCTGAGCCTCGTGGGCCGCAACGCCGCCGGCGACGAGGCCGAGCTGAGCGTCGTGGCCCAGGTCGCGCCCGCCCGCGCCGGCGGCGAGTCCCGCACGAGCATCGTGCTGGACGAGCACAACAGCAACATCGCGGAGCTGCTGAGCCTCCTGCCGGAGGAGCTGACCTTCGCCGGCGCGGTCAGCGTCGGCGGCGACGGCTGGGTGGGCACCGTGCGGCCCGGCGACCGGGCCCGCGCCTGCTGGCGCGTGGACGCCCCGCTGCGGCTCGAGCTGCTGCCCTCCGAGACCGCGTTCGACCCCGAGCCGCTGGACCTGGACGACGACCTGCGCCGCGACCTCGACCGCCACCTCGAGTCGGCGGCGATCACCGCGGTGATCGGCAACCACCTCCCCTTCGGCGTGGACGTGCGGCTGCAGGTAGGGCCCGACAGCCTGTCGGCGCTGGACGCGCCGGAGCTGGTGATCGGCCCGCTGACGGTGGCCGCGGGGCTGGTCGACGACGTCGGCGGCTACGTGACCGCGACGACCGACAGCCGGCACGTCGTCGCCCTGACCCGCGACCAGGTGCGGGCGCTGACCAGGCCCGGCGCCTTCACCGCGGCGGTGGCGACCCTGCCCGGCACCGGCGGCCTCACCGTGACCCTGCGCAGCGTGGACCGGCTGACGGTGAGCGGCGCGCTCACCGCCGAGATCACCGTCGCCGACGACGACGAATGACGACCCGAGCGCCCCGGAGGCGACCCATGACAGGCCGACGTCCGCATCAAACCGCCCCCCCCCGCGCCGCGCGACGCGCCGCGCCGCTACTCGCGCTGCTGCCGGCGCTCCTGCTCGCGCTGCCCACCGCGCCGGCCGCCGCCCAGGGCCAGGTGCGGGCCATGGGCCTGGCCGGGGCCTACACGGCCGCGGCGCGCGGCCTCGACGCCGTCGGTTGGAACCCGGCGAACCTGGCGCTGCGCCGCCCCCACGGCGTGGAGGTCGGCCTGGCCTCGGTCGCGATGGACCTCAACAACAACGCCTTCTCCCTGGAGCGCTACAACGAGATCTCCGGCGCCACGCTCGACGCCGCCGACAAGCAGCGGCTGCTCGACGACATCCCGGACGAGGGCTTCATGCTGAACGCGGACGTGCGGGCCTCGGCCCTGGGCATCTGCGTGGGACCGGTGGCCCTGAGCCTGCAGGGGCTCGCCGGCGGCACCGGCACCCTGGACAAGGACTTCTTCGACCTGGTCCTGATGGGCAACGAGATCGACGAGAGCTTCAGCTTCGAGGACACCGACGGCGAGGGCTTCGCGCTGGCCTCCGGCACCCTCTCGTTCGCGGCGCCGCTGCTGACCAGCCGCGCCGTGCGGCTGTCGGCCGGCGTCAACGCCCGTTACCTGCACGGCTTCTACGACCTGCGCGTCGAATCGGCGAGCGGGAGCGTCGTCGCCACCATGACCGAGGTGCGCGGCGAGGCGGCCGCCTCCTACCTCACCTCGCGCGGCGGGACCGGCTACGCGGTGGACGCCGGGCTGGCGCTGCAGGCGCCGCGCGGCTGGGTCCTCGGCCTGGCGGTCAGCAACGCCGCCAGCCGCATCGAGTGGGACCGCGACGTCGAGCGCACGACCTGGCGGGCGTCGGTCGACTCGCTCGCGATGGACACCGACGAGCCCGCGGATCGCGTCGTCGACGAGAAGACGGTCGCGGCGGCGGCGCCCTACGCCCGCAGCCTGCCCACGACGGTCCGCCTCGGCGCGAGCAACACCCTGGGGCCCCTGCTGCTGGCGGTGGACGCGGTGAAGCCGCTGGACGGCCGCGCGGGCGCGGGCCGGCGCGTCGAGCTGAACCTGGGCGTGGAGTGGCGTCCGTGCGGTTGGCTGCGGCCGCGCCTGGGCCTGGGCTTCGGCGGCGACGTCGACCGCGCGGCGGCCGGCCTCGGCGTGGCGCTGGGACCGCTGTGCTGGGACCTGGCGGTGGCGAACCGCGGCGCCTTCATCCCCGACGACACCAAGGGCCTGGCCGCAGCCTCCGGCGTGTCGCTGGCCTTCTAGCAGGTTCTGGCTCGAAGATTGTCCCTACCCAAACGCTTGATGCGATGCGACTTGGACATACAGAAGTCGCCGTGACAGGGGACGCGCGCCGGGCACCTCGTGTGCCCGGCGCGCTTGACCTCCGGCCTCCTGCGCCTTCCTGGCGCAGGAGGCCTCCGGACACCCCTGTCACGGCGACTTCTGTATGTCCAAGTCGAACAGCACCAAGGCGTTGTCCAGGGACAATCTTCGAGCCAGAACCCTAGCGGAAGCGCTCTTGGAATACGGCGGCGAGCAGGTCCTCGAGCTCGTCCGCAAACGCCCCCTCGCAGTCCCGCCCCAGCAGTTCGCCCAGGTTCGTCGTGGCCGCCAGCAGCGCGGCGCGGCGGGCCGGGCCGCGGTCTTCCCCCCGCAGGCAGTCCAGCAGGTCGACGTGCGCCGGACCGGTCAGGATCGAACCGTGCTGCAGGAAGCGGTCGGGGTGCCGGCGCTGGGCCGAGCCGACGAGCTTGCGCCCGCCGACGGTCACCTCGTGGCGGCCGGCGGTCTGGAAGCACACCGCGCCGCGGGCAGCGGCCAGGCTCTCGCCCTGCGAGATGTCCGGCGACAGGCCGAGGCGGCGCAGGAACTCCGTCAGCGCCCCGTTGATCGCCGCGTAGACGGCGTGCAGGTCGTCGCCGAAGCGCGCCGACGGCGCGTCCCCCGCCACGGCGTAGGTGAGCTCCTGGGCGTGCAGGATGGCGCGGCCGCCGGTCGGGCGGCGCACGAGGTCCCAGCCGCGGCGGTCGATCACCTCGCGGTCGAAGTCTTCGGGATCCTGGTGGTAGCCGTAGGAGACCGCCGGCGGGGACCAGCGGTACAGGCGCAGCACGGGCGGGTCGCCCGGCGCCCGGCGCGCGAGCAGGTCGGCGTCGGCCGCCATGTTGTCGGCGCCGGGGCGCGCGCCGTCGCGGATCACGAGCAGGCGGTCCATCTCAGCCGCAGTTGCAGGGGCCGAGCCAGCTGAGGTCGGGCCGGCGCGCGGCGGCGGCCTCGTCCAGGCGCGACACGGGCGTGGTGTGCGGCGCCGTCCGCAGCAGGTCGGGGTCGCGCTCGGCCTCGGCGCGGATGGCGGCCACGACGTCGACGAAGCGGTCCAGGGTCTCCTTGGACTCCGTCTCGGTGGGCTCGACCATGATCGCCTCGTCCACGATCAGCGGGAAGTAGATCGTCGGCGCGTGGATGCCGTAGTCGAGCATGCGCTTGGCGATGTCCAGCGTGCGCACGCCGAAGCGCTCCTTCCAGTCGGCGCCCGTGGCGATGAACTCGTGCAGCGTGCCCTCGGCGTGCTCGACCGTCAGCAGGCCCTCGAGGCGCCGGCGCAGGTAGTTCGCGTTGAGCACCGCGCGCTCCGAGACGCGCGTCAGGCCGTCGCCCCCCAGGCGCAGGATGTAGGTCAGCGCGCGCAGGCAGACGCCCGTGTTGCCCATGTAGGCGTGCACGCTCGGCCGGCACTCGCCGGCGCAGTCGTCGAGGCGGTAGACGCCTTCGTCCTCGCGGATGATCGGCGCCGGCAGGAAGCACGCCAGCTCCTCCGTCACGCAGATGGGACCGGCGCCGGGGCCGCCACCGCCGTGGGGCGTGGAGAAGGTCTTGTGCAGGTTCAGGTGCACGACGTCGAAGCCCATCAGCGCCGGCTTCGCCTTGCCCAGGATCGCGTTCAGGTTGGCGCCGTCCATGTAGAGCAGGCCGCCCGCGTCGTGGACGATGCGCGCGACCTCCACGATGTCGCACTCGAACAGCCCCAGCGTGTTGGGGTTGGTGATCATGATGCCGGCGGTCTGCGGGCCGACCGCGGCCCGCAACGCCGCCAGGTCGAGCCGGCCGTCCGGTCCCGACTTCAGCGTGCGCGGTTTCATGCCCGTGAGGACCACCGAGGCGGGGTTGGTGCCGTGGGCCGAGTCGGGGATCAGCACCTCGGTGCGGCCGCTCTCGCCGCGGTCGAGGTGGCGGGCGCGGATGACCTGCATCCCCAGGTACTCGCCGTGGGCGCCGGCGGCCGGCTGCAGGCTGCAGGCGGCGAAGCCGGTGATCTCGCACAGCGCGTCCTGCAGCAGCTTCAGGGCGCAGAGCAGGCCCTGCAGGTCCGCCTCGTCCTGCTCGGGGTGCAGCGAGGCGAAACCGGAGAGCGCGGCCACCTTCTCGTTGAGCCGCGGGTTGTACTTCATCGTGCAGCTGCCCAGCGGGTACAGCCCGCGTTCGATGTGGTGGTTGAGGTTGGACAGCAGCGTGTAGTGGCGGAGCACCTCCGGCTCCGAGAGCGACGGCAGGTCCGCGGGCGTCGCGCGCAGCGCGCCGGCGGGCAGCCGCGTGTCCACCGCGTCGCCGCGCCAGGCGGGCATCGTCGTGGCGCGCCGGCCGGCGCGGCCCTTGGCGAACAGGCTCGTCTGCAGGTCCGCACCCCAGCGCGCGGGCGTCGCGCCCTGCCGCTCTTGGCTCATGGTCGGCATCTCCTTCACGTCGTCCGGTCGTCAGGATTCCAGGAAGTCGCGCAGGACGTTCCCGAAGTGTTCGATCTCGTCGGCGGTGCGGCGCTCGGTGACCGCGACCAGCAGGTCGCCCGGCCCGCAGCCCGCGAAGCCGTCCAGCGGGATGCCCGCCAGGACGCCCTGCTCGCGCGCGAAGGCGCGGAACTCGCGGGCCGGCCGCGGCAGGCGCACCACGAACTCGTTGAAGACGGGGCCGTCGAAGGGCAGCTTCACCCCGGCGATCCCGCGCAGGATCGCGCGCAGCGCCTCGCAGCGCACGCGGTTCGCCTCGCCCAGCTCGCGCAGGCCCTCGGCGCCGAGCAGGGCCAGGTACACGGTGCCGCGCGCCATGTTCAGGCCCTGGTTGGAGCAGATGTTCGAGGTCGCCTTCTCCCGGCGGATGTGCTGCTCGCGGGTCTGCAGGGTCAGCACGTAGCCTTCGCGGCCGTCGTGGTCGACCGTGCGCCCGACGACGCGGCCGGGGATCAGCCGCTTCAGGTCGTCGCTGCAGGACAGGAAGCCCAGCAGGGGGCCGCCCCAGCCGCAGGGCACGCCGAAGGGCTGCGCCTCGCCCGTCGCCACGGCGGCGCCGTACTCGGCGGGCGTCTTCAGCAGCGAGAGCGAGACGGGATTGACCGAGGCCACGACCAGCGCCCCGGCGTCGCGCGCCGCGGCGGCGAGCGCGTCGACGGGTTCGATCAGGCCGAGGTGGTTGGGGTTCTGGATCACGACCGCGCCGACCCGGCCGTCGAGCAGGGCGCGCAGCGCGGCGGGATCGGTGGTCCCGGCGGCCGCGGCCGGCGCCGTGAGGATCGTCACGCCCTCGCTCGCCAGGTTCGTCTCCAGGACGCGGCGGTGGCGCGGGTTCAGGGCGGCGGGCAGGACCACGGCGTCGCGGCCGGTGCGGCCGAGCGCCATGCGGACACCCTCGACCAGCGCCGTCGACCCGTCGTACATGCTGGCGTTGGCCACCGGCAGGCCCGTCAGGCGGGTGACGAAGGTCTGCCACTCGTAGATGACCTGCAGCGTGCCCTGGGAGACCTCGGGCTGGTAGGGCGTGTAGGCCGTGAGGAACTCGCTGCGCGAGACCACGGCCTCCACGGCGGCGGGGATCGCGGCGTCGTAGACGCCGCCGCCGAGGAAGGAGACGAGCTCGTCCTGGCCCGCGTTCAGCGCGGCCAGATTGCTCATCACGCGCCAGACCTCCTCCTCCGACAGCGAGGGCGGCAGGTCCAGGCCCGCCGGCGGCCGCACGGCCGCGGGCAGGCTGCGGAAGAGGTCGTCGACGGTCTCGAGGCCCAGGACGTCCAGCATCTCGCGGATGTCCTCTGCGGTGTGCGGCGTGTACGGCATGGGCGGCTCAGCCTCCGATGAGGGCGTCGTAATCGTCGGCCGAGAGCAGATCGTCCATCTCGCTCCGGTCCTCGATGCGCACCTTGAAGAGCCAGCCGGCCTCCAGCGGGTCCTGGTTGACCGTCTCGGGAGCGTCGAGCACCGCCTCGTTGACGGCGATGATCTCGCCGCCCACCGGGCTGAAGAGGTCCTCGACCGACTTGACGGTCTCGATGGTCCCGACCGCCTCGCCCTGCGCGACGACGGTGCCGACCTCGGGCAGTTCCAGGAAGACGACGTCGCCCAGCTCGTGGGCCGCGTACTCGGTCACGCCCACCGTGGCGCTCTCGCCCTCGGCCAGCACCCACTCGTGGTCCTTCGTGTACTTGCGGTCGCTCGCCACCATGCCGTTCTCCTCCTGCCGATTGATGCCTTAGCGCGCGGCGCGCGGGTCACCCTTGACCCGGGCCTCGAGGAACGGGTACGGGACCACGCGGACGGGGTGCCGGCGGTCGCGGATCTCCACGGTCAGCCGCGAGGTGTCGCACCCCGCGTCGACCAGGGCCAGGGCCAACGAGCGCCCCAGGGTCGGGCTCTTGGTGCCGCTGGTGACGAAGCCGGCCGGCGCATCGCCGCAGAACACCGGCGCGCCCTGGCGCGCGATGGGTGCGGGGCGGTCGCGGCCGGCGGCGTCGGGCGCCGCCACCTCGAGGCCGACGAGGCGCCGCGGCGGGCCGGCGTCCTTCTGACGCTGCAGGGCCTCGCGTCCGACGAAATCGCGGTCCTTCAGGCGCACGGCCCAGCCGATGCCGGCCTCGAGCGGCGTCCAGTCCTCGCTCAGCTCGTGCCCGTACAGGCAGTAGGCCGGTTCGAAGCGCAGCGTGTCGCGCGCCGCCAGGCCGATGGGCTCGACGCCCAGGTCGCCGCCCAGGGCCAGCAGCTCCTCCCACAGCGGGAGCGCGTCGGCGTTGGGCACGTACAGCTCGTAGCCGCGCTCACCGGTGTAGCCGGTGCGCGAGACGATCCAGCGGCCGCCGGGACGGGGCAGGGCGAAGGCCGTGTAGAACTCGAGGGCGTCGAGGGCGTCGGCGCTGCCGCGCAGCGCCGCGAGGCGGCCCGTCAGCGCCGCGGCCTCGGGACCCTGCACCGCGATCATGGCGGTGCGGTCGCTGGCGTCGTCGAGCGCCACGCCGGCGACGCCGGCGGCGCGGCCGGCGACCCAGGCCGCGATCTTGTCGTGGTTGGACGCGTTGCAGACGATCATCCAGTCCTCGCGGCCGAGGCGGTAGATCAGCATGTCGTCGAGCACGCCGCCGTCGGGGCGGCACATCGCGGTGTAGACGACCTTGCCGTCCGGCAGTCCGGACACGCGGTTGGTGCAGAGCCCATCGAGCCAGGCCTCGACGCCCGGGCCGGCGGCGAGGATCTCCCCCATGTGCGTGATGTCGAAGAGGCCCACGCGCTCGCGCACCGCCGCGTGCTCGGCCAGCACGCCCCGGTACTGCACGGGCATCTCGAAACCGGCGAAGGGAACCATGCGAGCCCCGTGGTCACGGTGCCAGGCGGTCAGGGGTGTCGACCGCAGCGGGGTGTCGTCGTGCGTGGTCAAGGCGTCCTCCTGAGCGAGAGGAGCGGCGGGATCCGGGATCGGGGCGGCGTCGCGGGCGCCGGCCACGCCTAATCTAAACGGCTCGGGCGGGAAGTCCAGGAGCGATACGGCGGCGACGCCGCCGTCTCAGCCGCCTCCCGCGAGCGCGCGCAGCATGGCGCCGGTGTGCGACTCCGCGCAGGCCAAGACCGCCGACAGCGGGCCCTGCACCAGCACGCGCCCGCCCGCGGCGCCGCCGTCGGGGCCGAGGTCGATGACCCAGTCGGCGCGCCGCACGACTTCGGGATTGTGCTCGATGACCAGCACGGTGTGGCCCTTCGCGGTCAGCCGCGCCAGGATGTCCAGCAACCGGTCGACGTCGCAGAAATGCAGGCCCGTGGTCGGTTCGTCCAGGATGTACAGGCTGTCGCCGCGGCCGCCGCGCGCCAGTTCCCGCGACAGCTTGAGCCGCTGCGCCTCCCCGCCCGAGAGCGTGGCGCCGGACTGGCCGAGCCGCAGGTAGCCGAGCCCCACGCCGTCCATGACGTCCAGGATGCGCCGGCAGGCCGGCACGTTGCCCAGGAACTCGCGCGCCTCCTCCACCGGCAGGTCCAGCACCTCGGCCACGCTGCGGCCCTTGAAGGTGACCTCCAGCGTCTCGGGGCCGTAGCGCTGGCCGCCGCAGGCCTCGCAGGGCACGTCGACGTCCGGCAGGAAGTCCATGGTCAGGCGCCGCACCCCGGCGCCCTCGCATTCCGGGCAGCGCCCGGGCCCGGTGTTGAAGCTGAAACGGTCGGCCCCGTAGCCGCGCGCCTTCGCCAGCGGGGTGGCCGCGAAGAGGCGGCGGACCGGTCCCATCAGGCCGCTGTAGGTGGCGGGAGTGGAACGCGTCGAGCGGCCGATCGGCGACTGGTCCACCAGGACCACCGAGCCGAGATCGCCGTCGCCCTCGAGCCGCGCGTAGGGAGCCGGTTCGGCCGAGGCGCGGTGCAGGCGTCGGGCCAGCGCCCGGTAGAGGGTCTCGTGCACGGCGGTGCTCTTGCCGGAGCCCGAGACGCCCGTGACGACGGTCAGACGGCGCAGCGGCACGGCGAGGTCGATGCCCCGCAGGTTGCGGCCCGTGAGCCCGGTCATGCGCAGCCAGGCGTCGGGTTCGGCGTTGCCGTTGACCGGTTCCGGGTGCTGCCCGTCGCGCCGTCCGGCCAGCCAGCGGCCGGTCTGGCTGCCGGCGCAGGCGGCGACCTCGGCCGGCGTGCCCTGGGCCACGAGGTAGCCGCCGTGTTCCCCGGCGCCGGGTCCGAGGTCGATCAGGTGGTCGGCCGCGAGCATCACGTCGAGGTCGTGCTCGACCACCACGACGGTGTTGCCGCGGTCGCGCAGCTTCTGCAGCGTGCCGATCAGGCGGTGGATGTCGCGGTGGTGCAGGCCGACGCTGGGTTCGTCCAGGACGTAGAGCACGCCGGTCAGGCGGGATCCCACCTGCGTGGCCAGCCGCACGCGCTGGCCCTCGCCGCCGCTCAGGGTGCCCACGCCGCGCGCGAGGGTGAGGTAGCTCACGCCCACCTCGCAGAGGAAGCCGGTGCGCGTGGCGATCTGCTCGACGACGGGGCGCGCCACGGCCGACTTGAGCGGGTCGACGAAGGACAGCCCGTTGGCCCACGCGGCCAGCTCGTCCAGGGCGAGCTCGCCGGCCTCGCCGATGTGCAGCTCGCCGACGCGCACGCCCAGCGCCTCCTCGCACAGCCGGTAGCCGCGGCAGGCCGGGCAGACGTCGGCCGTCATGAGCTTCTCGATGCCGGCGCGCACCTTCTCCGACTTGGTCTCGCGGTGGCGGCGCAGCAGCTCGGGCGCCAGGCCGAGCCAGCCGGCGAGGAAGGCTTCCCAGTGGGCGTGCTTGCGCAGCGACTTGGCGTCGGCCGGCGCCAGGCCGTGCACCAGGATGCGGCGGGCGTCCGCGGGCAGGCCCGACCAGGGCGCGTGCAGCGAGAAGCCCAGGGCCGCGGCGAAGGCCTCGACCTGGGTGAACAGCCAGCCGGTCTCCTTGCCGCGCAGGAACTCGACCGCCCCGCCCGCGAGGGACAGCGACGGGTCGGGCACCAGCGACTCCTCGCGGATCGTCGGCAGGCTGCCCAGCCCCTGGCAGACGCGGCACGAACCGGCGGGCGAGTTGAAGGAGAACAGACGGGGTTCGAGGGCCGGGAAGCCGCGCCCGCAGCCGGGACAGGCGGCCTCGCGGGAGAAGAGCGTCTGGCGGTCCCCCTCCCGCACGAGCACCGTGCCGCCGGACAGCTCCACCGCGGCCGCGAGCGCCTCGTTCAGCCGCGCCTCGACGCCGGGCCGCACGACCAGGCCGTCGATCACCGCCGCGATGTCGTGGCGGGCGCCCGCCGCGAGTTCGATCCCCTCGTCCAGGTCGCGCAGCTCGCCGTCGATCAGCGCGCGCACGTAGCCGCGCCGCTGCAGGTCCCGCAGCAGGGTGCGGTGCGCGCCCTTGCGCCCGCTCACCACCGGCGCCAGCAGCCAGAGGCGGGTGCCTTCGGGCCGCGTCGCGATCGCCTCGCGGATCTCCGCCAGCGGGCGCGCCGCCGCCGGCACGCCGCACGCCGGGCAGTGGGCCGTGCCGCAGCGCGCGTAGAGCAGGCGCAGGTAGCTGGCGATCTCCGTCACGGTGCCGACCGTCGAGCGCGGGTTGGCGCCGAGCCCCTTCTGGTCGATGGCCAGCGCCGGGGACAGGCCCTCGATGCGGTCGACGTCGGGCTTGGGCAGCTGGTCGAGGAACTGGTGGGCGAAGCTGGAGAGGCTCTCGATGTAGCGCCGCTGGCCTTCGGCGTAGAGGGTGTCGAAGGCCAGCGACGACTTGCCGGACCCGCTCGGACCGGTCACCACCACCAGGCGGTGTCGCGGCAGCGTCAGGTCCAGGTTCTTCAAGTTGTGGACGCGTGCGCCCTTGATCGTGATGACGTCGCCGGCCACGTTCCCTCCGTCGCTCGGACGTTCAGCGCACGACCGCGGCGGGGGCGCCCGCGCCGCGCGGCAGGGCTTCCCAGGCGGCGCGCTCGTCCGCGGTCAGGCCCGCGGGGCCGTCGATCACTTCGGCCTTCAGGAGGCGCCGGGCCTGCAGCGGGTTGTCGGAGCGGTCGCGCGGCGACGCCACGATCGCGTCGACCACGTCGAGGCCCGTCACGACCCTGCCGAAAGCGGTGTACTTGTTGTCGAGGTGGGCCACGTCGGCCACGCAGATGAAGAACTGGCTGCCGGCCGAATTGGGGTCGGACGCGCGGGCCATCGACAGCACGCCCCGCTCGTGGCGGACGGCGTTGAACTCCGCGTTCAGCAGCGCCTGGTCGCCCGCCAGGGCGTAGCCCTTGGCCGCGATCGCGGCGCGGGCGCGCTCGAGCAGCGCCAGTTCGTCGGCGTCGAGCACGTCGCGCCAGCCGGGGCCGCCCTGGCCGTCGTTGGCGCGGTCGGCGTCCTTGGAGTTGGGATCGCCGCCCTGGATCATGAAGCCGGGGATGACGCGGTGGAACGCGGTGCCGTCGTAGAAGCCGGTGCGGCACAGGTGCGTGAAGTTGGCGACGTGGTGCGGCGCCGTCTCCGGGGTCAGGACCAGCAGGATCGGCCCGGCGTCGGTGCCGAGGCGGACGAAGGGCTGGGCTGCGGCGCCGGCGGCGGCGAGCAGGACCTGGACGGCGATCAGGGCGGCGGTCAGGGCGGTGGCGGCGGTCGTGCGCATCGGTCGTCCTTTCCCGGAAGTGGCGCGGCGGCCGGCGGTCGTTCGCCGGACGGCCCCCATGCATAGCACTCCCGGCGTCCCGGGGCAACGACGCGCTCGCGGCCACCAGTTCGTGGCCGGCCCGGGGACGGCGAGAGCCGCCCCGGCGGGGGGCGGCTCTGCGCGCGGAGGTCGCCGGTCCGGCGCTACTGGTTGCGCGACCAGAGGCGTTCGGGCTTGTGCAGGGTCAGGCGGACGGCGTTGTTCAGGGCGCGGCCCTCGGCCGTCGTGTTGTCGCCGACGGGACGGGCGGCGCCGTAGCTCACCACGGCTAAGCGCGCGGCCTCCATGTCCAGGTCGTTGATCAGGTAGCGGACGACCGCGGCGGCGCGGGCCGCCGCCAGCTCCCAGCTCGTGGGCCAGATCTCGCGGTAGTCGCCGGGCACGCCGTTGTCGTCGGTGCCGCCCGCGACGTGGATGTCCCAGCCGGGATACTTGTCGCAGGCGTCCTTGATGGCCGCCAGCGTGGGCTTCAGCTTGTCGCCGATGCCGAGGTTCGCGCCCGAGAAGGCCAGTTCCTCGGTCAGGGCCACGCTGACGACTTCCCCGTTCTGCTCGATCAGCACGGCCTTCTCGGCCTCGAGCTGGGCGATCTGCTCGCGCAGGCCGGCCGCCAGCTGCCGGCCCTCGGCGATGGTCGCCTCGCGCGCGGCGATCTCGTTCTGCAGGGACAGGAGGCTGCCGTCGCGCTCCGCGACGAGCTGCTTGTAGTCGCTGCAGGGAGCGCAGCCGAGCAGGGCGGCGCTGGCCGCGACCGCCAGCAGCAGGGCGATCCGCATCGTGGTCCGCATGTCTGGTTCTCTCCTTCGCCGCGGCGCGGTCGGTGGCCGATCCGCGCGTCCGTCGCCGCTGGGTGACGTCGCCGTCCGCCCGGCGGACGCAACTGGTGTCAATCTAATGTGGCGACCCCGCCAGGGGAAGCAGATTTTCGCCGACGCGGGCGTCGCGCCGGTTCAGTCGGCCGCTTCGGTCCCGGGCGCCTCCCGGAAGCGCGCCAGCACCTTGTTGGC
>PNOJ01000035.1 GCA_013824755.1 Gemmatimonas sp.
TACGCGACGGACTTCGTCGACCAGATGCGCGACTGCCTGCCGTTGCTGATGGAGAGCGGCGCGACGGTCATCACCAACGCCGGCGGCGTGAACCCCGAGGGGCTCGGCCGCAAGCTGGTGGAGATCGCGCGCGGGCTGGGACTGCGACTGAAGGTGGGCGTGGTCTCCGGCGACGACATCCTGGACCGGCTGACGGAACTGCGCGACGGCGGCGATCCCCTGAACAACATGGAGACGGGCGAACCCCTGGCGCCGCACCTGTCCCGGGTGTCCGCGGCCAACGTCTACCTCGGCGCCGAACCCGTCGTGCGGGCGCTGGAGATGGGCTGCCGCGTCGTGGTGACGGGTCGGGTGACCGACACCGGCATCACGCTGGCGCCGCTGATCCACGAGTTCGGCTGGGACGAGGACGACTGGGACCGCCTCGCCGCGGGCATCGTCGCCGGCCACGTCATCGAGTGCGGCACCCAGGCCACCGGCGGCAACCTGACCGACTGGCGCGACGTGCCCACCTACGACCGCATCGGCTACCCGATCGTCGAGGTGTCGGCGGACGGCTCCTTCGTCGTGACCAAGCACCGCCGCACCGGCGGGCTCGTCAGCGAGAAGACCGTGAAGGAGCAACTCGTCTACGAGATGGGCGACCCCCGCTCCTACATCTCGCCCGACGTCATCGCCCGTTTCGACACCATCCGGCTGGAGGACCTCGGCCGCGACCGGGTGCGCGTCTCGGGCGTGCGCGGGGTGCCGCGGCCCGAGAACTTCAAGGTCTCGATGGCCTACCAGGACGGCTGGAAGGCCGTCGGCACCATCCTGGTCAGCGGGCCCGAGGCCACGGCCAAGGCCGAAACCCTCGCGCGCGCCTTCTGGAAACGCGTCGGCCACCGCTTCGCCGCGACCCACACCTCGGTCGTGGGCACCGGCTCGATCTGGCCGGAGTCGCTCGGCCGCCGCGAGACCGACGAAGTGCTGCTGCGCCTGGGCGTCCGCGACCACGACCGCGCCAAGGTCCACGACTTCGGGATGGTGCTGCCGACGATGATCCTCTCGGGCCCCTCGGGCCTGGCGGTGACCGGCGGGCGGCCGAAGCCTTCGGAGGTCGTGGCCTACTGGCCCGCCCTGATCCGCCGCAGCAGCGTCGCGGCCCGGGTCACGGCACTGGACACCGACGGCCCCGAGCGCGTCGACGTCATCGCCTTCGCGGACCCGGCGCCCCCCCGCCTCGGCGCGGCGGTCGCGACCGCCAAGACGCCGCCCCCTCCCGTCGTTGGCGGCCGCACGCGCCGCGTGAAGCTGCGCGCGCTGGCCTACGCGCGCTCCGGCGACAAGGGCGACACCTGCAACATCGGCGTGCTGTGCCGCAGCCCCGAACTGTACGCCTGGCTGCGCCGCGAGCTGAAGCCGGCCGTGGTGCGGCGCTTCTTCAAGGGCGTCGTCCTGGGCCGCGTCACGCGCCACGAGGCGCCCAACCTGCTGGCCTTGAACTTCCTGCTGGAACGGACCCTGGGCGGCGGCGGCACCGTGTCGCTGATGCTGGACCCGCAGGGCAAGACGCTGTCGCAGGCCCTGCTGGAGATGGAAGTGGACGTGCCGTCCCGGCTCGTGCCGCGGGAGTGACGCCATGCAGGACCTCGTCGTCTCCGGCCTGTTCGCCTACCCGCTGAAGGCCGCGCGCGCGGTGCCGCTGGACGAGGCCGCGGCGCTGGCCCGCGGCCTGCGCCGCGACCGCCGCTGGCTGCTGGTCGCCCAGTCCGGCGAACCGGTCATGCTCAAGTCCCACCCCCGGCTCGCCACCGTGGCGATCGGCCTCGACGGCGAGACGCTCGTCGTCTCCGGCGCCGACGGCCCACCCCTGCGCGTCGCGCCGCCGCCGGCGAGCGCGGTCCCGCTGCCGGTCACCGTCAAGCGCCGCACGCTCGCGGCCAGGGTGGCCGCGCCGGAGGCCAACCGCTACTTCAGCGGGCTGCTGGGCGAAGCGGTCTGGCTCGCGCACCTGGCGCAGGACGAAACGCCGGCGGTGATCCCGCCGCCGCCGACCCCGCGGTCAGCGACGGCCTCGCCGGATCGGCGCCTTACCTGATCTGCTGCGAGGCGTCGCTGGTCGACCTCAACCGCCGGCTCGCCGCGCGCGGCGAAGCGCCCGTCGGCATGGACCGCTTCCGGGCCAACCTGGTGATCCGCGGGGGCGAACCCTTCGCGGAGGACGGGTGGCGGCGGCTGCGCGCCGGCGCGGCCGAGTTCGAGATCCTGCGCCCCTGCCCGCGCTGCCCCAACACGACGGTCGATCCCCTGACCGGGGAGGTCGGACCGGAGCCCCTGCGCACGCTCGAGGAGTACCGCACGCGGGACGGCGGCGTGATGTTCGGCATGTTCGCGCGCGTGGTGCGCGAGGGGGCGATCCGCCCCGGCGACGGGGCGTGCGCGGAGGCGCGGACGTGAGCGGCCTGACGCTATCGGGCCTCTGCGTCTACCCCTTGAAATCCGCCCGCGGCTGCAGCCTGACCGCAGCGGAGGCGCGGATGCGCGGCCTGCGCGGCGACCGTCGCTGGCAGCTCGTGGACGCCGACGGCCGCTTCGTGAGCCAGCGCTCGCACCCCCGGCTGGCGCGTCTCGCCGCGCAGCTCGACGGCGAGGTCCTGCGGTTGAGCGCGGACGGGTGCGGGGAAATCCGGGTGCCGCCGCCGGGCCCCGACGGCCCCCGCACGACGGTGGAGATCTGGCAGGACCGGGTCGACGCCCTGACGGCCGGCGCGGAGGCCGGCGCCTGGCTCTCGCGCTTCCTCGGCGAGCCCGTGGGCCTGGTCTTCATGGATGCCGCCGCGCACCGTCCCGCGCGGCTCGCGCCCGAGGTCGCGGTCAGCTTCGCCGACGGCTACCCCTACCTGCTGGCCTGCGAGTCCTCGCTGGCCGACCTCAACGCGAGGATCGTTGCGAGCGGCGGCGATGCGGTCGGGATGGACCGCTTCCGCCCCAACCTCGTGGTCCGGGGCGGCGACGCCTTCGACGAGGACCGGTGGCGCCGGCTGAGCATCGGCGCCGTCACGTTCGAGGTGGTCAAGCCCTGCGCCCGCTGCGTCGTCACCACGACCGACCAGGCCACGGGCGAGCGCGGCCACGAGCCGCTGCGCACGCTCGCCGCCTACCGGCGCCGCGGCGAGGGCGTCGACTTCGGCCTGAACCTCGTCGCCCGCGGCGAGGGGGTCCTGCGGCTGGGGGATGCGGTCGCGATCCTGCCGTGAAACCCGGACGTGGCGTCGACTCGCGCCCCGCCCGCCTCCGTGCTAGCGTGTCGGTCGTCGTGCGGCGACTCGTCGAGCGGGATCGATGAGCCGGCCGGAATCACCGCTATCACCGGAGGCCTTCCCCATGCGCGCGTTCCTGATCCTGATCGGATGCCTCGCCTTCGCCACGACCTCGCGGGCCGAGACCCCGCCGACCGGCGCCTTCTCCTTCGCGGTCGAGGCGACGGTGACCGGGACCCAGGCCGCGGCCTTCGACGCCGCCACCGGCGACATCTCGGGGTGGTGGGACCACACCATGTCGGACCGTCCGGTGCGCCTGGTCGTCGAGCCGAAGCCCGGCGGCGCGTTCCTGGAAGTGTTCGACGAGAGCGGCGACGGCGTCCGCCACGCCGCGGTGACCTACGCGCGTCGCGGCGAGATGCTGCGCTACGAGGGGCCGCTGGGCCTGGCCGGCCACGCCATCCACATGGTCACGACCTGGACCTTCGCCGACGCCGGCGAGGGGCGCACCCTGGTGCGGGTCGAGGTCCACGCCGTCGGCGAGATCCTGGCGGGTTGGCCGGCGGTGGTGGAGCAGACCTGGCAGCACTTCCTGCTGAAGCGGTACGTGCCTTACGTGGAGGGCGGGTGCCGGCCGCTCAAGTGACGAGGCGGCTCGGCGGGGACACGCCCGCCGCCGGCGCCTTGAATGCCGATGGCCGGTTGCATCGGAATACGGTATCATCAAGATGTTGCTTCTCCCCGCCGCTGTCCGCACGCATCGCGTTCCGAGAACGCGCAAGGAGGGATGAGCGATGAGCCGAACGATCCGCATCCTGTTCGTCTGCACCGTCTTGTGCATCACGGCCGCAACGGCCGACGCCCAGTTGAGCGTCGTCACGGACGCGATGCAGTACTCCCAGGCCGACGTCGTGCCGATCACCATCCACAACGCGGGTCCGAACCAGGCCCTCTTCATTTCCGCACCCGCCTGTTTCATCTACCATCTCGGCACCATGGAATGCGTGTACGGCTGTGTGGGGCTGCCCGTGCTGTGGGAGATGAATGTCGGGGAAACGATCGCCTTCGCGTACGACCCCTTGGAAGACGCCATCCCCGACCCGATCGGCTGGTACCGGGTCGAACTGAACGGCACTTCGATCGACCCGGGCAGCGTCCTGCATTGCGACTACCAGATGCTGGAGATCGTGCCCCTCGGGAGCGACTCCTGGGGAGCCGTGAAGGCCCTCTACCGTTGAAGAGACCGGACCGGGACGCGGAACGGGAGCCGGCGGCGGCTCCCGTTCTCTTTCTCTCCGACCGTGCGGCCCCGCCTCAGCCCGCCCGCTTCCGTTCGTACTGCCGCAGGAGGTCCGCGAACAACTCCGGGATCATCGCCATGCGTTCGGGCGACTCGACGTAGGCCACGCGCATCTGGGTGCGGCCCGGGTTGGGCTCGCCCGCGGGCACGCTGTAGAAGCCGGCCATGGGGGCCGACAGCACGGTGAGCGCCTTGCCGCCGACGTCGACCTTGCCCTCGGAGGCGCACCACAGGACGAAGTCCAGGGCGTCGAAACCGTCGGCCGCCACGTTGCGCACGTCCAGCACCGAATAGATGGCGGCGTCGGGGCTCGAGACGATCACGCCGGGCAGGGCGGCCCGCATCCGCGAGGTGAAGTCGAAGAGCATGCCGCGGTAGTACTCGCGCTGCCTGTCGTACCAGGCGCGCAGCGTCGCGTGGTCCTCGTGGGCCAGCGCGCCGAAGACGTACTGCCCGATCACGCTGCTGCACAGGCTGACGGTGTGCTCGGCGATGGCCTTGCGGTGGAAGGGCTCGTTGTCGGTGACCAGGGCGCCGATGCGCAGGCCGCAGGCGTTCCAGACCTTCGAGGTGGTCTCGATGCCGATGCGGCGGCCGGTGATGCCGGGCGCCTCGGCCTCGCTCACGCCCCAGACGCTGGTGCAGCGGCCGCCGGTGTAGTACAGCTCGCGGTAGGCCTCGTCGCTCACCAGCCACAGGTTGTGCTTCACCGCGAGGCGGGCCAGGGCGACCAGCGCCTCGTGCTCGTAGTACTGGCCGGTCGGGTTGTCGTAGGGGATCACGACCATCGCGCGGGGCTTCTTCTCGCGGATGACCTGCTCGATCCGCGCGGGGTCGGGCAGCGAGAACTTGCCGTCCTCGCCCAGGCTGCGCTGCACCGAGCAGGTGGCGCGGCCCAGACGCTGGCAGAGCGTCTTGTAGTTGGTGTAGGCGGCGTCGATCAGCAGCAGCGGAGCCTCGTCCGTGCCGGCGGGACCGCAGACGCCCACGATCAGCAGCTCCATGGCCTGGGTGCCGCCCTCGGTGATGTGGCCGTGCAGCCCGGCGGTGTCGAAGCCGCTGCTGGCGATCACGTTCATGAAGGCGTCGATGCATTCCTGGGTCCCGGCGGTCGACGAGTACTTCACGACCCCGTCGCGGAAGGGGCTCGGCGGCGCGCCGAGGTTCCGCAGGCGCTCCTGCATGGCCGGGTACATCGGCAGCGAGACGTTGCCGATCGCCACGTTGATCGCCTCGGTGCCGTCGCGGCGCTCGTCGAAGCGGAGCTGCGCCATGCGGATGACCGAAGGCTGGCGCCCGGCGAACTGGGCGGACATCACGGGCGGCTGCGCGGTGGTCTGTTCCATGGGACCCTCCTGGTGGGTGTGCGACCCTTCCAAGGTGCAACGGGGAACCGCCGGCCGCAAGGTCGGCTTGTGGTCCCAACCCCAAGTGTTATATTGGGATCCGGGAGGCGGCATGCACGAGATGACCCTGGTCGCCGGCATCCTCGAGATCGCCGAGGAACGGGCTCGCGAAGCGGGCGCCGCGCGCATCAACACCGTCACGGTGGAGATCGGGCGGCTGGCCGGCGTCGAGCTGTCGGCGCTGGTCTTCTGCTTCGAGACGGCCCGCCTCGGGACCATGGCCGCCGGCGCCGAGCTGGTCGTGCGCGAGCTGCCCGGCCGCGGCCTCTGCCCCGCCTGCGGCGCCGAGACCGACATCGATTTCTACGCGGCCCTCTGCCCCGCCTGCGACGGCTGCCTGCAGGTCGTGGGCGGGCGCGAGCTGCGCGTCGCCTCGCTCGACGTCGACTGAACACCGATCCCCTGGAGGGCGCCATGTGCGACTCGTGCGGCTGCAACCAGCCCCCGGACGCGGTGACCTACCGCAAGCCCGGCGGGCACGACCACCCTCACCGGCACGGCGACGCGGAGCACGCCCACCCGCACGAGCACGATCACGGGCACGACCACGGGCACGATCACGCACACAGCCACGACCACGCACACGGTCACGACCACGATCACGGCGGCGGCCGCCGCCTCTCGGTCGAGCAGGACATCCTGCGGCGCAACGACGTCGTGGCCGAGCGCAACCGCGGCTGGTTCGAGGGACGCGGGGTGCTGGCGCTGAACCTCGTGTCGTCGCCCGGCTCCGGCAAGACCTCGCTGCTCGAGCGCACGATCCGCGACCTCAGGGGCGAGATCCCCCTGGCCGTCATCGAGGGCGACCAGCAGACCCTCAACGACGCCGAGCGCATCGCGGCCGCCGGCGCCCCGGTGCTGCAGGTCAACACGGGCTTCGGCTGCCACCTCGACGCCGAGATGGTCCGCCGCGCGCTGTCCGAGCTGGAGGTGCCGGCGGGCGGCGTGCTGATGATCGAGAACGTGGGCAACCTGGTCTGCCCCGCCCTGTTCGACCTGGGCGAGCACGCCAAGGTCGTGATCATCTCGGTGACCGAGGGCGACGACAAGCCGCAGAAGTACCCCGCGATGTTCGCCGCGGCGAGCCTGTGCGTGATCAACAAGACCGACCTGCTGCCCCACGTCGACTTCGACGTGGAAGCCTGCAAGGACGCCGCGCGGCGCGTGAACCCGGCGCTGGCCTTCGTGGAGCTGTCGGCGACCCGCGGCGAGGGGCTCGACGGCTGGTACCGGTGGCTGCGGGACCGCCGCGCGGCCGCGGCGCGATGAGATGACGCGACGGCGGCACCGGCTCCGCGTCGACGGCGTCGTGCAGGGCGTGGGTTTCCGGCCCTTCGTCTTCAACCTGGCCGAGAGCCTCGGCCTGGCCGGCCACGTCGCCAACGACAGCGAGGGCGTGATCCTCGAGATCGAGGGCGACCCCGCCGGCCTCGCGACGTTCCGCCGCCGGCTGGAAGCCGAAGCGCCGCCGCTGGCCCGCATCGAGTCGGTCGTCGCCGAACCGCTCCCCGCCGTCGGCGCCGAGGGGTTCGCCATCCTGCCGAGCCTCGACTCGCCGGGCACCTCGACCTGCGTGCCGGCCGACAGCGCCCTGTGCGCCGACTGCCGCCGCGAGATCCTGGATCCGGGCGACCGCCGCCACCGTTACGCCTTCACCAACTGCACCAACTGCGGCCCGCGCTGGACGATCATCGGGCGCATCCCCTACGACCGCCCCTTCACCAGCATGGCGCCCTTCGCGATGTGCCCCGACTGCGAGCGCGAGTACCACGACCCCCGCGACCGCCGCTTCCACGCCCAGCCCAACGCCTGCCCCGCCTGCGGGCCGCGGCTGAGCCTGGAGGGCGAGGGCGTCGATCCCGCCGCCGACCCGCTGCGCGAGGCCGCCCGCCTGCTGGCCGCCGGCCGCATCCTCGCGGTCAAGGGGCTCGGCGGCTTCCACCTGGCCGCGCGCGCCGACGACCAGGCGGCCGTGCTCAGGCTGCGCGCGCGCAAGGGACGGGAGGCGAAGCCGCTGGCGCTGATGGTCGCGGACCTCGACGCGGCGCGGGCGCTGGCGGCGGTCGGCGACGACGAGGCGACGTTGCTGTCCTCGCCGCAGGCGCCGATCGTCCTGCTGGAACGCCGCCCGGGCGCGGCGCTCGCGCCCGCCGTCGCGCCCGGCCACCGCCGGCTCGGCGTGATGCTCGCCACCACGCCCCTGCACCTGCTGCTGCTGGCGGAGGTGCAGGCCCTCGGCGCCGGCGCGCTGGTGATGACCTCGGGCAACGCCGGCGACGAGCCCATCTGCCTCGGCGATGACGAGGCCCGCGCGCGCCTCGGGGAGATCGCCGACGCCTGGCTGCTGCACGACCGGGCCATCCTGCGACGCGCGGACGACTCGGTGGCCGAGGTCGTCGGCCGCCGGACGCTCCTGCACCGCCGCAGCCGCGGCTACGCTCCCCTGCCGGTGCTGCTCGACGGGGGGGGCGCGCCGGTCCTCGCGGTCGGTCCCGAACTGAAGAACACCGTCTGCCTGCTGAAGGAGAACCGCGCCTTCCTGTCGCCTCACGTCGGCGACCTGCAGAACCTGGCGGCCTACGGCTTCTTCCAGGAATCGATCCGCACGCTGCAGGAACTGCTCGAGTGCGGGCCCGAGACGATCGCCCACGACCTGCATCCCGGCTACCTCAGCACGCGGTGGGCGCGGGAACAGGCCCGCGACGCCGGCAAGCGCCTGGTCCCGGTCCAGCACCACCACGCCCACCTGGCCGCCGTCCTGGCCGAACACGGCCACCGCGAACCGGCCCTCGGCCTGATCCTCGACGGCACCGGCTACGGCACCGACGGCACGATCTGGGGCGGCGAGATCCTCGCCGGGAACGCGGCCGCCTGCACGCGCGTGGGCCACCTGTCGTGCGTGCCGCTGCCCGGCGGCGACGCCGCGATCCGCCACCCCCGGCGCCTCGCGCTGAGCCACCTGCGCGCGGCGTTCGGCGACGAGCTGCCGGATCTGCCCTTCCTGGCGGACCAGGAGACGGCGATCGTGCTGCGGATGGTGGACGGCGGCGTCCACTCCCCGCTCACCAGCAGTTGCGGCCGGCTCTTCGACGCCGTGGCGGCGTTGACCGGCGGCTGGCGCGAGGTCCGCTACGAAGCCCAGGCGGCGATCGAACTGACGGCCCTGACCACGTGCGCTGCGGTCGAAGCCGCCCGACCCTTCGCCTGGGAGATCGACGAGGCGGGCGACGGCCTGCTGCTGCCCTGCGGGCCGATCATCCGCGGCGTCGTCGCCGCCGTGCGGGCCGGGGCGGACGCCGCCGAGGTCAGCACGCGCTTCCACCGCACCCTGTTGGACCTGCTCGTCGAGGCGTCCCGGCGCGCCTCGCGGCTGACCGGGCTGCGCACGGTCGCCCTGGGCGGCGGCAGCTTCCAGAACGGGATCCTGGCCGCCCTGCTGCCGCCGCGGCTGGAAGCCGCCGGCCTGCGGCCCCTGCTGCCGCGGGAACTGCCGCCCAACGACGGGGCGGTGTCCTTCGGCCAGGCCGCCGTGGCGCGGGCCGGGCTCGCGTGAGCCCCCGCCGCGTTGGACGGGACCGCCTCCGTGGTCTATCTTCGCCCCAAAGCCCCGCACCCCGGAGGACCGCCATGTGCCTCGCCGTACCCGGCCAGGTGATCGAGATCTACCAGGAGAACGGCCTGCCGATGGGCCGCATCGACTACGCCGGCGTCGTCGGCGCGGCCTGCCTGGCCTACACGCCGGAGGCCGTCGAGGGCTCGTGGGTCATCGTGCACGCGGGCTTCGCCCTGCAGGTGCTCGACGAGGCGGAGGCCGCGGCCTCCCTGGCCACGCTCACGGAGCTCAACGAGCTGATCGAGGCCGACAGCCTGCCGGACGTCGACGACGACGCCGACCGCGACGGGAAGCTCCCGTGAGGTTCCTGCAGGAGTACCGCGACCCGGCGCCGTGCCGCGCGCTGCTGGCGCGCATCGCCGCGGCGACGACGCGCCCGTGGACGATCATGGAGATCTGCGGCGGCCAGACCCACGCCATCCTGCGGCACGGGCTCGACCAGCTGCTGCCGCCCGCGCTGACCCTGGTGCACGGCCCCGGCTGCCCGGTGTGCGTGACGCCGCTCGAGATGATCGACCGCGCGCTGGCCATCGCCGCGCGACCCGGCGTGATCTTCACCTCCTTCGGCGACATGCTGCGCGTGCCCGGTTCGCGGGACGACCTGATGCGGGTCAAGTCGCGGGGCGGCGACGTGCGCTTCGTCGACTCCCCGCTCGAAGCGCTCCAGCTGGCCCGCCGCCACCCGGACCGGGAGGTCGTGTTCCTGGCCGTCGGCTTCGAGACCACCGCGCCGGGCAACGCCATGGCCGTGCAGCAGGCGGCGCGCGAGGGGCTGACGAACTTCAGCGAGCTGGTCAGTCACGTGCTGGTGCCGCCGGCGATGGCCGCCATCCTCGACTCGCCCGCCAACCGGGTGCAGGGTTTCCTGGCCGCCGGCCACGTCTGCGCCGTGATGGGCTGGCGCGAGTACGAGCCGCTGGCGGCGCGGTTCGGCGTGCCGATCGTGCCGACGGGCTTCGAGCCGGTCGACCTGCTGCAGGGCATCCTCAGCTGCGTGGAGATGCTGGAGCGGGGCGAGGCGGGCGTCGAGAACCGCTACGCCCGCATCGTGAAGCGCGACGGCAACCCGGCCGCGCGCGCCGTGGTGGACGAGGTCTTCGAGGTCTGCGACCGCCCCTGGCGCGGCATCGGCGTCATCCCCGGCAGCGGGTTGCGCCTGCGCGCCGCGTACGCCGCCTGCGACGCCGAGCGGCGCTTCGACGTGGGCGACATCGCGCCGCAGGAGCCGCGGGAGTGCATCAGCGGCGAGATCCTGCAGGGCGTGAAGAAACCCGACCAGTGCGCCGCCTTCGGCAAGGCCTGCACGCCGGCCACGCCGCTGGGCGCCACCATGGTCTCCAGCGAGGGCGCCTGCGCCGCCTACTGGAAGTACCACCGGAGGGACCCGTGAGCGACGCCCCCGATTTCGACGGGATGTCCTGCCCGGCGCCGCTGAGCGGCCACGACACCGTGCAGCTGGCGCACGGCGCCGGCGGGCGGCTGTCGGCCGAGCTGATCGACGCGCACGTGCTGCCGCGCTTCCGCAACGACCTGCTGGCGAAGCTCGAGGACCAGGCCGTGTTCACGCTGCCCCCCGGCCGCGTCGCCTTCTCCACCGACACCTTCGTGGTCACGCCGCTGGAGTTTCCCGGCGGCGACATCGGCGACCTGGCCGTCAACGGCACCGTCAACGACGTGGCCATGAGCGGCGCGCGCCCGCTGTACCTGAGCGTGGGGCTGGTGCTGGAGGAGGGCCTGCCGCTCGCCGTGCTGGACCGGATCCTGGGCTCGATGGAACGGGCGGCCCTCGCCGCCGGCGTCAGCGTCGTGACCGGCGACACCAAGGTCGTCGACCGCGGCGGCTGCGACGGGATGTTCGTCAACACGTCGGGGATCGGGGTCGTGCCCGCGGGCGTGTCGCTGTCGGCCGCCTCGCTGCGGCCCGGCGACGCGGTGCTCGTTTCCGGCACGATCGCCGACCACGGCATGGCCGTGATGTCGGTGCGCGAGGGGCTGAGCTTCCGCTCGACGATCCAGAGCGACACCGCCGCGCTCGGCGGCCTGGTCGCCGACCTGCTGGCGGCGGCGCCGGGCCTGCGCGCGCTGCGCGACCCCACGCGCGGCGGCCTGGCCACCACGCTGAACGAGTTCGCCCGCGCCTCGCGCGTCGGCATCCGCGTCGAGGAAGGGGCCGTCCCGCTGCGCCCGGACACGGCGGCCGCCTGCGAGATCCTGGGCCTCGACCCGCTGAACGTGGCGAACGAGGGGAAGCTGGTGGCGGTGGTGCCGGCGGGCGAGGCGTCGGCGGCGCTGGCCGCGCTGCGGGCCCACCCCCTGGGCCGCGACGCGGCCGTGATCGGCGAGGTCGTCGCCGGCGAGCCGGGGCTGGTCACGCTGCGCACGGCGCTGGGCGTGGAGCGCATCCTGGACCTGCCGCTGGGGCTGCAGCTGCCGCGGATCTGTTGATTCTGCGTATCGTTGCCGATGTTTATCGTGCTTGTCTATTATCCCTCCATTTCAGTATGATTTCGTGGTCGCAACCCGTACGCGGTCGTCACGCCACGGTCGCCCCCGGCCGGCGCCGAAGGATCATGCCCACGATGGCTTCTCACGAACACGGCGAGACCGGACACGACGCGCACAGCCTGCTGCCGCGCTCCTCGTCGCTGGTGATCATGCTCGTCGTCTTCACTCTGCTCTCGCTGCTGATCCTATTCGCGATCATCAGCGGCGGCTCCTACGAGACGGAAGGCGAGGAGGGCGGCAAGGCCGCCTACGGCCCCGCCGATTTCCCGCAGATCGCCTGGGACATCCCGCCCGTGCCGCCGCCCCCCGCGGGCGACATCGCCGCCTTCACGCTGCCGCCGCCGCCGTTCTCCGATCCGGACCTCTTCCCCTGCTCCGGCTGCCACGCCGACATGGAGCCGGACCGCACGCCGCGCGCGCTCACGGATTTCCATGAGGAGATCCAGCTGCACCACGGCCCCGCCGACCGCTGGTGCTTCGATTGCCACGACCCGGACGACCGCGACCACCTGCGTCTGACGAACGGGACGAAGATCGGCTTCGACGAGTCCTACCGGCTGTGCGGCCAGTGTCACGGCACCATCTACCGGGACTGGCGGCAGGGCATCCACGGTCGGCGACGGGGCTTCTGGAACGGGCCCAAGAGCTACCTGCTCTGCGCGCACTGCCACGATCCGCACGCCGCGGTTCGCGGCCCTCGCGCCGCTGCCCCCCAAGGTGCGGCCCCAGTTCCTGCGTCATAAGGCGGTGACGGCCCCTTGACCTCACACCGGCATCCCGACGACCCTCACGGCGGCGAGGAGAGCTGCGGCGGCCTGGACCGACGCGAGTTCCTGCGCCAGACCGGCCTGGTGACCATGGCGGGCGTCGCCGCGTTGAGCTGCGGCTGCACGCCCGCGTTCATCGAGGATCTGCTGCGCACCCGCTTCACCCGGCTGTCCCCACGGAAACTCGACGCCGTCCTGCGCGGCCTCGAGGCCGACTACGCCACCCGCTACGGCCGGGCCGTCTCCGTCAAGGCGACGCCCGCCCTCGACGGCGTCGAATTCGGCTACGGCCTGGACCTGTCGCGCTGCATCGGCTGCCGCCGCTGCGTCTACGCCTGCGTGCACGAGAACAACCAGTCCCGCGACCCGCAGATCCAGTGGATCCAGGTGCTGAGCATGGACAGGCAGCGGGGCATTTCCCTGGAGCACGCGGACCACTACTACGACCCGCAGCAGGTGCCCGAGGCGGACCGCTTCTACATCCCGATCGCCTGCCAGCAGTGCCGCAACCCATCCTGCGTGCGCGCCTGCCCGGTCAAGGCCACCTGGCAGGAGCCGGACGGCATCGTGGTCATCGACTACGACTGGTGCATCGGCTGCCGCTGCTGCATGGCGGCCTGCCCCTACGGCGCCCGGCACTTCAACTGGGCCGAGCCCGCCATCCCGACCGCGGAGCTGAACCCCGACACGCACTACCTGGGCAACCGGCCGCGGCCGAAGGGCGTGGTGGAGAAGTGCACCTTCTGCATCCACCACACGCGGGAGGGGCGTTACCCGGCCTGCGTGGAGATCTGCCCCGTGGGCGCCCGCAAGTTCGGCAACCTCCTGGACGAGGAGAGCGAGATCCGCTACCTCATGCGCGAGAAGCAGGTCTTCGTGCTGAAGGAAGAACTGAACACCAGACCGAGGTTCTACTACTTCTATGCGACGTAACCTCTGGCGGGACACCTGGCAGTTCGTGGGCGGCGTCGCCCGCCTCGCCTTCACGGGCAGCGGCTGGTACCTGGCCTGGCTCGGCCTGCTCGGCCTGCTGATCCTCTCGGGCCTCTTCGCCTACGTGCAGCAGTACCGCGGCGGCCTGATCATGACCAACATGCGCGACCAGGTGTCGTGGGCCTTCTACATCGGCAACTTCACGTTCCTGGTCGGCGTGGCGGCGGCGGCGGTGCTGCTGGTGATCCCCGCCTACGTCTACAACTGGAAACCCATCAAGGAGATCGCCATCTTCGGCGAGCTGCTGGCGGTCAGCGCGATCATCATGAGCCTGCTGTTCGTCGCCGTCGACATCGGCCGGCCCGACCGCGCCTGGCACCTGCTGCCGCTGCTGGGGTCGCTCAACCTGCCGTCGTCGCTGCTGGCCTGGGACGTGCTCGTGCTCAACGGCTACCTGCTGCTGAATATCGTGATCGTCTGGCACTTCCTGTTCACGGGCTTCCACCGGCGCCCCTACAACAAGCGCTTCGTGGTGCCCCTGCTGCTGTTCTCGATCCCCGCGGCCGTCGGCATCCACACCGTGACGGCCTTCGTGTACAACGGCATGGCCGCGCGCCCGTTCTGGAACGCCTCGATCCTGGCGCCCAAGTTCCTCGCTTCGGCGTTCTGCTCCGGCCCGGCGATCCTGCTGATCCTCTTCCAGATCCTCGACCGGACCACGCAGATCCGGATCAAGCAGGAGGCCCTCGAGAAGATCGCCGAGCTGATGGCCTACGCGATGTTCCTGAACCTGTTCCTGTTCGGCGCCGAGATCTTCAAGGAGTACTACTCGGGCACCACCCACCTCATCCACACGCAGTACCTGTACAGCGGGCTGGACGGCCACCGCTCCCTGGTGCCCTTCGCCTGGGGCTCGCTCGCCTGCAGCGTCGCGGCCTTCCTGCTGTTCCTGGTACCCGCCACGCGGCGGCGGATGGTCACCCTGAACCTGGGCTGCCTGCTGATCTACACGGGGGTCTACATCGAGAAGGGCCTGGCGCTGGTGATCCCGGGCATGACGCCCGACACCCTGGGCGAGATCTACGACTACGTGCCGACGTTCACCGAGATCCGCGTGGGGGCCGGCATCTTCGCCGTGGGCTTCCTGGTGTTCTCGGTCCTCTGCAAGGCGGCGGTGCCCATCATCCAGGGGACGCACTCCCCTGCCGGGGACCGGGGCTGAGGCTGCGCTGCTCGATCTGCCGCAGCAACCCCGCGAAGATGTACCAGTGGAAGGGCTGGAAGGCGCGCCAGTAGAGCCGGCCCCAGACGCTCCGCGTCGCGTAGTACGCGGCGATGGCGAGGCGCCGCCGGCCCCCGCTCTCGTCGACGGTGAACTCGAGCCAGGCCCGCCCCGGCATCCGCATCTCCGCCCGCAGCAGCAGCCGCCGATCCGGCTGCAGGTCCTCCACGCGCCAGAAGTCGATGACGTCGCCCACGCGCAGGCCGCGCGAGCTGCGCCGGCCGCGCGCCGTGCCCACGCCGAAGATCACGCGGTCGAAGGCGCCGCGCAGACGCCACATCCAGTTGGCCTCGAACCAGCCCTCGCGGCCGCCGATGCGGGTGATCGCCGCGAACAGGTCCGACGCCGGCCGGTCGGTCAGCAGCTCGTGCCGCGCGCTGTAGCGCGGCGGCCGCCGCAGTTGGTGGAGCTGGGGCGCCAGTTCGTGGGCCGGCGGGTAGGCGTCGGACCAGCGCGTGGCGACGTGGTCCTGCTGCTCGCGGCCGAGCGCACGGATGAGCGCCTCGCGGTAGGGGATCGGCGTGAAGGGCACCTCGAACTGGATCGCGTTCTTGCTGCAGATCGTGTCGTGGCGCAGCCCTCCCATCAGGCAGAGGGTGATGGGAGCCGGCACGGGCGTCAGCAGGCTCACCAGGTAGCCCACGACGCGCGGTCCGCCGAACGGCACCGTCACGAAGCGCCGGCGCTTGCCCAGCAGCTCGGCCAGGACGGACATCATCTGCGCGTAGGTCATGACCTCGAGCCCGCCGATATCGTAGGTCCGGTCGCCGGACTGCGGGACCTCGAGGATCCCCACCAGATACTTCAGGACGTCGCGGATCGAGATGGGCTGGCTCAGGTTGCGCCCCCAGCGGGGCACGGGAATCACGGGCAGGCGCAGCACCAGGTGCTTGATGATCTCGAAGGAGGCGCTCCCCGACCCGATGATGATCGACGCGCGCAGGATCGTGCAGGGGATCGAGCCGGCCGACAGCTCCTCGGCGACCTGCTGGCGGCTCGCCAGATGGCGCGACAGGATGGTCTCGGACGGGCCGAGCCCCCCCAGGTAGATGATGCGCCCGACGCCGGCGGCCTCGGCGGCCGACCGGAAGTTCCGTGCCGAACTGATGTCGGCGACGGCGAACTCCAGCGGGCCGAGGACCATCGAGTGGATCAGGTAGTAGGCGACGGCGACGCCGTCGAGGGCCGGCGCGAGGGAGCCGGGATCCATGGCGTCGGCCGCGACGACCTCGACGCCGGGCCAGTCGTCGCGGACCACGGCCTCCGGGCTGCGCACCATGGCGCGCACGCGGTAGCCCCGCGCGACCAGCTCCCCGACCAGCCGGCCGCCGATGTAGCCCGAGGCGCCGGTGACCAGCACCAGGCCCACCCCTGGACAGGGCTGCGTGGGCAGATCCCAGGTCAGGGCGCCGGGGCCGAGGCCCGACGGCGGCAACGGCGGTCCCGGCGCGCCCCTGGTCAAGAACCGGCCGGGCCGCCGACGAAGGGCCCGGCGTCACCGCCCGGATCGCCGGTCTCGCCGCCGTCCCCGTCGTCCGTGGTGATTAACACCTCGACGCCGTAGGCCTGCAGCATCGCGGCCGCCATCTCCGCCTCGAGTTCGGTGCCGTAGGTCCGAAGGATCATCATGCCGTCGATCATGGCATCGCCTCCATCGCCGCGGGTGTCCAGAGTCGCACGCCCATGATGACACAACGCGCCCCGCGCCGCCAGGGAGGCCTGGGGCCTACGGCCGTCACTCCGGCCGGAGGAAGCGCTTGCGGGAGCAGGCCTTGGCGGCGGGGGCGTCCAACTCGGCGACCACCGCCGCTGGGCGCCACCATGGTCCCGAGCGAAGGCGCCTGCGCCGCCTACTGGCAGCACCACCGGAGGAACCCGTGAGCGAGGCCCCCGGCTGCGACGGGATGTTCGTCAACACGTCGGGGATCGGGGTCGTGCCCGCGGGCGTGGTTTTTACGCTTTCATGCCGGCCATCCCTGATGCCAGGGATGGTCGTGTTCATCCATCAATCGTCCCGATGCTCGCCGACGTGCCGCTCCGCAGGGTACTCCCCTCACCTCCGACTCAGGACTCTTCCTGCTGCGCGGCGAGTTGCAGCAGCGTCTCCCGCGCCACCGGCCGCAGGATCAGCGCCCGCTTCTCCGAGACCAGCCGGTAGAAATACTCCGACCCGAACTGCGGCTCGATCCGCGGCGACACGTGCGGCGTCCAGTCGGAGTCGTAGCCGTACCGGACCAGGAAATCCTGGTAGATCGTGCGGAACAGCGCCGCGTCTTCGGCCCGGAACCACTGCCGCCAGTCGCCGGACGACTTCGTTCTGACGACCCGCTCGTGTTTGGGATCGACATCGGACGAACCCGCAAGCTCCATGCCGAGGTACTCCGACAGCACTTCCAGGCGCCCCGCCACGAAATCCTCGTACTTGAACGGGAAGAAGTCCGGGTAGCGGTCGTAGAAGCCCTCGATCCTCGCCCACTCCGCCGCGTAGTGGGCGCGGACCGTCGCGTCGTCGTGCGCGATCCCCCGCAGATCCCAGTCGAAACGGATGAGGTCCAGGACGCCCAGTTCGCCGCCCGACGCCTCCAGCCGCTGCAGGAATGCGTACATGCGGGCGACCTGGCGGTCGTCGCGGTCGTAGGGGCTGTGGTAGCCGATGCCGTACATCAGGCGGCTGATCAGGGTGTCGCGGGGATCGCGGACGATGGCGATCTTGCGGTCGAAGTGCAGGTAGGGAGTCAGGTCCTCGGTGTCGGGGTTGATGACGACCTTGGCCAGGACGCCGCGTTCGTCGTCACCGGGTTCGGGCCGGTAGGGCTCAGGTTCCTCGAAGAGCAGCCGCGGGCCGCCCCCCCCCCAGGAATTGCGCAACTTGTAGTAAAGACCAGTAGTTCCAGTCTTCGGCGATCCGGCGATGAGGATCTTCATGGATCTGCAGACCTCCTTGTCGCTCAAGCGCGCCGTGCTATGCGTCCGTGCCCTTCTCCGGGTCGCCTTCCCCAGCGCCGTCCGTCTCGAGCAGCGCCTGCGCCTCTTCGACGTCCTTCTCCCAGACCAGCAGCTTGATGCCCCGCAGCTGGGCCATCTGCGGGTACATGCCGCCGGCGTCGTCGGTGGTCACCAGTGCCTCGACGCCGTAGGCCTGCAGCATCGCGGCCGCCATTTCCGCCTCGATCTCGCTGCCGAAGGTCCGCAGGACCGTCATGCCGTCGATCATGGCGCCGCCTCCTTGTTCGCGGGTGCCCAGGGCTGCTCGCCGGCGGAGAAGGCCGCCGGGTCGTAGCCCTGGCGCTCCAGCAGGATGTCGATCTCGGCCCGCTGCGCCGGCGTCAGCCGCGGCTCGCGCGCCAGGATCCAGCCGTACTTGCGGTCGGGTCCGCCCACCACGGCCCAGCGGTAGTCGGGCTCCAGGCCCAGGATCCAGTAGTCGGCCTTGACCGGAGCGAAGCCGAGGATCTTGAACGGCGTCAGCTTCAGGCGGGCGTTGGAGCGGGTGTCGACCACCTCCGCCTCGGCGGTGAACTCGTCCAGGGTGCCGTCGGCCCGACGGCAGCGGTTGGTCACCGACAGCTTGCCGTCGGCGCGCAGGGCGTAGGTCGCCGTGGCGCAGCAGCCGCAATCCTTCTGGAAGCGGTTGGGGATGTGGGCGATCTCGTGCCAGGTGCCGCAGTAGCGCGGCAGGTCGACGTGTTCGACCACGCGAGGGCGGTACGGCACCCGAGCCGGACGCTCGGCGAGGGCCATGGCGGCCGGCAGCGCGAGCAGTGCGGCGAGAGCGGCGATGCGGACGGTGCGCACGGGATACCTCCGGGGCAGGGCTCCCGAACATGATGCCACAACGCGGGCCGCGCCGCCAGGGTTGTCGGGAGACCGCGCCGGCGCTCGTCACTCCGGCCAGATGAAGCGTTTGCGGAAGCTGGACTTGGCGGCGGCGGCGTCGGCCTCGGCGACCACCACCGAGATGCTGTTGACCGAGGAGCCGAGCGAGAGCGTGTCGATGCTGTCGCGGCACAGCGCGAGGTAGACCTCGCTGGCCAGCGCGATGCGCTCGTAGAAGTGGGGACCGTAGAGCGTCAGGATCGTGACGGGTTCGCGGATGTCGAGCGCCTTCGGTTGGTGGTCGGCGCGGATCCTCTCCAGCAGCGCGTTGGTCGCGTCGTAGCGGTCGCGCGCGACGCAGAGCGAGAGGTTGCGCAGGCCGTCGGCGCCGTTGCCGATGGTCAGGTAGCACAGCGGGATGCCGGCGTCGGCGAACAGCCCCAGGATCCGGCAGGAGCGGCCCGGTTGCCAGCGGTAGGCCAGGACCTCGACCAGGCACAGGTCGCTCTTCTCGATGAGGCCGCCGCACTCGGTACGCATGCTCAGGATCTCCTCAGGGTCGCCGTGAAGGTGCTGCCGCGGCCCGGTTCGCTCGTCACCGCGATCTCGCCGCCCATCTGCTCGATGAACCGCTTGACGATGGGCAGGCCCAGGCCCGTCCCCAGCGTCGAGGCCGCCTTGGCCTCCGGCGTACGGTAGAATTCGTCGAAGATGCGTCCGAGGTCCTCGGGCCTGATCCCGATCCCCTCGTCGGCCACGGACACGCGCACGGCGTCGCCCAGGTCGTGCATTTCCACGATCAGGCGGCCGCCGTCGCGGTTGTAGCGCACCGCGTTGCTGATCAGGTTGCCCAGGACCTTGTCGACCATGGTCTCGCTGGCCCGCAGCAGCACGTCCTCGGCCGGCAGGCGTACCTCGACGCGCAGTCTGCGCGACTCGACCAGCGTCTGCTGGCCGTCGAGCAGGGTGGCGACCAGGCGGTTGAGGTTGACGTCGCGCACGTCCTGGCCCTGGTGCAGGGGGCCGCGTGTCAGGTCGCTCAGCCCCTGCACGATCTCAGTCGCCTGGCGCAGGCGCTCGACCGTGCGCCGCAGCAGGTCACGCGGCTTCTCGGCCATGTCCGCGCCGGCGACGGCCAGCACCGCCTCCACGGCGCTCTGGGCCGTGACCACCGGGGTCTTGACCTCGTGCGAGACGTAGCGGAAGAAATCGATCTTGGCCTTGTCCGCCGCCATCAGCTGCTGCTGCCGGACCACCAGGTCGTCCTTGATCGTCCGGTTGTGGCGCATGATCGAAGCGCTCAGGTAGGCGCAGGCCACCAGCACGAGCCAGAAGGCCGCCAGCCCCGAGGCCACGAAACGCCAGTCCCGGCTCATCTCCGGCCCGCTGGACAGGTGGTGGTGCGGCACGAGGCCGGTCGCCTCGCCCAGCACCTCGGCGGTGAACAGCAGGCCGGCCAACAGGGACATCCGGTGGATCTCGCCCCCCTTGAACAGCAGCCCGGCCAGCAGGACGTGGATGATGTAGACGAAATGGAAGGGGTTCTCGACGCCGCCGCTGAAACCCAGCAGGACCGTCAGCAGCAGCAGGTCCAGGACCATCTGGAGCTTGACGACGCGCAGCTCGGCGCGGATGTCGACCGCCGGCACCCGGCGGTTGCGCAGCGTGTAGACGGTGTTCATGGCCAGCAGGACGGTGGCCGTCAGCAGGATGGGCAACCGCGGCAGGACGACGCCGCCGAATTCGACCGCCAGCAGGGAGGCCGCCACCATGCCGACGGCGGCGATCCAGCGCATGCGGTTGAACCAGTCGGAACGCAGGCGCAGCGAATCGGCCGAGACGAAGTGCGCCGACTCGCTGGCGATCGGTTCGGGAACGGTCTGCGCGACGGCGCCCGCGGTCCTGCGCTCCATGGCCTCCTAGATCGTCGGCGGCAGGTGCTTGCGCACCAGGTCCACGAGCCGCCGCGGGCTGACCGGCTTCTCGAGGTACTCGTCCACCGGCAGGAAGTCCGAGTCCTTCTCCGGGTCGAAGGCGTACCCCGTCTGGTCGGCCACCGCGGTCAGCATGATGATCGGGATGTCGCGGGTATTGTCACCCTTGCGCAGCTCGTAGGCAACCTGGAATCCCTCGTCGATCTCGCCCATCATCACGTCGAGCAGGATCAGGTCGGGCTTGCGCTCGCGGGCCAGTTCCAGGCCCCGGGCGCCGTTCTGGGCGTCGATCACGCCGTAGCCCTCGTTCTCGAGGGTCAGCCGGATGATCTCGACCAGGTCGATGTCGTCGTCAATGACCAGGATGGTCCGCTTCATCGGAATGAACCTCCGCTTTGATGATCTCCAGCACCTCGGGGACCGCCGACGCCACCGCGTCCGAAAGGCCCCGGTCGATCTCCAGCGTCTGCGGCTCCACGCCCACGACCACCAGGCGCCGCGGCAGGCGGCCGATCCGCTCGGCCAGGGCGAAGGCCTCGGCCAGGCCGAACCCGTGCAGCGAGAGCCGGTCCCCGGCGAGGCCCAGGGACACCTCGTTCGGGGCGAAGCGCACGACGCGTCCCGGCTCCAGGCCCATGCGGGCCGCGTCCACGATCACGTGCAGCTCCCCGTCGGCGAAACGGTCGATCAGCGACAGGGCATCGGTCCCGGCGTCGATCAGCTCGGCGCCCGGGAAGGCGTCGGTGGCGCGCGCCCGCTCCAGGACGGCCGCCCCCACCCCGTCGTCGCCGTACAGCGGATTGCCGACCGCGATGAGCTTCACGCCGCTCCTACCTCGTGAACTTCACGTCCAGCATGTGCACCGAGCACGAGATGCAGGGGTCGTAGGCGCGCACCAGCATCTCCAGCAGGTGCGCGATCGCGGCCTCGCCGCGGTCCACGACCTCGGGCACGAGCTTGACCATGTCGTCGTCGATGTTGGCCAGGTTCTGCCCCGTCGGGATGATGCAGTTGGCGGCCGTGATGCGGCCCTGCCGGTCGTAGGTGTACTCGTGGTACAGGATGCCGCGCGGCACCTCGGTGGCGCCGACGCCCGTGCCGTGCCGCGTGGGGTCCTGGTTGGGGACCTCGTCGCGGATCCCGGCCGCCAGCAGGCGGTCCAGGATGGCCATGGCGTCGAGGCAGCAGTGCACCGATTCGACGACCTGGGCCACGGTGTTCATGAACGGGTTGTGGCAGTCCGGCTTCAGGCCGAGCTTGGTCGCCACGCCCAGGGCCTCGGGGCACAGCCGGTCGTGGTTGTTGTTCCAGCGGGCCAGGGCGCCCACCATGTACGACGACCGGTTGACCTTGCAGTGCTTCGAGGTGCTGTGGGGCACGACGAACTCGTTGCTCATGCGGCGGTACTCGCGGTCCGGCACGCGGCCGGTGTCGGTCGAGCAGATGTCGCCGTCGTAGAGCGCGTAGTCGTCGTCGCTGCGCAGGGAGATGAACTCGGTCTCGCGCCGGAAGTCCGGGATCTCGCCGGCCAGCGTCGCCACGACATCGGCCGCGAAGACCAGGTCCGGCAGCATCTGCTTCTCGAGGCGCTCGCGCAGCACGGCCAGCGACTTCGCCGTCGGCAGCTGCGTGAAACCGCCCGGCACGCAGGAGATGGGGTGGACGGCGCGGCCGGAGATCACCTCGCCGAGGTCGTTGGCCAGGCGCTTCATGCGCAGGGCGGCCTTGACGACCTCGGGGTGCGTGCCCACCAGCGGGAACACCGAGCCGACCTTCAGGAAGTCGGGCGCGGCCAGGAACAGCGCGTGCAGCACGTTGGACTGCAGCGTGGCGCCGTGGACCAGCAGCTTGCGCAGCTGCACCGTCTGCTCGCTGACCTCCAGGCCCAGCGCCTGCTCGGTGGCCTTGAACGAGGTCATCTGGTGGCCGAGCGAGCAGATGCCGCAGATGCGCGAGGTGATGATCGCGGCCTCGTGGAAGTTGCGCCCCTTGAGCATGGCCTCGAAGTAGCGCGGGGCCTCGACGATCTCCAGGCGCGCCTTCTCCAGCACGCCGTCGCGCATGTTGACCACGATGTCGCCGTGGCCCTCCACCCGCGTCAGGTGATGGACCTTGATGTCCAGGTTGGTGCCCATCAGGAGACCCCCTCGAGCTGGTTGGCGTTGAACAGCTGCAGCTTCTTGCGCGCGTCATCCATCGACAGGCCGTGGGCGACCAGGATCTCCTGCATCGCCTCGACGTTGGGCTCGGGCACCAGGCCCCGGCAGCCCGTGCAGTACTGGCCGAAGGTGGGGCACTGCGCGTCGCAGCCGGCGCGGGTGACCGGCCCGAGGCAGATCATCCCCTTCTCGTAGACGCACTCGTTGTCCTTGAGCTTGCACTCGGTGCAGACCGCGTTGCCCGGCTCGACGGGCGCCTTGCCCATGACCAGGGCGGTGAACACCTTCAGGAACTCCAGCTGCGTCATGGGGCAGCCGCGGATGTTGACGTCGACCTTGACCACGGCGCTCAGCGGCAGCGCGGGCAGCGTCGGGAACAGGTATTTGTCCTGCCCGTAGACCTCCTCGCGCACCTGCTCGATGGGCCGGATGTTCTTCAGGGCGTTGATCCCGCCCTGCACCGCGCAGGCGCCCAGGGCGACCAGCACCTTGGACTTGCGCCGGATCTCGTGGATCCGCTTGATGCAGTCGGGCGTCGACAGGGCGCCCTCGACGAAGGCGATGTCCAGTTCCTCGGACCGTCCGTCCATGGCCTCGCGCCACTCCACGATCTCCACGTGCTCCAGGATGTCCAGGAGCTGATCCTCGAAATTCAGCTGATTGAGCTCGCAGCCCTCGCAGCCGGTGAAGTCGAAGATGCCGACTCGCGGTTTGTTCGCCATCACAGAGCCTCCCGGAGTGCCTTGATGTCGGGATAGTGGTAGACGGGCCCGTCCTGGCAGACGTAGCTGCCGTTGATCTGGCAGTGCCCGCACTTGCCGACGCCGCACTTCATGCGACGCTCGAGGGACATGTAGATGTTCTCCTCGGGGAGGCGCTTGGACTTCAGGGCCAGCAGGACGAACCGGTACATGATCGGCGGCCCGCAGACGCAGGCCAGGGTGTTCGGGAGATCCAGGTCCAGGCCCGGGATCAGGGTCGTGATGACGCCGGTGCGGCCCTGCCAGCCGGGCGAGCCGTGGTCCACGGTGAGGTGGAACTCGACCCGGGGGTCGCCCTCCCACAGGCGCCGCTCCTCGGCGAACAGCAGGTCGGTGTCGCTCTTGCTGCCGTAGCAGATGATGAGCCGGCCGAAGTCGGCGCGGTTGTCCAGGACGTAGTTGATCAGCGACCGCAGCGGCACCAGGCCGATGCCGCCGGCGACCACCAGCACGTCCTTGCCCTTGAACTTCGCCATGTCGAAGCCGCTGCCGAAGGGGCCGCGGATGCCGATGCGCTCGCCGGGCTGCATGCGGTGGATCATCTCGGTGAGCATGCCCACCTTGCGGATCCCCAGGTCGAAGGCGCCCTTCTTCGTCGGCGACGAGGAGATCGAGATCGGCGCCTCGCCGACCCCGAACAGCGACACTTCGACGAACTGCCCCGGCCGGTGCCCCAGGTCGACGCCGCCGGGCAGCCTGACCTCGAACAGCTTCTCCAGCGGCGTCATCTGCCGCACGTCCGTGATTTCCGCCATGACGGGCAGGTACAGGTCCTTCGTCGCGGCGGGAGTGATGAGTTCTCGCTTGGTCATCTTGCCTCTCCTTGACGGGACCTACGCCTTGACGGCGTCGTAGTCGTTCACCAGACGGTTGACGATCGAGACGATGCTGATGCCCGCGGTGCAGGACGCCGTGCAGCGCCCGCAGCCCACGCACCAGGGCTCGCCCGTCTCGTCGGAGATGTACTTGAACTTGCGGAACACGCGGTGGCGCTGGCGGTCGGCCGGCTCCTCGCGGAAGACCTCGCCTCCGGCCACCTCGGTGAAGCTGCGCAGCAGGCAGCCGTCCCAGCGGCGCTCGCGGCTGCCGCGGGTCACCGTGATGTCGACCCCGTCCTCGACGTCGAAGCAGTAGCAGGTGGGGCAGACGAGGTTGCAGGTGCCGCAGCTCGTGCACTTCTCGGCTTCCTCCTCCCACACCTCGCTGTCGTAGCCGTGGGCCAGGACGTCCTTGAGCTTGGCCTGCGGGACGTAGATGTGCTGGTGGAAGGGGGCCGCGGCCGGCAGGCCCGCCGCGTGGGCGGGCAGCGGGAAGCCGGCGAGCAGGCCCTCGCCGCCGGGGGTCAGCGCCTCGAGCGCGTAGCCGCCTTCGCACGGGTGCAGGAACAGGTCGCAGCCGGTGGTGTCGCCGGCGGGGATCCCCACCGAGCCGCTGAAGTGGAACCGGTCGGGCGTGAAGCCCACCCCGACGATCAGCGCACCCTGGCGCCGCGTCAGGTAGTTCCGCTCCGGGTTGCCCGTGACGAAGTTGTGGTCCAGCTTCAGCACCGCCTGGGCGTCGTAGCTGTGGACGCCCAGGAACACGGCGTCCAGCGGCGCGACGACCGGCTGCGCGCAGGTGTTCTCGACCAGGTTGAAGCTGAGCAGCTCCTCGCGCGCGGGCAGGAAGTACTTCTTGATCGAGCTGACGGTCCGAGGGTAGTCCAGCACCACATCCTCCGGCCGCTCGACCGGCGCGAACGCGAACGCGTTGCGGCCCTTGCGGTGCGGTGCGTACACCGTCTTCTGCGACTGCAGATGCGCGATGAACGCCGTTACCTTGCCCTTTTCCAGATAGAATCGAGCCATGCGAGCACTCTCCCCTGTGGTGGTACGGCCCGGGTCGATCCCGGAATTC
>PNOJ01000036.1 GCA_013824755.1 Gemmatimonas sp.
GAAGGAGGCGCGATGACTAGGACCCGAGCGGCGATCCTGCTCGCCGGCGCGGCAACCCTGCTGCTGGCCGGCGCAGCCGCGGCCGGCGGCTTCAACATCTACGAGGCCGGCGCCCGGGCCACCGCCCTGGGCGGCGCGTTCACCGCCACGGCGGACGACGGCTCGGCCATCTTCTACAACCCCGCGGGCCTGGCCTTCCTGGACGGGATGGCCGTGGACCTCAACCTCATGCCGGTCATCCCGTCGGCGGAGTTCACCGGCGCCGTCCAGCTCGACGGCAGCCACGCCACCGGCAAGACGGTCGACCAGTCCTTCCCCATCCCGGGCGCCTACTGGTACCGCAACACGGGCGACCTGACCTACGGCATCGGCCTGTCGGCTCCCTTCGGCCTGGGCGTCGAGTGGTCGGATCCCGAGGCGTGGGTCGGCCGTTACTCGAGCTACGACGTCGACCTGGCGACCGTCTACGTCACCCCGGCGCTGAGCTGGAAGGTCGAGGAGACGGTAGCCGTCGCGTTCGGCCTGGACATCGCCTACGCCGACATCCAGCTGAACAAGCGCTCGGCGATCCTCTACGGCGTCAACCCCGAGGTCGAACGCCTCGTCGAAGTGTTCGACGCCCGGATCGAGGGCACCAGCCGCATCAACGTGACGCCCACGATGGGCCTGATGGTCAAGGCCAGCCCGAAAGTGACCTTCGGCGTGATGTACCACCACCAGAAGAAGCTGGAGGTCCGCGACGGCAAGCTGACGCTGACCAACATCGCGCCCGCCTATCTCACCGCCACCATCGACGCCAAGATCACGCAGCTCGGCGGCGCGGAGCAAGACGGCGTCACGGACCTGAAACTGCCCCACATGCTCGCCGTGGGCGTAGCCTACCAGGCCACCGAGAAGGCCCGCGTCGAGCTCGACGTCGTGCACTTCGGCTGGGGCTACTTCGACGAGCTGGCCCTGGACTTCGACGGCACCGAACTGGACCAGACGATCCGCGAGGACTACGAGGACGTGCTGCAGCTGCGCTTCGGCGCCCAGTACCAGGTCACGCCGAAGCTGCTGGCCATGGCCGGCTACGTGCGCGACGAGAGCCCGCAGCCGGTCGGCTCGGTGAGCCCGCTGCTGCCGGACGCCAGCCGCAACGACTACTCGTTCGGCCTGCAGATGCGCGCCACCGAGCGGGTCACGCTGACCGGCACCTACATGAGCGTGAACTTCGAGGAACGCAGCAACGTCGTGGACGGCGTTCACCAGTCGTTCGAGACCGAAACCAACCCCGCCGGCACCTACGATTCCTACGCCCACATCTTCGGCGTCGGCATCGGCTACCGCTTCTAGGAAAGGAGGACCGCGATGAACAAGCACACCATGACCCGAGCGAAGATCCCGGCGGCCGCCGTCGTCCTGCTGGCCCTCCTGGCCACGGGCTGCGGCGTCGACACCCCCGCGCCGGTGGAGCTGACCTACGAGCAGCCGACCGGCGAGGCGATCTTCGCCAACTACGTCGCCATCGGCAACAGCCTCACCGCCGGCTTCATGGACGGCGGCCTGGTCATGAACGGGCAGGTCAACTCCTACCCGCAGCTCATCGCCTCGGCGCTGGGCTACCCCGCGGGCTCGTTCATGCAGCCGCTGATCGCGTTCCCGGGCATCGGCAGCACCGACGCCGGCGAAGGCTACGCCGCCGGCGTGTTGAGATTCGACGGCGCCAGCCTCTCGCTGGCCGGCCGGACCCCGCTGGCGGACGTCCAGAGCACGCTGCTGCTGGCCGCCCGGTTGCCGGTGGCCTACCAGAACCTGGGCGTGCCCGGCGCGACGCTGTGGGACGGCATGAACGCCACCAGCTCGGCCAACAGCCAGTCGCCGGGCAACTCGTACTTCGATTTCATCCTGCGCAGCAGCGTCTTCGGCGACGTGGTCATGTGCGACCAGGCCGCGTCGCTCGAGCCCACCCTGGTCACCTGCTGGCTGGGCAACAACGACGCCCTCGGCGGCGCCGCCAGCGGCGAGCCGGTCCTGGGCGTGAACGTGACGCCGCCGGCGGCCTTCGCCGTGATGTACGAGGCCCTGCTCGACCGCGTGACCGACACGGTCCTCACCCACACGGGCATCGCGCCGGTGATCATCACGGCCAACGTGCCGGACATCGCCAGCACGCCCTACTTCATGCCCAAGGCGCTGTTCCGGGCCATGGCCGGCCTGCCGGGCCCGGACATGCTCCCGGACGCCGACCTGTTCACCGAGGCCGATGCGGTCTACGTGCGCTTCCCGGCGTTGAGCTACCTCGCCGCCGCGGGCATGGCCGGTCTGCCGCTGCCCGAGGCGTACACCCTGGACGTCGCCGAAACGGCGATCGTGCAGGACGCGGTCACGGGCTTCAACGCGGCCATCGCCGCGGCCGTGGACGAGCGCGAATACGTCCACCTGTACGATGCGCACGCCGCGCTGGCGGGGCTGACCGCCGGCCAGGCCACGCATTTCCTGGCTCTGGAGGCGCAGTACGGCGCGGACATCGCCGCGGCGACGACCTACTTCTCGCTCGACGGCATCCACCCGAACAACCGCGGCTACGGCCACGTGGCCAACGGGTTCATCGCCACGATCAACGAGGCGCTGGGCACTTCGGTCCCGAGCATCGACCTGGCCGACCTGACCTGGGACCCGACCTACGGGATCCCCATCGACGAGAAGGCGGCCGCGGGCCTGAGCCACGAGGCGGCCCGGGCCATGGACGCCATCTTCCGCTAGCGGGCATCGTTCCGCGTCGGGACAGGGCGGGGGCGCGGGTCCCCGCCCTGTTCGTTTCCCGGCCCGCGACGGCGGTCATTTCCCGTGCCAGCGGGCCGGCGATGTTGTAGCTTGGGTGCCGGCGGGCGACCAAGGGAGGCCAACACGTGCGATCCTTCGGGACGGGACAATCGATCGGCCTGAGCTTCGGCCCTACGCTGACCCCCACGGTCCGGGCCCTGCTGGCCGCCAACATCACGGTGTTCGCGCTGCGCTGGCTGCTGGGCGACGGCGCGGCCCGCTACACGTTCGACCACCTCTTCGGCCTGGTGCCCCGCCAGGCCCTGGACCGGCTGTACCTCTGGCAGTTCGTGTCCTACATGTTCCTGCACCAGAACTTCTGGCACATCTTCTTCAACATGTTCCTGCTCTGGATGTTCGGCTCGGAGATCGACACCCAGTGGGGGAAGCGCGCGTTCCTGCGCTACTACCTGTTCACCGGGATCGGCGCGGGCCTGGTCTACGTGCTGCTGATGCCGCGCATCGAGCCGGCCACCGCGGCGATCCCGCTGATCGGCGCCTCGGGCGCGGGCTACGGCATCCTGACCGCATACGGCCTGCTCTACCCCGAGCGACGCGTCCTGCTGTGGTTCCTGATCCCGATCAAGGTGAAGTGGTTCGTGATCGGCCTGGGGATCTTCGAACTGCTGGCGACCCGGACCCCGTCGAGCGTGGGGCATCTCGCCCACCTCGGGGGCATCCTGTTCGGCGTGCTCTACCTGAAGGTCGGCGACGGGCTCTGGCGCCGGCTCACCCGGGCGCGCCGCCGCAACCGGGCCCGCGGCCGCTTCCACGTCCTGGACGACGCGCCGCCGGCGGCGTCAGGCGACGCCGCCGGACCCGGGCCCCGCGAGGAGGTCGACCGCCTGCTGGAGAAGATCTCCCGCGAGGGCCTGGCCAGCCTCACCGAGCAGGAGCGCGAGACGCTGCGCCGGGCCAGCCGCAAGAACTGACGACCACCGCCGAACGTCGAGGTGCCGCGTGAAGAACCTGCTGTGGCTGCTGCTGCTGAAGCTGCGCCTCTACCCGCACATCTACTTCACCTACAGCCCGTTCAAGATCTACGAGTTCGCCGAGCTCACGCGCGGCCTCGCCTGGCGGGGCGACGAGCGGGTCCTGGACATCGGCTGCGGCATCGGCAACCACACCCTGCTGCTGGGTCGGCGCTGCGGGCACGTCACGGGCCTGGACGTCGATCCCGGCTTCGTCGCGCGGGCGCGCTGGTTCGCGCGCCACCTGCCGGGGAACGTCAGGGCGGACTTCCTCGACGTCCCCCTCGAGCGGGCGGGGTTCGCGGACGGCAGCTTCGACCGCGTCTTCAGCATCTGCGTGATCGAGCACATCCCGAACCACGTGGAAGTCCTGCGGCACGCCTTCCGCATCCTCAAGCCAGGCGGCGAGATGATCTTCTCGGTGGACTCGCTCGAGGCGATCGCCGACGCCGCCCTCGTCGAGCGGCACCGGCGCGAGCACGCCGTGCAGCACTACTACCGCCGCGACGAGCTGCGGGACCTCCTGCAGTCCATCGGGTTCCGGGACGTCGTCGTGGAGCCCGTCTTCAGGAGCGACTTCGCCGTGGCGCTGTTCCGGCGCGGGATCGAGCGGGGCTTCAACTTCGGCCGGCTGCGCACGGCCGGGTTGACGCGGCGCTTCTTCCGGGAAGAGGCGGCCTGCCCGCCGGACCGGCCCGGGCTGTTCCTGATCGCCCGCGCCGTCAAGCCGAGGTGAAAGATCCCATGGGCGAGCGCGATCTCGGTCGGATCGGAGGCGGGGCATGACGCCGGCGCTGTCGATCATCATCGTCAACTGGAACACGCGCGACCTGCTCGGCCCGTGCCTGGCTTCCCTGGAGGCCGCCCTGGCCGGCCTGCCCGCGCAGACCTGCGTCGTGGACAACGGGTCGTCGGACGGCTCGGCCGAGTTCGTCCGCCGCGAGTTCCCCTGGGTGGAGCTCGTGGACGCGGGGAGCAACCTGGGTTTCGCGGCCGCCAACAACCTGGTGCTGCGGCGGCTGGAGGGCACGGCGGTCCTGCTGCTGAACCCGGACACGGTCTGCCGCCCCGGATCGCTCGCGGCGCTGCACGCCTTCCTCGCCGCGACGCCGCGGGCGGCCGCGGTCGGCCCCACGCTGACCGACGCCGACGGCGGATTCACGATCACCTACGGCAACCTGCCGGCCCTGCGCTACCACCTGCTGGAACTGCTGGGACCCCACCGGCGCCGCTGGCCGCCCTGCCTGAGGCGGGCCACCTTCGCCCGGATCCCCGACCGCGGCGACCGGACGCGCAAGGTCGGCTACGTCGCCGGCGCCTGCATGATGATCTCGGCGGAGGCGCTGCGCGAGGTGGGCCCGCTCGACGAGCGGTTCTTCCTGTACTTCGAGGAGACCGACTGGTGCGCCCGCGCCGCGCGGCTGGGTTGGGACGTCTACCACTACGCCGGCGCCGAAGTCGTCCACCTGGAGGGCCGCGCCGCCGCCCGCACCGGCGACTTCGCGCTGGCCCAGTTCCAGCATTCCTACCGCCTGTTCGTGGCGAAGCACCACGGCGCCGGGCGGGTGCCGCTGTTCCGCGCGGCGATGGGCCTGGAATACGGGCTGAAGGGAGCCGCCCGCCGCCTGCTGGCGCTGCGCCCGGGACCGGGGCGCGCCCGGAACGCGACCCTCGCCGACAACTTCCTGAGACAGGCCCGCCTGCAGTTGCGGGGCGACGTCGCGCCGACGCCGCCCCGCTGATCTTCTCCACGTCGATGTCCCGCGTCTAGTCCGCGCCGCCGCCCTCGCCGGCGCCGCCGCCGAAGGAACCGGCCTCGCCGCCGGACCCGACATCGCCGGCGCCCCGCGTCGAACGGCGCCGCCCGCCGCGGCGGCCGCGCCGGCGGGGCCGGGACACGGTTTCCGCGCCATCGTCGACCGGCGCGCTGTCGCGCGCCTCGCCGGCATCGCGGTTCTCGGCGCTCTCGACGGTCCGCGGCCGTCGGTATTCGGGCCGCGCGCGGGGCGGCCCGGCGAGGCGCCGGCGCGGTCCGGCGTCGCGGTCGCGCGGGGACTCGCTCCGGTCGTCGCGCGCTTCGGGTTCGGGCCGCACGGGCCGGTCGATACGTTCCGGCTGGTCGTCGCGGTCCTGAAGGTCGTCACGGTCGAATCGCTCGGTGCGCCCGGTGCGCTCGGTACGTTCGGCGCGATCCGGACGGGCGCCGCGCTCCCCGCGGTCGTACCGCTCCCTCCCCGCCCCCGTCGGCTGGCCGACCGCGTGGCCCCGGTTGCCGCGCCCGCGCGGCAGGAAGCGCTTCTCGGCCTCCTGGATCAGGTCGCGGTCCGACTTCAGGGACAGCACCTGGTAGTTCTCGCGGTGCAGGCCGGGGTCGTCGGTGACGTCGATGATCATGCCGTGCTCGCTGCAGAGGTCGTCGAGCTGCTCGGAGCGCTCGGTGCTCAGGTAGAGGGCCAGCATGGGGTTGGCCACGATCTGCAGCTGCTTCTCGCCGGTCTTGTGGTGGACGCGGTGCACCTCGCGCTCGATGCGGTTGGCCAGCGTCTCGAGGCTGAGCACCTTGCCCGCGCCGTGGCAGTAGGGGCAGTCGTTGCTGAGGAACGAGACCAGCGAGGGGCGGACGCGCTGGCGGCTCATCTCGGCCAGGCCCAGGTTGCTGACCGGGAAGACCTTGGTGCGCGCACGGTCGTTCTTCAGGGCGTTGCGCAGCTCGTTCAGCACGCGCTTCTTGTTCCCCTCGGACTCCATGTCGATGAAGTCGACCACGATGATGCCGCCGATGTCGCGCAGGCGCAGCTGGCGGGCCACCTCGCGGGCGGCCAGCAGGTTGGTCTCGACGATGGTGTCTTCCTGGTTGTGGCGGCCGACGAAGCGGCCGGTGTTCACGTCGATCGAGACCAGCGCCTCGGTCTGTTCGATGACGATGTAGCCGCCCTTCTTCATCCAGACCTTGGGCTCGGTGCTCTTGCGGATCTCCTGCTCGATGTCGTAGTGGTCGAAGATGGCCGACGCGTCGCGGTGCAGGCGGACGCGGTCCTTGATCTCGGGGGCGAAGATCTGCACGTACTTCTGCAGGCGCTTGTAGTCGTCCTTGTCGTCGATGACGAGCATGTCGACGTCGTCCTTGAAGATGTCGCGGATCAGGCCCACGACCATGCCCACGTCCTCGTGGACCAGGGCGGGCGCCTGGACCTCGCGATCGGCGGCCTCGACGGTCAGCCACAGGTCCGACAGGTACTTGACGTCGGCGCGGATGGCCTTCTCCTCGGCCTCCTCGGCCGCGGTGCGCACGATGAAGGCGCCGGCGTCGGGGCGGGCCTCCTGCAGGATGCGCTTGAGGCGCACGCGCTCGCGGCGGTCCTCGATCTTGCGCGAGACGCCCACGTGGTGGCCCTTGGGCATGTAGACCAGGAAGCGGCCCGGCAGGCTGATGTCGGCGGTCAGGCGCGGCCCCTTGCTGCTGATGGGCTCCTTGGTGACCTGGACCAGGATCTTGTCGCCGACCTTCAGCATGTCGCCGATGTCGGGGACCTGGGCGTTGCGCCCGCTGCGGCCGCCGCCGGCGGGCAGCGGCCCGTCGACCGCCTCGACCGACTCGGGGTCCTCGTGCACCAGGTCCGAGGCGTGCAGGAAGCCCGCCCGCTCCAGCCCGATGTCGACGAAGGCCGCCTGCAGGCCCGGCTTCACCGAGGTGACGACGCCGCGGTAGAGGTTGCCGACGATCCGCTTGCTGTCGGCGCGCTCGATGAGCAGCTCGACCAGTTCGCCGTCCTCGCGGATGCCGATGCGGATCTCGTGGGGATTCGCGTTGATGATGATGTCCTTGCGCATGTCTATGGTTCCAATCTGTGGGCGGTTCAGGCCGTCAGATGACGCTGCAGCCATAACCGCTGGTTGTGTTCGCGGACCCCGTCGAGCGGCGAAGCCCAGGTCCCGTCCGGCCGGCGCATCAGCAGGGCCGTGCGCCGCAACTCGGCGTGTCGGGGTTCCGGGAGCGCGTCGCCGCAGAGGGCCGCGAGGAAATCATGGGCAGGCAGCCCGGGCTGGGCCGGGAGGCGCTGCAGGGAAAAGGTCAGGTCGGCCCCGCCGTCGGGGCCGGGTGCCTCCGCCACCGCGAGACGGTCCTCGCACAGCAGCGGGCGCACGTCCACCGTCACGTCCCCCTTGGGACGCTGGCGCACGACGGTGCGGCTCGACGCGGCCAGGAATTCCCCGGCCAGCCGGCGCACGGTCGCCACGGAAGGCCCGCCGTCGGCCGGCGGGGGCAGCAGAGCCCGGTAGTCGCTGCGATCGACACCCTGCTCGATCGACTCCGGCACGACCGGCCCCATGGGCTCGGCCGCCAGCAGTCGGATCGTCGGGGGCAGCTGCCGGTTCAACCTCGGCACCCAGTCGTGCACGTCGTGCAGCAGGGCGAGGTCCAGCAGCTCGTCGTCGCCGGCCACGCCCACCGGCAGGGGCGGGCCGAACTTGATCAGCAGGTGGGGGTGGAAGCCCTGGCTGTACGCCACCGGCAGGGCGGAGCGGCGCAGGGCCATCTGGATCAGGCGCTGGAAGTCGAGGTGGCCCAGCCAGACGGCGTCGCCGTCCTTGGCGTAGCTCGCCCGGAACCAGCACTTCTCGCTCGCCCGCTCTCGCCACTTGCGCCACTGGGGGCGCTCGCGGCGCGGGTCCGCCGCATCGGCGTTGCGGGGATCGAACGGCAGGACGATGCCGACGGGGGCCTCCGTCCCGGCGTCCGCCGGGGGCGCGACCGCATCGAACGGCGGTGCGGCCGCGATCGCGACCTGCCCCCGCGTCGCGCGCGACCCATCGGGCTGCTCGGCGAACACGTGGACCAGGCCGGGGCCGCAGGCCTCGCAACGCTCGCAGCCGCCCTCGAGGCGGCAGTCCGCCACCGTGGCGCCGGCCTGCGCCGACACCCACTCGCGTCGCAGGAAATCGCGGTCCACCTGGGCGAAGACGCCGTCCCAGGGCAGCGGCGCGTCCGGGTCGCGCGGCGCGACGTAGAGGTCCGGATCGACGCCCGCCTCGGCGAAGGCCTGCTCCCACCGCCCGGCGTGGAACATCTCGTCCCAGCCGTCGAAGCGGGCGCCCAGGCGCCAGGCCCGCTCCACGACGTCGGCCACGGCGGCGTCGCCGAGGCCGAGCACGCCCTCCAGCCAGGACACGTCGGGGTCGCGCAGGCTCAGCTTGATGCGGCTGCCGCGCAGGCGGCTCGACAGCAGCTCGTTGCGCCGGCCCATCTCGCGCCGCGACACCTGGCCGGCCCACTGGAAGGGCGTGTGCGCCTTCGGCGCGAAGGGCGAGAACGAGGCGGTGACCTGCGCCCCGCCGCGCGGGGCCGCGGCCACGACCTTCTCCACGAGGTCCACCGCGGCCAGCAGGTCCTCGTCGGTCTCGGTGGGCAGGCCCGTCATGAAGTAGAGCTTGATCTTCTTGGCGCCGGCGGCGAAGGCGCGCCGCACGCTGGTCATGACGTCCTGCTCGGTGACGTTCTTGTTGACCACGTCGCGCAGGCGCTGGCTGCCCGCCTCGGGCGCGAAGGTGAAGGACGACGGCCGCTCCCGCTGGACCAGGCCGTAGAGGCCCTCGTCCAGGGCGTCGACGCGCAGGCTGGGCAGCTCCAGCGAGGTGCGCGCGTCGCCGATCCCCTCCAGGATGCCCGCCATCGCCGCGCCCAGTCCCGTGTAGTCGCAGGTCGAGAGGGACAGCAGCGACACCTCTTCCCAGCCGAGGTCGCGCGCGCCGGCGACGGCGCGTTCGACGACCTGGGCCACGTCGCGCTCGCGCACCGGGCGGGTGATCATCCCCGCCTGGCAGAAGCGGCAGCCCCGCACGCAGCCCCGCATGACCTCCAGCGACAGGCGGTCGTGGACCGCCTCGATCACCGGCACCAGGGTGGCCGGCGGCGGGAACGCGTTCAGGTCGCGCACGACGCGCGCCTCGGTGCGGCCCGGCTTGCCCGGCCACCACAGGCCGGGTACGGCGCGGACCCGGGCCAGCAGCGCGGCGCGGTCCTCGCCGGCCCGCTTGCCGTCGCGGACGGCGTCGGCGATCTCCAGCAGCGCCTCCTCCCCGTCGCCCACGCACACGACGTCGGCGAAGGGGCCCAGCACCGTCGGGTTCGCGGCGCAGTGCCCGCCGACGAGGACCAGCGGGTCGCCGTCGGCGCGGTCGGCCGCGCGCAGCGGCACGCCCGCCAGGTCGAGCATCGTCAGCAGGTTGGTCAGGCACAGCTCGTAGCCCAGCGAGAAGCCGATCACGTCGAACGCGCGCGCCGGCCGCCCCGACTCCAGCGCGAACAGGGGCAGCAGCCCCTCGCGCAGCTGTGCCTCGAGGTCGGGCCAGGGCGCGAACGCGAGGTCGGCGTAGGCGTCGTCGCGCGCGTTGACCGCGGCGTAGAGGATGCGCAGGCCGTTGTTGGAGATGCCCAGCTCGTAGGCGTCGGGATAGGAGAGCAGGAAGTTGGCGCGGGCGGGGTCCCAGTCCTTGTGCGACGCGCCCAACTCCCCGCCCAGGTAGCGCCCCGGGCGGGAGACCAGGGGCAGCACGCGCCGCCGCAACGCGGCGCGCAGCCGCTGCGGATCGTCGTACGCCGGGTCCGGGCGGTGGCGACCGCCCTGGGCGTTTCCGGACACGGAGCCTCGTTTCCGATCGGGACCGGGCGTCAACGCGCCCCCGGAGAGCCCACTTCCGGGGTGGCGGCGCCGCGGTCCAGGATCTCCTTGCTCAGCTCGTTCTCGAAGGGCACGGGGTAGTTCCCGGTGAAGCAGGCGGCGCAGTGCGCCGACGGGTTCCCGGTGGCCCGCAGCAGGCCTTCGAGCGAGAGATAGGCCAGGGAATCGACACGCAGGTAGGTGGCGATCTCGTCCACCGTGTGGCTGCTCCCGATGAGCTCCTTGCGCACGGGCGTGTCGATGCCGTAGTAACAGGGATGCGTCACCGGCGGCGAGGCGATGCGCAGGTGCACCTCGGCCGCCCCCGCGGCGCGGATGAGCTTCACGAGCTTCCGCATGGTCGTGCCGCGGACGATGCTGTCGTCGATCACGACGACGCGTTTCCCTTCGATCAATCTGCGGACGGGATTGAACTTGATGCGCACGGACATGTCCCGGACCTTCTGGGCCGGCGAGATGAAGGTGCGCCCGACGTAGTGGTTGCGGATGAGCGCCAGCTCGTACGGCAGGCCGGTCTGGCGGGCATAGCCGAGGGCCGCCGTGTTGCTGGAATCCGGGACGGCGCAGACGAAATCGGCGTCGGCGGGGCTCTCCTGCCCCAGGATCTCGCCGCAGCGGCGGCGGGTCTCGTCGACGCTGACGCCGAAGATCGTGCTGTCCGGACGCGAGAAGTAGATGTGTTCGAAGACGCACTGGGTGATCTCGCCCCGCGGCGCCAGCCGCCGGCTCGTCAGGCCGTTCCCGTCCAGGACGACCATCTCGCCGGGCTCGACGTCCCGCAGGTAGGTGCCGCCGATGATGTCGAAGGCGCAGCTCTCCGAGGCGATGACGTAGCTGTCCCGGTACCGCCCCAGGCAGAGCGGCCGGAACCCGCGCGGGTCCCGCGCGGCGATCAGCTTGTCGCGGCAGAGCACCAGCAGGCAGTACGCGCCCTTGACCTTGCCGACCGCCTCGGCCACCGCGTCCTCGAAGGACGCCGCGCGGCTGCGGGCGATCAGGTGCAGGATGACCTCGGTGTCGCTGGTGGTCGAGAAGATCGACCCGTCCCGCTCCATCTCGCGGCGCAGGAGGTGGGCGTTGACCAGGTTGCCGTTGTGGGCCACGGCCACCGTGCCGCGGTGGCAGGTGACCTGCAGCGGCTGTGCGTTCTCCAGCTGCGACGACCCGGTGGTGGAATAGCGGACGTGCCCGATGCTGAAGGTGCCGTCGAGGGACTTCACGACGGCTTCGGTGAAGACGTCGGCGACCAGGCCCATGGCGCGGTGCGTGCGGACGGTGTGGCCGTCCGACGTGGAGACGCCCGCGCTCTCCTGGCCGCGGTGCTGCAGGGCGTGCAGCGCGAGCGCCGACAGCTCGCCGGCGCCGGCGCAACCGGCCACGCCGACGACCCCGCACTCCTCGCGCCAGTGGCGCCCTTCCGCACCCATGTCGTCTCCCGTCCCGGTTCGGGCTCAGGCGCGGCGCCACCGCGCCGGCGATGTCAGCCAGCCCTGCATGTGCGGATTGACCAGCAGGCCCTCCCGCGCACTCCTCGCCTCGACCAGACGCCCGGCCACGGCCGCCGACTCCACGGTCCCCGGCGCCAGCGCCAGGCGCCACATCACGCCGGAAAGCACCGCCGACGTCTCCCCGAGCGGGAAGGCGCAGACGTCGACCACCGAGGCCCCGCCTGCCTGCGCGCCGGCCGGGATCGCGCCGCCGAGCAGGCGGTCGAGCACCTCGTCGTCGCCGGCCGGCAGGTCCGTGGCCTCGACTTCCCCAGGCCAGCCTGCGGGCAAGGGGTCACCGCGCGCGGGGATCGCCGTCCAGGACTCTCCGGCGCCGCGCAGCACGAAATGGGCGAAGTGGTGCTTGTTGGGGTTGAAGAACCGCCCCACCGTCAGCAACCTCGCCACCGATTCGGGCGCGGGCGCGCCGTCGCTCTGCCAGAAGGTGTGGATCTCGGCCCGCGCCAGACCCACGAGGTGCTCGCCGCCGTCCAGGCGACGACGCATGACGCGCTCGGCCGTGGCCGCGTGCAGGTCCACGCCCTTGTGGCAGGTCATCAAGGTACGTTGAATGATCATCCTTCGCCTCTCCTAAGGCAAGGACCGTCTCCGGGGGCCGGTCCCGTCAACCTTCTGGAATCAGCAGAGTTCCACCAGTCGCCGCAGGACCGCCAGCCCCGGTCCGGCCCCCAGCAGGGCGCCGTGCTCCCCGATCAGCTCCCGCCGCCGCCGGCCCCAGGGGTGGTCGAGGTCCTCGGGCACCTGGAACAGCCAGGCCGCACGCTCGGGGTGCGGCATTATCGCCAGGACGTTGCCCGCGGGGTTGGTCATCGCGGCGGTGGCCAGCAGGGACCCGTTGGGGTTGCCCGGGCCTTCCCCCTGCGGCGATGCCGCGGCGTAGCGGTAGGCCAGCAAGCCCTCGTCCCGCAGACGGGCGAAGAACGCCGGGTCCTCGTGCGTGAAGCGCCCCTCCGCGTGGGCGATCGGCACCGGCAGGGTGCGCGGCAGACCCTCGAGGAAGCGGCAGCGGCTGCCGGCGACCGCCTCGAGCACGACCCAGCGGGAGAAGTAGCCGCGCCGGCCGGGGATGCGGTTCGGGGCCAGGGCCACCTCGACGCGGCCGCGCGCGAGGCCGGGCACCAGCCCCGCCTCGACCAGCACCTGGCAGCCGTTGCAGATGCCCAGGATCGGCTTGCCGGCGGCGTCGGCCGCCAGCAGGGCCTCCAGCAGCGGGTCCTTGGCCGCCACCGCGCCCGCGCGCACGCGGTCCTGGTAGGAGAAGCCGCCCGGGACCAGGTAGCCGTCGAAATCCGCCAGCTCGGCGGCCGGGCGCGTCCAGCGGAAGATCTCGGCCCGCGCCCCGGCGGCCGTCAGGGCCCGCGCGGATTCGTCCTCGCAGTTCATGCCGGGCAGTTGCAGCACCGCGACGCGGGGCCGCGCGCCGGCGACGAAGGCCACCGGCGCGGCCGGCTCGTCGACGACCACCGGCGGCTCGACCCGGTCGGCCGGATCGGGCAGGCCGCGCGCGGCCAGCACGCGGGTCAGGCCCTCGCGCCAGCTCAGCTCCAGCTCGTCGAGCTCGACGACGACCTCGCGGCCGGCGGCGTCGCGGACCGTGAGCGCCTCGCTGTCGACGACCTCGCCCAGGCAGGCCCAGACCGCTCCCGCCTTCGCGAGCACCTGCTCGGCCCGCGCCGCGTCGGGTCCGGCGACTTCCACCACGAAGCCGCCGCGCTCCCCGAACAGGAACTCCCGCAGGGTCAGGCCGCGGCAGGCCTCCGGCAAGGCGACGACGGCGCCGAGCGGTTCGCGGCCCCGCGGTCCCAGCGCCATCTCGGCCAGGCAGACGGCCAGGCCGCCGTCGCTGACATCGTGCGCGGCCTGCAGCAGGCCGGCTTCGGCCAGGTCGCAGACCGCCGCGATCTCGCGCCGGGCGGCGTCGAGGTCCGTCGGCGCCAGCACGTCGCGGCCGAAGACGAGACCCGCCTCGGCGGCCAGCGTCGCGCCGGAGGCGCCGTCGGGCAGGCCCACGAGGTAGAGCCGGTCGCCGGCGGCTTTCAGCCGCTGGCTGCGGCAGAGCGTCACGTCGGCCACGTTGCCCACGCAGGCGATGATCGGCGACGGGGCCACGGTGCGGCCAGCGGCGCTCTGGTTGTAGAGCGACACGTTGCCCGAGACCACCGGCAGCGGCTCCCCGCCGCGCGCGTGCAGCGTGACGCCGCGGCAGGCGTCGCCCACGCCGCGCACCGCCTCGCGGAACTGGCGGAACACCTCGGGGTCCTCGGGATTGCCGAAGTTCAGGCAGTCGGTCACCGCGGCGGGCCGGCCGCCGACGCAGGCCACGTTGCGCGCCGCCTCGACCACGGCGCGCAGGCCGGCCTGGTAGGGGTCGCGCAGGCCGACCAGGGGGTTGCCGTCGACGCTGACGGCCACGCCCAGGACGCTGCCCGGCACCGGGGCCACCACGCCCGCGTCGGCTTCGCCGGGGCGCAGCACCGTGCAGCCGCGCACCTCCGGGTCGTAGTGCCGGTAGAGGTGCTCGCGCGAGGCCGCGTTGAGGTGGCCCACCAGGCGCACCCACTCCGCGGCGATCAGCGCGTCGGGCGCCTCGGCCGCGCGCGCGGGCGCGGGCGCGGGCGGCGGCGGCGGGGCCTCGGCGCGGGCGTAGGCGATGCCGCAGGTGACCGTCGCGATCGGCGCCTCGCAGAGCACGCGGTCGCCGAGGCGCAGCCGGTAGATCCCGTCGTCGGTGGCCCTGCCGATGCGCCGGGCGCACGCCCCCTCGTAGAGGTCGGGCAGGGCGAAGTCCTCGTTGTAGACCTTCAGCACCTCGGCCGTGAAGCGGGCCGGCACCGCCAGGCCGTAGCGCTCCTGCGTCTCCGAGCAGGCGATCACGCGCGCGGGCACGTCGTCCCCGGCGACGTGCACCAGGGCCAGGTCGACGTCGCAGCCGAAACCGCCGGCGTCGGCCAGCTCGCTGGTGACGCAGCTGACGCCGCCCGCGCCGAGGTCCTTGAAGCCGACGACGATCCCGCGCTCGCGCGCCAGGCGCAGCACCTCGCGGTTGGCGACGGTCAGCACGCGCTTGAGGAACGGGTCGGGGACCTGCACCGAGCCCTTGTTCTCCATCGCCGCGCCGGCGTCCAGGGTCGCCGAGGCGAAGGCGGCGCCGCCCATGCCGCTCCAGTCGGTGGGCTTGCCGACCAGGATCAGGTCGTAGGGCTCCGCGCGGGCCTGCGCCGGCACCGCGGAGTGCGTGATGTGGTCGGCCGGCACCAGGCCCAGGGCCACCACGTTCACCAGGCAGTTGTCGTCGAAGGAGGGGTGGAAGTAGACGTCGCCGCCCAGGTTCGGCACGCCCAGGGCGTTGCCGTACTCCCAGATGCCGGTGACCACCTCGCGCGCGATGTCCAGCCGGTGCGCCCCGCCCTCCCCCAGCGGCCAGCCGAAGCGCAACGGGTCCAGCACGCCGATCACCTCGCCGCCCATGCAGTAGACGTCGCGCACGATGCCGCCGATGCCGGTGGCCGCCCCCTCGACGGGCATGACCTGGCTGGGATGGTTGTGGCTCTCGTGGGCGATGATCACGCCCCAGCGCACGCCGTCGACGGTGCCGAAGTCCACGATGCCCGCGTCCTCGACCGGCCCCACGATGACGTTGCTGCCGGTGGTCGGCAGGAACTCCTTGAGCGTGGGCCGGCTGCTCTTGTAGGAGCAGTGCTCGCTCCACATGGTGTCGAACAGGGTCAGTTCGGTGAGCGTGGGGTCGCGTCCGAGCAGCTCCCGGACGCGGCGGGCCTCGGCGGCGTCGAGGGTCAGGGCGTGGGCGCGCAGCGCCCGCACCAGCGCCGCGTCGTCGAGGGCGGCGACGGCGACGGTGTCGAAGGAGGGGTCGCGGGTCATGCCTGCTCCTGTCGTCCCTATTCCTGAGCCAGGGTCCTCGCGAAGAGCTGCCCGACGTGGCGGCGGTGCCAGGCCGGGTCGAAGCAGCGGTCGAGCTCGTCCGCCGGGAGCCGGGACGCGACGGCGGGGTCGCGCCGCAGGGCCTCGCGGAAATCGGCCCCCTCGTCCCACACGCGCATCGCGCAGCGCTGCACCGCGGCGTAGGCGTCCTCGCGCGGGACGCCGGCGCGCACCAGCGCCAGCAGCACCGTCTGGCTGTAGACCATGCCCCGGGCGCGGTCCATGTTCTCGAGCATGCGCTCCGGGAACACGACCAGCCCGCCGATCAGCCAGGTCATCTTCTGCAGCATGTAGTGCAGGACGTGGCAGGCGTCGGGGAAGATGATCCGCTCGACGCTGCTGTGGCTGATGTCGCGCTCGTGCCAGAGCGCGACGTTTTCCAGCGCGGTGTGGGCGTAGCCGCGCAGCAGGCGGGCCATCCCGGTGATCCGCTCGCTGACGATGGGGTTCTTCTTGTGGGGCATCGCCGAGGAGCCCTTCTGGCCCGCGCCGAACGGCTCCTCGACCTCGTGGACGTCGGTGCGCTGCAGGTTGCGGACCTCGACCGCCATCTGCTCCAACGTCGCGCCGGCCAGGGCCAACGCGTTCAGGAAGGCCGCGTGGCGGTCGCGCTGCAGCACCTGCGTCGCCACCGGGGCGACCGCCAGTCCCAGGCGCCGCATGGTCTCGGCCTCGACCTCGGGGTCGAGGTGCGCCATGGTCCCCACCGCGCCGGAGATCTGCCCGACGGTGACCTCCTCGATGGCCGCGTCCAGCCGCCGCAGCGAGCGCCGCAGGGCCGACCAGTAGACCAGCAGCTTCAGGCCGAAGGTGGTGGGCTCGGCGTGGATGCCGTGGCTGCGCCCGACCATGACGGTGTCCTGGTGCTCCAGGGCGCGGGCCTTGACCGTCGCCATCAGCGCGACCAGGGCCGCCCGCAGCACCAGGCCCGACTCGTGGAGCTGCACGGCGAAGGCCGTGTCCACGAGGTCCGAGCTGGTCATGCCCTCGTGGACGTGGCGCGCCTCGGGCCCGATGTGCTCGCCGAGGTTCGTCAGGAAGGCGATGACGTCGTGCTGGACGGTCTCCTCGATCTCCAGGACCCGCGCCTCGTCGAAAGCGGCCCGCTCGCGGATGAGCCGGGCCGCCTCGGGGGGGATCTCGCCGCGGTCGGCGCGGACCTCGCAGACGACGACTTCGACCTCCTGCCAGATCTCCAGCTTGCGGCGGTTCGACCAGATGGCGCGCATGGCCGGGGTTTCGTAACGGGGAATCACGCCGCACCTCGATCCCGGGGTTCGAGAGAAGACAACTTACACAATATCAACATCTTGCAGCCCTCTCCGTCGTGACGTCGACGGGGGACGAACGGGCAGTCGGGTCCGGACCCGCGCAACATAACCGATCGTTTGGGGGAAGGAAAGCGTGTTTCCGGCCGGTCAGGAGGCCGCGTTCCGCCGCCGCTGCGGGTCCTCCTCCAGGACGATCGTCCCGGAAAAGCGCCGCCCGTCGCGGATGGCCGTGAACTCCAGCCGGGTGCCGACCTTGGCCTCGTAGACCAGCCGGTTGAAGGTGTCGACGTCGGCCAGTTCGATGCCGTTGATCGTCAGCAGCACGTCGTAGGGGACCAGGCCCGCCTTGGCCGCCGGCGAGCCCGTCGTCACGTCGCGCACGACGAAGCCGCGGGCCTCGTCCATGCCCAGCGCCTTGGCGATGGCGTCGTTGACCGGCAGGATGCCGAAGCCGACGTAGGCGCGGCGGAAGTAGCCGTACTGGTCCACCTCGCGCAGGATCCAGCGGGCGCGGTCGACGGGCACGGCGAAGCCCAGGCCGATGCTGCCGCCGCTCTCGGTGAAGATGAAGGTGTTGATGCCGACGACCTCGCCGCTGCTGTTGACCAGCGGGCCGCCGCTGTTGCCCGGGTTGATGGCGGCGTCGGTCTGGATCATGCCCAGGAAGATCTGCTGGTCCGAGCCGGTGCGCTTGATGTCGCGGTTGACGGCGCTGACCACCCCGACGGTCACCGTCGGCTGCGTGTCGGCCAGCAGGTAGCCGAAGGGCGAGCCGATGGCGATGGCCCACTCCCCGATGTACAGGCGCGTGTCCTCGGCGGCCATGACCGCCGTCGGCAGGTCCGCCGGCGTCTCGCCGGCGATCTGCAGCAGCGCCAGGTCCCAGGTTGGGACCATCTCCAGGACCTGGGCCGTGTACTGCCGGCCGTCGTGGAGCGACACCAGCAGCTCGTCCGCGTTCTCGACCACGTGGACGTTGGTCAGGATGTGGCCCTGCCGCGAGACGATGACGCCCGAGCCCAGGTTCGAGACGTCCTGGCGGAAGGCGCGCTGCGGGAACATGCCGGGGTAGAAGCGCTCGAAGTACTCCCAGCCGCGCGGGGCCAGGGTGCGCGTGACGGTCCGGTGCTGGATGGCGTTGATGCTGACCACCGCGGGCGCGACCCGCTCGGTGGCCGTGACGATGGCGTTGCGCCGCCCCTGCTCGATCGCGGCCGGCGACCCGACCGGGACCTCGCGCACCACGACCGTGTCGCGGCCGTCGACGACCGTCGCGGGCGCGACGGTGCGGCGGCCCAGCAGGAAGGCCGAGCCCAGCAGCAGGCCGAACAGCAGGCCGATGACGATGCCGGTCCAGACGGGCGCCTTGCGCACGATTCACCTCCGGGACGCGCCGCGGCGCGCGTTCCCGTTTTCAACGCGTCAGCCCTGCAGCTTGTTCCAGTCCTTCATGAAGGCGGCGATCCCCTGGTCGGTCAGCGGGTGCTGGACGAGCTGCTTGATGACCTTGTGGGGGATCGTGGCGATGTCGGCGCCCAGCAGGGCGGCCCGCACCACGTGGTCGGGGTGGCGCACGCTGGCCACGATGATCTCGGTGCCGATCTCGTACTTCTCGTAGACCTCGACGATGTCCTCGATCAGGCCCATGCCGTCCTGGCTGATGTCGTCCAGCCGGCCGACGAAGGGCGACACGTAGGCGGCGCCCGCCTTGGCGGCCAGCAGCGCCTGGCTGACCGTGAAGCACAGCGTCAGGTTGACGGGGATGCCCTCGTCGGACAGGGCGCGGGTCGCCTTCAGGCCGTCGATGGTCAACGGGATCTTCACCACGAGGTGCTCGCTGAGCCCGGACAGGCGCTTGCCCTCCTTGATCATCCCCGCGGCGTCGAGCGCGACGACCTCGCCCGAGACCGGCCCCTCGACCAGGTCGCAGATCTCCTTCAGCAGCTTGTCGGTGTCCTTGCGGCCGGCGCGGGCCATCAGGCTGGGGTTGGTCGTGACGCCGTCCAGCACGCCCATCGACAGGGCGTCGCGGATCTCGTCGAGGTCGGCGGTGTCGATGAAGAACTTCATGGGGTCGCCTCCGGGGTCGCGGTGGCGCCGGCGGGGCCGGCGTGTGCGGGGTCATCGAGTTCGGGCGGGTAGCCGACGTCGGCCAGGTACAGGCCGCAGGCCGGGGCCATCCCGCCGGCGACGCGCCGGTCGCGGGCCTCCAGGATCGACGTCACCTCGTCGGGCCGCCGCCTTCCGGCGCCCACGTCCACCAGCACGCCGGTCATCGTGCGCACCATGTGGTGCAGGAAGCGGTCGGCCCGGACGTGCAGGATAGCCGAGCCCTCGGCCCACTCCAAGCGGCAATCGGTCACGTCGCAGTCGTTGGTCGGGTTCAGCGACGCCGTCTTGCACAGGCTGCTGCAGTCGCGCCGGCCGCGGAACAGGAGGCAGGCGGCGTCCATGGCGTCGCGGTCCAGCGGCTCGCCCGGGCACCAGGCGAAGCGCCGCCGGAACAGGTCGCCCCCCAGGTCGAGGCGGTACTCGTAGCGGCGCCAGCGCGCCGAGTAGCGCGCGTGGAACGCGGGGCTCACCTCGCGCACGTCCAGCACCTGCAGGTCGCGCGGCGCGAAGCGGGGCAGCACGCGCGCCAGGCGCGCCACCTCGTCGGCGTTCAGGCCCCGGGCGTGCGCGGTCTGCCGCAGGGCGTGGACCCCGGCGTCGGTGCGGCCGGCGCCCGGCGGCAGGCAGGGCCGGCCGAGCAGGCGCTCCAGCATCAGGGCCAGCTCGCCCTGGACGGTGCGCAGGCCGAGCTGCCACTGCCAGCCGTGGAAGTCCGTGCCGTCGTAGGCCAGGTCGATGCGCGCGGTGCGGCCCAACTCAAACGCTCCGAGGACGCGCGGCCAGCAGGTCGGCGATCTGCACGGCGTTCAGGGCCGCGCCCTTGCGCACGTTGTCGGCCACGACCCACAGCAGGACCACGTCGGGGCGGCCCTGTTCCCCGCGCACGCGCCCGACGTAGACCGGGTCCGCGCCGTCGGCCTCCAGCGGCGTGGCGTAGCCGTGGGCCGCATCGGCCACGACCAGCCCGGGGGCGGCGCGCAGGGCGGCGATCGCCTCGTCGCGCGGCGCGGCCCGCCCGCAGACGCAGCGCACCGCGGCCGCGTGCCCGGTCCAGACCGGCACGCGCGTGGCCGTGCAGGTCACCGCGAGCTGCGGCAGGCCGAGGATCTTGCGCAGCTCGCGCACGACCTTGGCCTCCTCGTCGAAGCTGCCGTCGGGCAGGGCGGCGCCGATCTCCGGCAGCACGTTCAGGGCGAGCCGGCGCGGGAAGGCGCCGGTGCCGGTCTGGTCCGGCGAAGCGTGCCCCTCGCGCAGGCCCGGCAGGCAGGCCTGCAGCTCGACCGCCAGCGCCTGACGGGCGCGGCCGCCCGCGCCGGAGGCCGACTGCAGGGTGACGACGTGGCACTCCTTCAGGCCGAAAGCCCGCTGCAGGGGCGCCACCGCGGCGGCCACCTGGATCGTGGAGCAGTTCGGGTTGGCGACGATGCCCGGGCGCCGCGGCAAGGTCGCGGCGTTGATCTCCGGCACCACCAGCGGCACGTCGGGGTCCATTCGCCAGGCCGAGGAATTGTCGATGACCCACGACCCGGCCTGCGCGAAGCGCGGCGCGTAGACGCGGCTGGCGGCGCCCCCGGCGCTGAACAGGGCCATCTCGACGCCGGCGATGCCGCTCGCCGCGGCGTCCGTGCAGGTCACCGCCCGGCCCCGGAACGTCATCACGGTCCCCGCCGAACGGGCGCCGGACAGCAACAACGGCGGCTCGTCGACCCAGGCGCGGGTCTCGAGCAGGGCCAGCATGGTGCGGCCCACCAGGCCGGTGGCGCCGAGCAGGGCGGTGCGCATGGAGAGATCTCCCGGATTCGCGGTGCGGGGGCGTATGCTCTGGGCGTGCAGTGTAGCAACGGGAACCCCGGCGGTCAAAGGTCGCGCGGCGTGGACACCGCCGCGGGGGGATGTTAGGGTGGGGCGACTCGAACCGGAGGCACCGCATGCGACGGGTCCCGACATCGATCCTGCTGCTCGCGGCGGCCGGCGCGCTGGCCGTCGCCGGCTGTTCCCCGCCGGCGGACCGCGGCGCCAAGCAGCGCGCCCTGTCGCGCTGGGAGGACCGCCGCCTGGCCGACGCCGACTCCCTGTCCGCGTTCCTGCGCGACGATGACGCCCACGTCCGGCTGGCCGCGATGCGCGCCGCCGGCCGCATCGGCCGCACCGGCGCCCTGTCCGAGCTGATCGCCGGGCTGGCCGACGCGAGCCCCACCGTCCGCGTCGCGGCCGCCGAGGCGCTGGGCCTGGTCGGCGACGCGTCGGCCGCCGAGCCCCTGATCCGGGCCCTGGAGGGCAACGGCCTCGAGGTGCGCCGCGCGGTGCTGTTCGCGCTGGCGCGCGTGCACAACGACGGCGCGGCCCTGATGGCCGTCGCCCGCGACGGCACGCGCGACGAGGCGGCCCTGGCCTGGAACGCCCTGCGCGACCGCGCCGCCGACGCCGACTCCACGGACCTGGCCGACGCCGTCCGCATCGGCCTGGAACGCCCCGAGGTCGACGTGCTGTGGCGCGTCCTGCGCTGCGCCGAGCGGGTGCCGGTGCCCGGCCTCGTCGCCGACGTCGCGCCCTTCGCGCGCCACCTCGACGCCCAGGTGCGGGTGCACGCCTGCCGCGCGCTGGCGGCCCTCGGCGACCGGGGGAACGTCCTGGCCGCCTACGCCGGCCTGGTCGCCGGCGGCGAGGATCCGGGCCGCTTCACCCGGCGCGACCACGCGCGCGTCGACGTCGCCCGGTTGCGCGGCCTCGGCCGCCTCGGCGCCGCCGCCCTGCGCGACAGCGCCGACGCCCAGCCGCTGGTGGGGCAGCTCGGCGAAGGCGCGCGCAGCCCCGACCCCCACGTGGCCCGCACGGCGCTGGAGGCCATGGCCGAGATCGCGGCCGGCTCGACCCTGCCGCTCGAGGCGCGCGTCCGCGACAGCCTGCTGCCGGTCTGGCGGCTGCGCCTGCTGCAGGTCGCGCAGCACGGCTGCTCGCCCGCGGTGACCGAACCGGTCGTGCGCGCGGCGGCCGCCCGGGCCTGCATCGCCCTGCGCGGCGCGGGCGTCCAGGACCTGCCCTTCTGGCCCGCCCTGGCCGCCGACACCCATCCTCTGGTGCAGGAAGCGGTCTGGGACGGCCTGCTGCGCCACGCGCTGGACCCCGACCAGGTCGCCGCTCGCTGCGGTGAGCTGGACGCGCTGGCGCCCCGCCTGCGCCTGATCGCCCTGGACGCCCTGCCGGCGGCGCTGGTCCGCCTCCGGCAGGCAGGCCACGCCCCCGCCGCGCAGGCCCGCGCCCGCGAGGCCGTGGAGACGGCCCTGCGCCGGGCCGCCCTCGGTGGCGACCCCTTCGCCGCGGCATCGGCCTGCGGCCTGCTGGGCGGCCACGCCTCGGCGCGCAACCTCGGGGTGCTCGCGCGCGCCTGGTCGCGGGCCGAGGGCCCGGCCGGCGACGACGTCCGCCGCGGCGTGCTGCAGGCGCTGACCACCTTCGCCGCGGACACGAGCTTCGCCGTGCCCGACACCCTGCGCGCCCGCACCGTGGCGCTGCTGGAGCAGGGCTTCGATCACGACCGCCTGCAGGTGCGCAGCGAGGCCCGCGCCGCCGCCGCCGCGCTGCTGCTGACCGCCCCGGTGCTGATCCCGAGCGAGGCCAGCCTGCTGGAGACCCTGCCGGCCGCCGTACGCGACCCGCGCCAGACCGCGGCCGCGCTGCCCGCGAAGGCGCCCCGCCTGCTCTGCCGCACGCCCCGCGGCTCGTTCACCATCGCGCTGGAGACCGACGTCGCCCCGCGCACCTGCGCGGCGATCGTGCAGCTGGCGCGCGAGGGGTTCTACGCCGGCGGCGTCTTCCACCGGGTCGTGCCCGACTTCGTCATCCAGGGCGGCGACCCCGACGGCACCGGCTGGGGGGGCCCCGGCTACACCCTGCGCAGCGAGTGGAGCAGCCGGCCGTTCCTGCGCGGGACCGTCGGCATCGCCCACTCCGGGAAGGACACCGACGGCAGCCAGTTCTTCGTCTGCCTCTCCCCGCAACCCCACCTGGACGGCCGCTACACGGTGTTCGGCCGGGTGGTCGAGGGGATGGAGGTTGCGGAATCGGTGCAACCCGACGATCAATTCACCCTGACGATCGTGGAATGACCCGCCCTCGAGGAGGATGAAATGTCGCGTGGAATCCTGGTCCTGATCGGCGTGCTGGCCCTGATCGCCGTGGTGGCGTTCGCCCTGGTCGGCAAGTACAACTCCCTGGTCGGCCTGCAGGAAGGCGTCGACGGCCAGTGGAGCAACGTGGAGAACGTCTACCAGCGCCGGGCCGACCTGATCCCGAACCTGGTCAACACGGTCAAGGGCTACGCCAACCACGAGAGCGAGACGCTCGAAGCGGTGATCCGCGCCCGCGCCGAGGCCACCAAGGTCACGGTCGAGGCCACCCCCGAGAACCTGAACGACCCGGCGTTCCTGCAGCGCTTCCAGCAGGCCCAGCAGGGCCTCAGCGGCGCCCTGTCGCGCCTGATGGTCGTGGCCGAGCAGTACCCCGACCTCAAGGCCAACCAGAACTTCCTGGAGCTGCAGTCCCAGCTCGAGGGCACCGAGAACCGCATCGCCGTCGAGCGCCGCCGCTTCAACGAGACGGCCCAGAACTACAACACGCAGATCCGCCGCTTCCCGGCCAGCGTGATCGCCGGCATGTTCGGCTTCGACAAGCGGGCCTACTTCGAGGCCCAGGAGGGCACCGAGAAGGCGCCCGAGGTGAAGTTCTAGGATGACGACGCCGGGCTCGGCCCGAGGAGGCGCGATGCGACGTTCCGGGATCCCCGTCGGGCATCTGCTCCTCGCGGCGCTGACGCTCCTGCTGCTCGCGATGGCGATGTCGACCATGGCGGCGGCGGCCGAACTGCCGCCGCCGCCGTCCACCTACTTCAGCGACGGGGTGGGCGTGGTCTCGCGCGAGGAGGCGGCGGCCCTCGCGAACGAGCTGGAGGCCTTCCACCGGCGCACCGGCATCCAGTTCGTGGTCGCCGTGCTGCCGGAGCTCGACGGCGAGATCGCCGACTACACCAACCGCCTGTTCGAGCACTGGAAGATCGGCAGCCGCGAGCGGCTCGACGGCCTGCTGTTCGCGGTGTTCCCGCAGCAGCGGGCGTCGCGGCTCGAGGTCGCCTACGAGAACGAGGAGCGCCTGACCGATGCGGTCTCGCGCAGCATCATCCAGGAGATGCAGCAGGTCCCCTCGGACCAGGCGTTCCGGCGCTTCGCGCTGGTCATGGTCCGGGTGGCCCAGCGCGTGGCGCCGGAGGACCCGCTGGCCCAGGGACAGTTCGGCCAGACGCCCCGCGAATCCAGCGGCCGCCGCGGCCGCGGCCTCGGCGGCCTGTTGCTGCCCCTGATCCTGATCGCGCTGATCGGCGGCGGCGGCGCCGGCCGCAACCGCTGGCTCGGCCCGCTGATCGTCGCCTCGGCGATGTCCAGCGGCCGCGGCGGGCGAGGCGGCGGCTGGGGCGGCGGCGGTTTCGGCGGCGGCGGTGGTGGTGGCTTCAGCGGCGGCGGCGGCTTCAGCGGCGGCGGCGGCGCGAGCGGAGGTTGGTGACATGGCGAATCGCAGCAGCGTGCCCCGCAAGTTCTTCAGCCGCGACGAACAGCAGCGGATCGTGGCGGCCATCCACGCGGCCGAGCAGCGCACCAGCGGCGAGATCCGCTTCCACGTCGAACGGGATGTGCCCAAGGGCGAACCGTCCGGCGGCGATCCCTACCTGAGGGCGCGGGAGCTGTTCGGCCGGATGGGCATGCACGCCACCGGCGAGCGCAACGGCGTGCTGGTCTACCTGGCGGTGCGGGCCCGGCGCTTCGCGATCGTCGGGGACGAGGAGTTGCACCGGCGGGTCGGCGACGGCTTCTGGCAGGACGTGGCGGCGCTGATGGCCGCGCGGTTCGCGGCGGACGACTTCGCCGGCGGCATCGAGGCGGGCATCGCGCGGATCGGCGAGAAGCTGCGGGAGCACTTCCCGCACCGGGACGACGACGCCAACGAACTCAGCGACGATATCTCGTTCGGAGACCAGCCGACGGACTGACCGGC
>PNOJ01000037.1 GCA_013824755.1 Gemmatimonas sp.
CCGTCCCGATCTCGGCCAGCCTCTCGAGCAGGCGTCGCACATGGCCGTCCACGATCATCGTCTCCCAGAAACCGTCACCGAAGCGCTCGCCGCGGACGCAATAGGTGAGCATCGTCTTGATCCGCGCCAGATCGGCGGTCCTGATGGCCTCGTGATCGTCGAGCATCGAGCCCGCTTCCGCGGGGCTGTAGCCGAAATCGGTCCAGCACTCTCGCGCCGCCAGACGGAAGAAACGCTCGACCTCCCCGGCGTAATCCGGGTAGGTCATCGCGGTGACGCCTTCCTCTCCCGACGAACAACCGGACAAATCCACGACCGGCTCGAACCCGTCCGCATAGAGGATCGGCAGGTAGGCGACCAGTTCGGCGATTTCCCGCTTGGTCGGATGCCGTGATTTCATCATCGCCTCACGCGCCCGCGTACAGCGCCGTGCTCAGGTACTTCATCCCCGAATCCACCGCCACGGTCACGACCGTGCCGCCGGCGCCCAGCTCCGCGGCCACCCGCAACGCCGCCGCCACGTTGGCGCCGGTGGACGTGCCGGCGAAGAGGCCCTCCTCGCGGGCCAGCAGCCGCGCGGTCTCCATCGCCTCCGCGGTCGACACCGTGCGGATCTCGTCGGCGAGCCCGTCGACCCACAGCGGCGCCACGAAGCCGATGCCGGTGCCCTCGATCTTGTGGGAGCCGCTCGGCCCGCCCGAGAGCACCGCCGACTCCGCGGGCTCCACCGCGACGATGCGCACCGCCGGATCGTGCGCCCGCAGGCGCGCGGCGTTCCCGCGCAGCGACCCGGCGGTGCCCACGCTCTGGACGAAGGCGTCGATCCGCCCGCCGGTCTGTTCGAGGATCTCCTCGCCCATGCGGTCGTAGCCGCGCAGCTGGTCGGCGTTGTGGAGCTGGTCGGTCCAGTAGCGGCCCGGCTCGGCGGCGAGGCGCCGCGCGGTCTCGATCATCTCGAGGGTCAGGGCCTTCGTCGTGCCGCCGGTGGGGCTGGGGACCAGCGTGAGCCGCGCGCCCAGGGCCTGCATGTGGTCGCGCTTCTCCCGGCTGAAGGCGTCCGAGGTCACGATCCGCAGGGGGATGCGCTTCGCGGCGCACACGAAGGCCAGCGAGACGCCCGTGCTGCCGCCGGTGTACTCGACCACCGAGCCGCCAGGTCGCAGCCGCCCGTCCGCCTCGGCCGCCGCGACCATCGCCAGCGCCATGCGGTCCTTCATGCTGCCGGTGGGGTTCTCGTACTCCAGCTTGACGAGGATGCGGGCGCCGGCTTGCGGGACGAGGTGGCGGAGCGGGACGAGCCTGGTGCCGCCGATCATGTCGAGGATCACGTCAGGTCACCTCTTCGTGCCGAGGTCGTAGCAGATCACCGACATCGGCTCATCGCAGGCATCCGAGAAGCGGTTGTCTTCCCCGTCGCCGACCATGGTGGCGATGGCGGCGGTGAAGCAGGTCACGACGTAGAGCCGGTCGCCCTTGAAGAAATAGCGGTCGCGAGTCGGATCACCCTCCCCCAGCAGGACCCTCTGGCCGACGTATGCCCCGTCGCGGTCGAAGACGTCGAAGACCCCGAGCGATCCGGCCGGCCGGTCGTACATCCCGCGGCTCGTGAGCACCCACAGCGTACCATCATCGCGGGCGTGGAGCGACATGACGTCCTTGTCGAATTCCTCGATGATGACCTCCGTGCCCGGCAACATGCTGTTCGGATTCAGGGTGGCCCACTCGTGGACGGCGCGCTTTTCCGCCGCGCTTCGTCGCCGGTGCTTGTATTCACGCGTGATGACCCGATCCGCGGACCCGTCCGGCAGGTACGACGCCACCCTGTAGTCCAGGAAGTCCGTGGCGACGTGGACCCGGCCGTCCGCGCCGACGTCCCACCGACTCGCCAGGGACGGCCGCTCGCTCCAGACGGGCTTCGAGTCGTCCTCGCTCACCGTCTCGGCATGGTAACGCGCCGTCTCCTGAAACCGCTCGTCGAGCGCGTGGATGACGTGGTTCGCCACCCTCGCGCCCGGAAGCACGTACTCGCTGTTCGGCTTGATGTAGCTCAGGGCGACGACACGGTCGCCCGTGCACTCCACGTCCATCAGGACCGGCACGACCCCGGCGTCATCCGCCGGGATCGCAATGTCGCCACGATACTCGCCGGTGTGCGAGAACCGCTGGATGCGACGGGGACTCCCCGCGATGACGCACACCTCGTCGGCAGGCGACACGAAGATCCGGTACGGCCGACGGAACTCGCCCGGCCCGTCCCCTTCGCCGCCGATCCGGCGCACGAACGAACCGTCCGGCGCGAAGACGGAGATCCTGTTCAGCTGCTGGTCGACGACGTGGACGAATCCCTCGTCGTCGACGTCGAGATCCACGATCACGCCGAAGAACTGGCGGTCGTCGCCGCTGTCGCCGCCGATCCGCCAGAGTTCATCGAGTTTCATCGTCGTCGTCTCGCCCGCGAACACCAGGACCGGAAGCAGGCTCACCGACAGCCAGCAGCCGATCGCCGCCAGCGGCGGCGATCCCCTCGACGCGGGACGGTTTCTACCCTCGCGGATCATTCAGCTCACCTTTCGGATGAGGTCAGGTCGACGACATCCCGAGATCGAACCGTATCCCATCCGTCCGGTTCCCCGGAATTGCGTACCACCGAACGGCCCCGCGCCGTCTCATCCTCCTCCCGCCGCACCTTCCCTCCTGAATGCCAGCACCGCCCCCCCGAACGCCGCCACCCCCATCCCCAGCAGCGTCAGCAGTTCGCCGCGCAGGTCCGCGAGACCCGCCCCCCGCAGCAGCACCCCGCGCACGATGTCCATGAAGTACCGCATGGGGTTGATCCGCGTCAGCCAGCGCGCCCACTCCGGCATGTTGTCGACGGGGAAGAAGAACCCGCTGAGCATGATGGCGAAGACCAGGAAGAACCATACCGTGAACATCGCCTGCTGCTGCGTGTTCGAGACCGCCGAGGCCAGCAGCCCCAGCCCCAGGGTCGTCAGCAGGTAGGCCGACACCCCCAGCAGCAGCACCCACGGCGAGCCCAGCATCGGCACGTGGAACCAGAGCCGGGCGAACGCCGTGGCCAGCGCCAGGTCGACCAGCGCGATCAGCCCGAACGGCAGGGCCTTGCCGACCGCGTACTGCAGCGGCGTCAGCGGCGTGACCAGGACCTGGTCGAGGGTGCCCAGCTCCTTCTCCCTGACCACGGCCATGCCGGTGGCCAGGGCCGACACGATCGTCACCAGCATGACGATCACCCCCGGCACCATGAACAGGCGGCTCTCCAGCTCGGGGTTGTACAGGAAGCGCACGACCGTCGCCACGCGCGACGCGGACGCGGGCGGGACCGCGCCCGCCTGCGCCGCCGCGAAGCGCTCCGCCTCCCGCATCACGATGGCGCCGGCGTACCCGGCGCCGCGGCCGGCGAGGCTGCTGTTGGTGCCGTCGACGTCGAGGCCCAGCGAGGGCACGCGCCCGGCCAGCGCGTCGCGCTCGAAGCCCGCCGGCACGCGCACCGCCAGGTCGCAGGCGCCGGCCCGCAGCAGGGCCTCCAGCTCGTCGCCGTCGCGGGCCGCGGGCCCCGGCACGAAGACGTCCGAGGCCGCGAACGCGTCCAGGACGGTCCGGCTCAGCGCGGTGCGGTCCTCGTCCAGCGTCGCGACGCGCACGTTGCGCAGGTCGTTGTTCAGGGCGTAGGACAGCACCAGCAGCTGGAAGATCGGCAGCGCGAACACGACCCGCAGCAGGGCGGTGTCGCGGCGCAGCTGTCGGAACTCCTTGCGCACGAGGCAGCGCAGCGCTCTCACGCGTTCACTCCAGTCTGAGGCGGAAGCTGCGGATCGCGAGGGTCAGCAGCACCGCCGCCATGACGACCAGCGCCGCGGTCTGCACGGGGAACCAGGCCTGTCCCTTGAGCATGATGCCGCGCAGCACGACCAGGAAGTGCGTCGCCGGCAGCAGGCGGCAGACGACCTGCAGCGGCCCCGGCATGCTGGCGATCGGGAACACGAAGCCCGACAGGATCATCGTCGGCAGCATGGTGACCATCAGCGCGGCCATCATCGCCACGCGCAGGCTCGGCGAGCGGGCCGAGATCAGCAGCCCCAGCGACAGCGCGATGACGATGAACAGCAGGCAGTAGGCCGCCAGCAGCCACCACGATCCGGCCATCGGCACGCCGAAGACCCACTTGCCGGCCAGCAGCACCATCGCGCAGTCCAGGGCGCCGAGCGCCACGTAGGGCAGCACCTTGCCCACGATCACCTGCGCCGGGGTCACCGGCGTGGTCAGGATCTGCTCGAGCGTGCCGGCCTCCTTCTCGCGGGTGATGGCGATGCTCGTCAACAGCGCGCAGATCATCATCAGCACCAGCGCCACCAGGCCCGGCACCACGAAGCGCGCGCTGACCAGCTCGGGGTTGAACCAGACCCGCGTGCGGACGTCGAAGGGCGCCGCGAGGCCCGCCTCGCGCAGCAGGTCCCGGTTGACCAGCGCGACCACGGCCTGCAGGTAGTTGGCGACCGTGGCCGCGGTCGAGGCGTCGGCGCCGTCCACCAGGACCTGGACGCGCGCCCCGCCGCGGGCGAGGTCCTCGCCGTAGCCGCGCGGCACCACCAGCGCGGCCTGCAGGCGCCCCTGCCGGAAGCCCGCCTCGATCGCCTCGCGCCCGTCCAGGCGCTCCGCCTCGACGATGAAGCCGCTGGAGGTCATCGCGCGCAGCAGCTCGCGGCTGCGGTCGCCGCCGTCGAGGTCGAGCACGCCGACCCTCAGGTCGCGCAGCTCCATGTCGATGACCGCACCGTAGAGCAGCACCATCGTCAGGGGCATCAGCAGCGCCACGGCCAGGCTGCGCCGGTCGCGCAGGATGTGCAGGAACTCCTTGCCGGCCATCGCCAGGATCCGGTTCATGCGTCCACCAGCCTGAGGAAGACGTCCTGCATGTCGACGCCGCCGGTGCGGGCCTTCAGGCCCGACGGGGTGTCCAGGGCCACGACCCTGCCCTGGACCATGATCGAGACGCGGCCGCAGTACTCGGCCTCGTCCATGTAGTGCGTGGTGACGAAGACCGTGACCCCGTCGGCCGCCTGCTCGTAGATCAGGTCCCAGAAGCCGCGGCGCGCGACGGGGTCCACGCCGCCGGTGGGTTCGTCCAGGAACAGCACCCGCGGCCGGTGGGCCAGGGCGCAGCCCAGCGACAGCCGCTGCTTGTAGCCCAGGGGCAGCGAGCCGGTCAGCCGGCCGCGCTCGGCGTCGAGGCCCAGCCGCGGCAGCAGCTCGTCGGCCCGCGCCGCCAGTTCCGCGCGCCCGAGCCCGTACACGCCGCCGAAGAACTCCAGGTTCTCCAGCACCGTCAGGTCCTCGTAGAGGCTGAAGCGCTGGCTCATGTAGCCGATGCGCCGCTTGAGCGCGCCGGTGTCGCGGCCGACGCGGCAGCCCGCGACGCGGGCCTCGCCCCCGCTGGGCGGCAGCAGCCCGCAGAGCATGCGGATCGCCGTGGTCTTGCCGGCCCCGTTGGCGCCCAGGAAGCCGAAGATCTCCCCGCCCGCCACCTCGAGGTCGAGCGACTCGACGGCCGTGAAGTCGCCGAAACGCCGCGTCAGCCCGCGGGCGAACACCGCCGCCTCCCCGCTCACGGCGTCGCCTCCCCGCCGGCGGGCGCCGCCATCAGCTCCACGAACGCGTCCTCGATGCCCGGCGCGACCGGGTGCAGTTCGACCCCGGCGTTCGCGAGCAGCCGGGCGACCTCGTCGGCCTGCGCCGCGTCGTCGTGCACCACGTGCAGGCGGTCGCCGTAGCGGTGGACCTTCACGCCCGGCAGTGGCGAGGTCGTCAAGATCGTCAGGGCCGCGGGCAGGCCGGCGCCGCGCACCTCCAGCAGGCGGCGCGGGAAGGTCGCCGCCACCTCGTCCGGGGTCCCGCGGGCGATGGCCCGACCCTCGTGCATCAGCACGACCTCGTCGCAGAGGCCGGCCTCGTCCATGTACGGCGTGCTGACCAGCAGGGCGAGGCCGCGGCCGGCCAGCTCGCGCAGGATGCGCCAGAACTCGCGGCGGCTGACCGGGTCGACGCCGGTGGTGGGCTCGTCCAGGACCAGCACCTCGGGCGTGTGGATGAGCGTGCAGCTGAGGGCCAGCTTCTGCTTCATGCCGCCCGACAGCTGGCCGGCGCGGCGCTGGCGGAACGGGCCGAGGCGGCTGAACTCCATCAGCTCGGCCTCGCGGCGCACGCGCTCGGACGCCGGCACGCCGAACAGGTCGGCGAAGAAGCGCAGGTTCTCCGCCACGGTCAGGTCCGGGTAGAGGCTGAAGCGCTGGGGCATGTAGCCGAGCCGCTCGCGCACGGCGCGGGGCTCGCGGGCGCTGTCGCGGCCGAGCACGCGCGCGACGCCGGCGTCGGGACGCAGCAGGCCGCAGACGATGCGCATGGTCGTGGTCTTGCCGGCGCCGTCGGGGCCGATCAGGCCGCAGATGCGGCCCGGGGCCACGGCGAGGTCCAGGCCGCGGACCGCTGCGCGCCCGCCGTAGGACTTGCGCAGGCCCTCGACCCGGATGGCCGCCCCGCTCATGCCGTCGGCCGCGTTCAAGGCAGCCGCACCTCCGCCGGCATCCCCGCGTGCAGCCGGCCGTCGGGGTTGGCGACGCTCACCTTCACCGCGTGCACGAGCTGGGCCCTCGCGTGGCGGGTCTGCGCGTTCTTGGGCGTGAACTCGGCCTCCTCGCTGATCCAGGCGACGCGGCCGGTGAAGGCCTCGCCGGGCAGCGCGTCCACCGCGACCGGCAGGTCCTGACCCAGGCGCACGCGGTCGAGGTCGGGCGCCTCGAGGAAGACCCGCAGCTCGAGCCGCGTGAGGTCGGCCAGCCGCAGCGCCGTGCGGCCGGCGACGGCCACCTCGCCGGGCTCCAGGCTGCGCGTCAGCACGGTGCCGTCCAGCGGCGACAGCAGCACGCCCTCGCGCAGCTGGCGGTCCAGGACCGCCAGGCCCGCCTCGAGACGGACCGTCTCGGCGTCCAGGGCGGCGATGCGCGCGCGGGCCCCCTCGATGCGGTCGTCGGCCACGTCGCGCTGGGCGGCGAGGTCGTCGACGCGCTGGCGGGTGGCGCTGCCCTGCGCCAGCAGCGCCTCGGCGCGCTCGAGCGTGGTCGCCGCGAGCGCGCGCTGGCGGCGGGTCTGCTCCAGGTCGGCCGTCGCGGCGCGACGCTCGGCCTGCAGGCTCTCGCGGCGGGCGGCGGTCTCGGCGCGCTGCAGGGCGATCAGCTCGTTGTCCAGGACCACCAGCGTGTCGCCGCGGGCGACGGTCTGTCCCTCGGCGGCGAGGACGGCCAGCGCCCGCCCGCCGATCACCGGCGCGACGTCGACGACCGTGGCCTCGAAGGTCCCGGACGGATCGGGCAACGCCCTGCCGCCGCAGCCGGCCAGCGCGGCGAGGCAAGCGAGCGCGATCGTGGTGGTGACGGTGCGGTTCATGGTCTCTCCCGTGCGGTTAGCGGCCGAGGGTCCAGAGCAGCGACGCCTCGGCGAGGCGCTGCCGCGTGCGGACCAGGGACAGTTCGAAGTCGGCGGCGGTCACGTCGTCCAGGGCGTCGAGGTACTCGCTCTCGCTGGCGTCGGCCCGCTCGTAGCGCGCGCCGACCAGTTCGCCGATCCGGCGGGCGAGTTCGGCGCGCTCGGTCGCCCGGTCCAGTTCCTCGCGGGAGGCGGCCAGGTCCAGCCGCGCCGCGGCGTTCGCGGCGGCGACGGCCTCCTGCAGGTCGCGGTGCCGCGCCGCCGCCTGGAGGGAGCGCGCCGCCGCCTGCGCGGCGCGCCGGCTGCGGGCGCCGCCGTCCCACAGCGGCCAATCCAGGCTCACCCCCGCGGTGGCGTAGCTCATCCAGTCGTTGGTGAGCTGGTCGACGCCCGGGCGGCCGTAGTGGGCCGCCAGTTCGCCCCCGATGCGGGGCAGCAGCCTCCCGCGGGCCGCCGCGGCCAGGTGGTCCTGGCGGGCGCGCTCCGCCTGCAGGGACGCCAGGTCCGGCCGTTCCCCGACCGCCGCGGGGACGACGCCGTCCTCGAACAGCGAGGCGGCGAGATCCCCCGCCGGCAGCACGATCTCGCCCGCGAGACCGACCAGTCGGCCGAGCGTCACCCCCGCCGAATCCCGCGCCGCCGCCGCGCGTGTGCGCCGCTGCTCGGCCTCGCGCAGGCGGGTGACCGCGCGCAGGCGCATCTCCTCGCTGGCGGCGCCGGCCGCCAGGGCGCCGGCGACCTCGTCGACGTGCCGCCGCAACCTCGCGGCGGCCAGTTCGGCGGCCGCGAGTTGGGACTCCCGGCCCAGCGCCGCGTAGAACGCCCGACGCACCGCGAGACCGAGGTCCTCTGCCGCCGCCGCGGCCCGCAGCGCCGCCGCCCGGCTCCCCGCCGCCGCCGCCGCCGCCGTGCCGGACAGCTCGCCGCCCGTGTACAGCGGCAGCGACAGGGCCAGGTTCACGTCGGCCACGTGCCCGTCGCCGAAGGACAGCGTGCGCGAGGGCAGCCCCGGCGCCAGGCTGATCTCCGATTCCATCGATTCGCTGGCGTAGCGGTAGGTCGCCCCCAGCCCGAGCGCGGGCAGGCGTCGCGCCGCCGCCTCGTCGGCCGCGGCCGCGGCTTCCGCCATGGCCGCCCGCAGCTCCTCGAGCCGCGGCGCCGCGGCGTGCGCCCGCTGCAGGCAGGCTGCCAGGTCCAGGCGCGCGGGGGCGTCCGGCGCCGCACCGCCGGGTGCCGCCGCGACACCGGACGACGCCGCGACCGCCAGCGCGGCGCAGGTCGCCGCCAACCATCCGGTTCCGTTCGTTCTCATGCCGGCTCCTCGCCCGCGGGCGACGCCAGGATCCCGCCGCGGATCAGTTTCGTCAGCTGCGCGCGGTGGCGCGCCCAGGCTTCGTCGTCGGCCAGGGAGAAACCCATGGCCTCGTGCGCGATCGGCTCCATGAAGACCAGTCCGAAGGCATTGGCGATCAGGAACATCAGCAACGAGGCGGGCGCCGCGTCGACCAGGCGGCCGGCGCCCTGCGCTTCGCCGATGAGGCCGAGCAGTTCGGCGCTGATCCCGAGCACGCCGTGCCGCCCCAGTTTCCGCACCGCGCGGCGCAGCCGGTCCGGCTCGGTGGCCAGCACCAGCCGCAGCAGCTGCAGACGGACGCGGTCGCGCCGCAGCTCGTCGAGCATGCGCACCGGGTACTGCACGAAGAGCTCGGCGGGATCGAGATCGCCGTCGAGCCCGCCCACCACGGCGCCGATCATCGACAGGACCTCGCGGGTCACCACGGCGTCGACCAGGCGATCCTTGGTGCCGAAGTAGTAGTGGATCATCGCCTGGTTGACTCGGCCTCGCCCGCCACCAGCCGCATGCTCAACCCCGCGAGGCCCTTCTCGGCCAGCAAGGCGCGGGTGGCCGCCAGGATCCGCCCCGGCGGCGAATCCGCCGCGGGCGGCGCCAGTTCCGGCGGCAGGTGCGCCAGCACCTCCCGCAGCCTCCCGACCGGTGTCCGTTCGTCCATGCCGTTCCTTTCTCGAATCAGTTCGGTCCATCATAGACTAATCGATTGATTAAATCAATCGAATAACTCACTCATCCTGCAACGCATTGTCAACGATGGAGTTATCAAGTCGACGACGTCAGAACTGGAAGTAGATGAACGGCGGGTTGCTGTAGACGCGGTAGGCCGCCGCCGCCAGGGTGATCCCCAGCAGCGCCGTCCCCACCGAGAACCGCAGCCAGAGGCGCCGCGAATCGGCCAGCCAGGTGTGGCTGCCCGTCGCCTCCTGGACGATGTCCAGGGAGAGCATGATCGCGCAGACCACGAAGACGTGCGCGGCGCCGAAGGTGAACAGGCCGTGGCCGGCGGCGATGCCCGTCAGGACCTGCCAGGCGGTCGGGAAGTCGGGCGAGCGGAACAGGATCTTCGCGATGCCGAGCAGGTGGAAGGTGACGACGACCTTCACCACGTCCCAGGCGAAGGCGCGCGGCGCGCGCGGCCAGTGCAGGTCGACCTTGCGCCCGTCGGTCAGCCGGTACAGCACCAGGTAGAAGCCGTTGAACACGCCCCAGGCCACGAACGTCCAGCTCGCGCCGTGCCAGAGCCCGCCCAGGAACATCGTCACCATCAGGTTGACGTAGCCGCGCAGGCGTCCCTTGCGGTTGCCGCCCAGCGGGATGTAGAGGTAGTCCATCAGCCAGGTCGACAGCGAGACGTGCCAGCGCTTCCAGTACTCGGCGGGGCTGCGGCTGAGGTTCGGCGCATGGAAGTTCTCCATCAGCTCGAAGCCCAGCAGGTGCGAGACGCCGCGGGCGATGTCCGAGTAGCCCGAGAAGTCGCCGTAGATCTGGAAGCAGAAGGCGTAGACGCCGGTGAGCAGCTGGCCCGCGGTGAAGGCGCCGGGATCGTCCCAGACCTGCGTCACGTAGGGGGCCAGCGTGTCGGCCACGAAGAGCTTCTTGAAGAAGCCCATCAGGATCAGGTTCAGGCCCGTCTCGACCTGCCGCCGGGTCACCGTGCGCGGCTGCTGGACCTGCGGCAGCAGGCGGGTCGCGCGCTCGATCGGCCCGGCCACGAGCTGGGGGAAGAAGGCCACGAACAGCGAGAAGTCGATCAGGTCGCGCGCCGGCTCTAGCCTGCGCCGGTAGACGTCGATCGTGTAGCTCATCGTCTGGAACGTGTAGAAGCTGATGCCCACCGGCAGCAGCACCCGCAGCAGCGGGACGTGGGGCTCCATCCCGAAGGACGCGATCAGCACGCCCATCGAGTCGACGAAGAAGTTGAAGTACTTGAAGAAGCCCAGCAGGCCGAGGTTCGTCGCCAGGCTGACCAGCAGCAGGCGCTTGCGCACGGACGGGTCGTCGGTGCGGCCCATGCGGGCGGCGGCCCAGAAGTCGACCCCGGAGGACACCCACAGCAGCAGCAGGAAGCGCCAGTCCCAGTAGCCGTAGAACACGTAGCTGGCCACCAGCAGGAACACGTTCTGCGGCCGGTGCCGCAGGCGCGGGTAGACCAGCAGGACCACGGCCAGGAAGACCAGGAAGATCAGCGAATTGAACAGCATGGCCGGGACATTAGCCGCGCCGGCCGGCGCCTGTCAAAGACCGTGTTGACCGACGCCGGACCGCCCCCGACACTGGGCGCATGGACGCCGCGCACCACCTCCTGGAACCCGTCGACCACGTGAAGCCGTTCTGGCGCCTCGTCGAGGCGTTCCGCGCCGACGGCCGGCCGGAACCCGCGCTGCTGGACAGCGTGGACGGCGACCCCCGTTTCGGCAGCTTCTCCTACCTGGGCGTGGGCGAGACAGGCACCTTCGAGGCGCACCGGCGACAGGACGGTCTGGCCGACGTCGCGATCTGCGCCGGGAGCGGAACGCGCTTCCTGCCCGGCGTCGACCCCTTCGCGGCGCTGCGGGCCTGGCGCCGCGCCACGGCGGCGCCGGCCGGGACCCTGCAGGCGGCGCGTTTCCCCTTCGTCCACGGGATCATCGGCTGGTTCGGCTACGAGGCGGGCCACTGCCTGGAGTCCTTCCCCGACACGGGGCGCGACGACCTGGGACTGCCGGACCTGCGCTTCGCGAGGCACGAAGCCCTGCTCGTGCGCGATCACGGCACGGGCCGCACCTGGCTGTCGGCCGTCGGGCGCGGTCCCGACGGCGAGGCCGCACGCCGCGACGCCGACCGCATCGCCGACGCGGTCCGCGACCGGCTCGCCGCCTGGGGTCCCCTGGCGCTGCCGCGGTGCCGTCCCCACGCACGGCTGGCGGCGTCGCAGGACGGCCGCGAGGACTACATGGCCCGCGTGGCCGCCATCCAGCGCGACATCCGCGACGGGCGCGTCTTCGAATGCTGCCTCACGCGCCGCCTCGAGCTAGAGCTGCGGGCGGACCCCTGGCGGCTCTACGGCAAGCTGCGCTCCATCAACAATCCGTCTTTCGGCGCCTGGCTGACCCGCGGCGACGTCGCCGTGCTCTGCGCCTCGCCCGAACGCTTCCTGAGCCTCGACCGCGACCGTCGGCTCGAGACGCGCCCGATCAAGGGCACCCGCCCCTGCAGTCCCGAACCCTACGAAGACACCGCGATGCACGACGAGCTGGCCGCCTCGCCGAAGGACCGCGCCGAGAACCTCATGATCGTGGACCTGGCGCGCAGCGACCTGGGGCGCGTCTGCGAGACGGGGAGCATCGAGGTCCCCGAGCTGATGGCCGTCGAGTGTTGCGGCTGGGTGTGGCAGATGGTCTCGACCGTGCGCGGCCGCCTGCGCGAGGGCCTGGACGCGATCGACGCCGTGCGCGCCTGCTTCCCGGGCGGTTCGATGACCGGCGCGCCCAAGATCGAGGCCATGAAGATGATCGACGAGCTGGAGCCATGGTCGCGCGGCGTCTACGCCGGCTCCCTGGGCTGGCTCGACGACGCGGGGGCCATGGACCTCAACATCGTCATCCGCACGCTGGTGGCGGGCGGCGGCCGCGCCGTGTGCGGAGTCGGGGGCGCGGTGACCGCCGACAGCGACCCGGCGGGCGAGTGGCAGGAGACGCTGGACAAGGCCGCCGCCCTCGCGCACGCGGTCGCCGAGGCGAACCGTCCGGACGTGGCAGCCCCCCGCTGAAGCCCCCCGAACGCGGACCGGGAGCTTTCCCCGTGGGGGAAGCTCCCGGTCGTGTCGAGGGTCCGTCCGTCCCGAAGATACGGGCGTCAGTCGAGGTAGCGGGCCACGCGGAAGCCGGCGTAGCGGCTGGCGAGGTTCGGTTCCGACCTCGACGCGGAGCGGCAGTCGCCGGGACTGCTGTAGAAGGAACCGCCGCGCAGCATGTGGACGCTGCCGGTGCTGCGTCCGATCGGGTCGGTGATCGTGCAGCCCAGGGACAGCAGCGTCGGGATGCCGCCGGGGTTCGGGCGGTAGACCTGCCCGCGCACGAAGAGGTCGAAGTCCACCAGCCGGTCCCGCGCGAACTGGGGGTTCCCGACCTCGACGACGCTGAAGTCGTCGACCATCAGGACCTGGCCGCCGACGAGCACGCTCGTCACCGCGCCGGTCAACGTGATCGTGCCGGTCACGCCGTCGCCGTAGGCCTCGATCGAGACGGGCTCGGCGGTCACCGTCGCGGTGACGCCCGGCGCGACGATCGCCGGCAGCTCGGAGAACATCCCCCGGTAGAGCGTCTGGCCGTTGACCTTGAAGTTGGTGACGCTGTCGAAGTCGGCGTAACGGAAGCTGACCTGCGATGTGGTGACGCCGAGGTTCGAGACGCCGAAGATCGCGCCGATCTCGTCGAGGCGGAAGATCTTGTCCGTGCCGAAGCCGTCCTCGGCCTCCATGACGGTGATCGTGCCGCGCTGCTGGACGCTGCCGTCGAGGAACGTGAAATCCCCGAGCTGCAGCGACACGCTGTCGTAGTTGCGGCTGAAGTCCCAGACCCATTCCCAGACGTTGCCGCTCATGTCCTCGAAGAGCCACGCGTTGGCCTCTTTGTCGCCGGCGGGCCGGCTGTGGGAGGCGCTGTTGTTGCAGTACCACCCGATCAGATCGAGGTTCGGGTCGTTGTAGCAGCTCGCCGCAGACGAGTTCAGGTCGCCGTTGTAGAGCGCCGTGACCGAGCCGGCGCGACAGGCGTACTCCCATTCGGCTTCGGTCGGCAGCCGGTAACCGTCGGCGTTCTGGTCCCACGTCACCGTCGAACCGGCCACGGTGTAGGCCGGCGTGAGCTGTTCCGCCGCCGAGAGCGCGTTGCAGAACGCGACCGCCTGCAGCCAGCTCACCGATTCCATGGGGTAGTCGGACGGGCAGGTGGTGCAGACGTCGTCGTAGTAGCTCGGGTTGTTGCCCATCAGCCGCTCGTACTGGTCCCAGGTGATCTCCGTCTTCGACATCTCGAAGGGCCGCGTCAGCGTGACGCGGTGCTGGGGCCACTCGTAGCCGTCGCTGCCCACCTCGCCGCGGGGGCTGCCCATGAGGAAGGTGCCCGGCGTGACCGGGTGGAAGGTGATGATCGAGCCCTCGATCGAGATCCAGGTCGCGGTGAAGGAGAGCCCGCTGCCCTCCAGCAGCGTCTGGGTGATGACGCTCGGCGTCGGCGTGGTCCAATCGTCCACGTCGCCCCAGGTCACGGTGTAGTCGCCGGGATCCATGTTCTCGTAGCGCACGAAGCCCGTGCCGGAGGCGCTGAACTCGTCGGGACCCGTGATGGACCAGGGGAAGCCGAAGCCCTGGTCGTCCGGCAGCGGGTTGATGTCGATCTGCCCCGGCAGGATCTCGCCGCCGGTGGTGCGGTAGGTCGTGGTGAAGGTCGTGAGGCCGCCGCCGACCACGTTGCGGATCACCTCGGCGGGCGAGGGCGTGACCCAGCCGGTGACGCCCTGCCAGGTGAGGGTGTAGGAACCGACCGACATGTCCTCGAGCAGCTCATCGCCGGAACCCTCGTGCTCGTAACCGTCGGGGCCGGTCAGGTGCCAGGGGAAGGACGTCGTCGCCGGAAGGGGGTAGACGCCGATGGAGCCGGTGCCGGTCAGTCCGGACGTTGTCTCATCGTCGCATCCCGCCAGGACGATCAGGCCGAGGGCCAGGACCACAAGCCCGCTGCGGCACAGGGCGGCTCTGTTCATCGAAGGTCTCCCTTGGATCGTTCACGTACGCGTGGGGCACGACGGCATCACCGGTCGCCGGGGACTGCCCGCGGTCGACACACCCGGCTGAAAATACATCACGGGCGGCGAGGATGCCAGTTTCCCTTGCCGTTGCGCGACTCCATGCTATCCTGTCCCGGAATTTAGGCTGCACTAAACCGCGTTTCGGGAGCGACCGCCCCCCTCCCGCGAGGTCGGGATGAAGCACACCGAGTCCGCCGAGAACTACCTCAAGACCATCTGGGACCTCGAGGCCGACCAGGGCCGGGCCACGACCAGCGGGATCGCGCGTCGCCTGGCCGTCGCCCCCGCTTCGGCCACCGGCATGATCAAGCGCCTGTCCGGTCTCGGGCTGGTCGACCACACCCCGTACCGGGGCGTGGTCCTGACCGAGGACGGCCGCCACACGGCCCTGCGCGTGGTGCGGCGCCACCGCCTGATCGAGTCCTTCCTGGTACGGATCATGGACGTGCCAAGGGAACGCGTCCACGATGAGGCCGAGCGCTGGGAGCACGTCCTGTCCGAGGACATGGAAGACCGTATCGACGAACTGCTGGGGCATCCCGAATGCGACCCCCACGGTTCGCCCATCCCCGCCCGCAACCCGGCGACGCCGCGCCCGATGGAGGACCCGTCGTGATCCGCACCGCCTCCTGCGATCTCCGCCGCGGCACGGCCGCCGCCAACCTCCTGCTGGCCGTCTCGTTCGCCGCACTGGCAGCCGGCGCGATCGGCTGCGGCGGCGACGGCGGGCGACGCCGGGACGGACCCCTGCGCGTCGTCGCCACCACCGGCATGGTGGCCGACGCCGCCGCCAGGATCGGCGCCGAGCGCGTGCGCGTGGTCGGCCTGATGGGCCCCGGCGTGGACCCGCATCTCTACAAGGCCAGCGAGGGCGACGTGCGCCGCCTCCAGGAGGCCGACCTCGTCCTGTACAACGGGCTGCACCTGGAGGCCAGGATGGGCGAGGTGCTCGGCCACCTCGGCGCGGACCGCCCCACGCGCGACGTCGCCTCGGCCGTCGCCCCCGGCGACCTGCGCGCGGTGCCCGGCTTCTCGGGCGCCCACGACCCCCACATCTGGTTCGACGTGCGGCTGTGGCGCGACGCGGTCGTGGCCGTGGGCGAGGCGCTCGCCGCCGTCGACCCGGCCGGCGCGGCGGAATACCGGCGCAACCTCGACGCCTACCGGGCCGAACTGGACTCGCTGGACGCCTGGGTGCGCGCCCGCACCGCGACGGTGCCGGAACCGGCGCGGGTGCTGGCCACGGCCCACGACGCCTTCGGCTATTTCGGCCGCGCCTACGGGCTGGAGGTGCGCGCCCTGCAGGGCATCAGCACCGCGACCGAGGCGGGCACGCGCGACGTGCAGGACCTGGCCGCCTACCTGGCCGGCCGGCGCGTGCCGGCCGTGTTCGTGGAATCGTCGGTCCCGCCGCGCACCGTCGAGGCGCTGCAGGCGGCCGTGCGCGCGCGCGGCCACGAGGTGAGCATCGGCGGTTCGCTCTACTCGGACGCGCTCGGCGATCCCGACGGCCCGGCCGCCACGTACGTCGGGATGGTCCGCGCCAATGTGACGACCATCGTCGAGGCGCTCGGCGGCGCGAAGGAGGCCCCGTGACACAACCCGCCACGCATCCCGCTCCGGCCGCGCCGCACACCGGCGCCGGCCTCGCCGTCGCCGTGCACGACCTGACGGTCGCCTACCGCGACAAACCCGTGCTCTGGGATGTCGACCTGGAGGTGCCGCCGGGGCTGCTGCTGGCCGTGGTCGGCCCCAACGGCGCCGGCAAGAGCACGCTGCTGAAGGCGATCCTCGGCCTGGTGCCGGCGGCCGCCGGCCAGGTGCTCATCCACGGCGAGCCGCTGGCGCGGGCCCGCGACCGCATCGGCTACGTGCCGCAGCGCGGCAGCGTCGACTGGGACTTCCCCACCTCGGCGCTCGACGTGGTGACCATGGGCACGTACCGCCGGCTGGGCTGGGTGCGCCGGCCGGGCCGCCGCGAGCGCGAGGCCGCGCTCTCCGCGCTCGAGCGGGTCGGCATGGCCGCCCTCGCCGACCGCCAGATCAGCCAGCTCTCCGGCGGCCAGCAGCAGCGCGTGTTCCTGGCGCGGGCGCTGGTCCAGGACACCGACGTCACCTTCATGGACGAACCGTTCCAGGGCGTCGACGCCGTGACCGAGCGCGCGATCGTCGACCTGCTGAAGGACCTGCGCGCCCGCGGCCGCACCGTGGTGGTGGTCCACCACGACCTGCAGACGGTCCCCGACTACTTCGATTGGGTGATGCTGCTGAACGTGCGGCGCATCGCCTCGGGTCCGGTCGCCGAGGTCTTCACCGAGGAGAACCTGCGCCTGGCCTACGGCGGGCGCGTGGGCTTCCTCGAACGCAAGGCCGACCCCACGCCGGCCCCCGGCGGCCGCGACGACCCGGCCACCTCCCATTTCGGCAGGATCCGTCCGTGAGCTGGAACGACGTCGCCGCCTTCTGGAGCGACTACACGCTGCGCACCGTCGCGGCGGGCGCCGCGGTGATCGGCGCGACCGCCGGCGTGCTGGGCGTCTTCGCGCAGCTCCGGCGCCAGAGCCTGTTCGGGGACGCGGTCAGCCACGCGGCCCTGCCCGGCATCGCCCTGGTCTTCCTGCTGACCGGCAGCAAGGAACCGGCGGCGCTGGTGGCGGGCGCCGCGGTCACCGGGTGGCTGGGCGCGCTCTGCGTGACGGGGATCGTGCGTTCCTCGCGGGTGCCGGCCGACAGCGCGCTGGGCCTGGTGCTGTCGGTGTTCTTCGGCGTGGGATTGATGCTGCTGACCTGGATCCAGCGCCGCCCCGACGCCTCGCAGGCCGGCCTGGACCGCTTCCTGTTCGGGCAGGCGGCGACGCTGCTGACCGCCGACGTCGCGACGATGGCGGTGCTGGGCGGCGGCGCCGTCCTGGTGCTGATCCTGCTGTGGAAGGAGTTCAAGCTGTTGAGCTTCGACCCGGCCTTCGCCGCGCTGCTCGGCCTGCCAGTGCGGCGCCTGGACATCCTGCTGACGGGCCTGCTGGTGGCGGCGGTCGTCGCGGGCCTGCAGGCCGTCGGCGTCGTGCTGATGAGCGCGATGCTGGTGGCGCCGGCCGCCGCCGCCCGGCAGTGGACCGACCGCCTGGCGCCGATGGCCGCACTGGCCGCGCTCTTCGGCGCGGCGGCCGGCGTCGGCGGCGCCGTCGCCAGCAGCCTGACGGCGCGCACGCCCACCGGGCCGGCCATCGTGCTGGCGGCCACGGCGATCGTCATGGCTTCGCTGCTCCTCGCCCCGCGCCGCGGCCTGCTCGCCGGCGTCTGGCGCCGCTGGCGCCGCCGCCGCGACCTGCGCCTGCACGCGGTCCTGCTCGACCTGCACGCCCTCGCCGGCCAGCACGGCGACCCCACCGCCGCGCCCCACGCCGCCGCGGTGCTGCGGGCGATGGCCGCCGGCGGTTCGGTGCGCCGCTCGCTGCGCGAACTGGCGGATCGCGGCTGGGCGGCCGACGCCGGCGACGATCTGTGGACCATCACCGCCGACGGCCGCGGCGAAGCCGCGCGCTTCCTCGCCGCCCACGCCGCCGACGGCCGCCCGGAGGCCGCGCCATGATGTCGCCCCAGGTCGAGATCCAGCTCATCGCCGCGGTGACCGCCGCCGCCTGCTCCCTGGTGGGCACGTTCCTGGTGCTGCGGCGCATGGCCATGATGAGCGACGCGATCAGCCACTCGATCCTGCTGGGCATCGTCGTGGCCTTCCTGGCGGTCGGCGACCTCGCCTCCCCCTGGCTGGTCCTGGGGGCGGCGGTCACCGGCGTGCTGACCGTCGCCCTGGTCGAGACGCTGCACCGCACGCGCCTGGTCAAGGAGGACGCGGCCATCGGCCTGGTCTTCCCGGCCCTCTTCAGCCTGGGCGTCATCCTGCTGGCGCGCCACGCGGGTGCGGTCCACCTCGATACCGATGTCGTGCTGCTCGGCGAGCTGGCCTTCGCGCCCTTCGACCGCTTCGCTCCCGGCGGCACCGACCTGGGCCCGCGGTCGCTGTGGATGGCGGGCGGCGTGCTGCTGCTGGACGCCGCCGCGCTGGCGCTGTTCTTCAAGGAGCTGAAGCTCGCGACCTTCGACGCCGGCCTGGCCGCCACGCTCGGCTTCGCGCCCGCCCTGATCCACTACGGCCTGATGTCGCTGGTGAGCGTGACCGCCGTGGCGAGCTTCGATGCGGTGGGGCTGGTGCTGGTGGTCGCGCTGATGGTGGGCCCGCCGGCCGCGGCCCACCTGCTGACCGACCGCCTGCCGCGGCTGCTGGGGCTGGCGGTGCTGATGGGAGCGGCGTCGGCGGTCGGCGGCTACTGGCTCGCCCGCTGGCTCGACGTCTCGATCGCGGGCGCCATGGCCGCGACGGTCGGGTTCGTCTTCCTGCTGGCGCTGCTGCTAGCGCCGCAGCGGGGTCTCGTCGCCGCCGCGCGGCGGCGCGCGACGCAGCGGCTGGAGTTCGCGCTGGCGATGCTGGCCATCCACGTGGCCCAGCACGAGTGCGGCCCCGACGCCGGCGACGAGTGCCGCGCCGACCGCGTCCACCTGCACCTGCACTGGGAGCCGGACTTCTCGGAGGCCGTGCTGCGCGCCGCGGAACAGCGGCGGCTCCTGCGCCGCGAGGACGGGCTGGTCCGGCTGGACGAGGCGGGGCGGGACCTGGCGCGCGGCGCGCTCACGCGCTGATCGCCGTTCAGTCGCCCGCCATCACCAGTTCGACGTCGTCGGCCGTCTTCGGGATCGGGGCTCCCAGCACGCGGTTGCCGTCGGCGGTGACCAGCACGTCGTCCTCCAGGCGGATCCCCCCGAAGGCCGCGTAGCGCCGCACGGCGGCGTAGTCGATGAACCCCTCGTGCAGCCCGGCGTCCTGCCAGCGCGCGATCAGCGCCGGGTTGAAGTAGATCCCCGGCTCGATCGTGATCACGAACCCCGGTTTCAGCGCCTTGGCCAACCGCAGGAAGTTCAGGCCGAACTGCGGGCTGCGCGCCTCCCCCTCGTCGTAGCCCACGGCGTCGCCCAGGTCCTCCATGTCGTGCACGTCCAGGCCCAGCATGTGCCCGATGCCGTGCGGGAAGAACAGGGCGTGCGCGCCGGCGGCGACCGCTTCGACGGGATCGCCGCGCATCAGGCCGAGGCCCTTCAGCCCTTCCGCGACGGCCAGCGCCGCCGCCAGGTGCACGTCGCGGTTGGCCGCGCCGGGCGCCACGGCCTCGATGGCCGCGGCCTGGGCGCCCAGCACCACGTCGTAGACGTCGCGCTGCCGCGGGGCGAAGACGCCGCCCACCGGGATCGTGCGCGTGATGTCGGAGCAGTAGCCCTCGCTGGTCTCGACGCCGCTGTCCAGCAGCAGCAGCTGGCCCGGCTCGAGCGTGTTGGCGCGGCTCTCGTTGTGCAGGATCTCGCCGCGCACCGAGACGATCGGCTGGAACGACGGCGGCATGTCGTAGCTGAGCGCCACGCCCTGCATGGCGCCGGCGATCTGGGCTTCGTGCAGGCCGGGGCGCGCGTTGCGCAGGGCGAACTGGTACATCAGCGCGCTGACGCCCAGGGCGGTCTCGATCTCGGCGATCTCGGCGTCGCTCTTGATCTCGCGCAACGCGACCACGGCGCGCACCAGGTCGCGCGAGGCGCCGGCCGCCACGGCCGACGGCGCCACGCCCAGCAGGTCCGCCAGCAGCAGGCGGTTGCTCGCGCGGTAGGGCGGCAGGTAGTGGACCCGCCCGCAGGCGGCGAGGTCCGCCGCCAGGCGCTCGTGCGGCGCGTGCCGCGCGAGCCCGGCCTCCGCGGCGAGGTCGCCGAGGGAGGGTTGCGGCCCGGACCACACCACGTCGTCGGGATGGGGGGCCGGGCCGTACAACGTGCCGGTGCCGTCGGGCAGCAGCAGCAGCGCCAGGTCGGGACGCGCGAGGCCGGCGAAGTACAGGAAGTGCGAGTCCTGCCGGAAAGGGTACGCGTTGCCCTCGTAGTTGCGGCTGGCCTGGCCGTTGCCCGGCAGCAGGATCGCGCCCTCGGGCAGCAGGCCGCGCAGGGCCTCGCGGCGCAGGATGCGGGTGGCGGTGTCCATGCGGTCCGTCCTTTCCGGCGGTGGCGGCGCGGACCGCGGCGGCGGTCCCGATGCGGCTCAGAGTAGCTCAGGCCCGGCGCCCGGGCCACGGGTTTGACAGGCCCGGCGCGCCCCCCTACGCTCTGCCGGCCCGGACACGCGAACCCGGAGGCGCCATGAAGACCATCTTCGTCGTCTCGGACGGCACCGGCGGCACGGCCCGCCGCGCCCTCGACGCCGCCCTGACCCAGTTCCCCGAAGCGGCGACCGACATCCAGGTCCGTTCCGACCTCCACGACGCCGACCAGGTCGCGGCCGTCGCCCGGGACGCGGCCGCACGGTGCGCCGTCGTCGTGCACACGCTCGTCTCCCACGAGTTGCGCGCCGAGCTGCTGCGGGAGTGCCGCAGCCACGACGTCCCCACGCTCGACCTCATGGGCCCCCTGCTCGAGCGGCTGTCGATCGAGCTGGCCGCCTCGCCGGCGGAGCTGCCCGGACTGTTCCACCAACTCAACGAGGACTACTTCCGCCGGATCGAAGCGATGGACTTCGCCATCCGCCACGACGACGGCCAGCGCACCGAGGAACTCGGGTTGGCCGACATCGTCCTGGTCGGCGTGTCGCGCACCTTCAAGACGCCCCTGAGCGTCTACCTGGCGACCAAGGGCTGGCTGGTGGCCAACGTACCCCTGGTGCTGGACCTGCCGCCGCCGCCGGAACTGCTCGTGGTCCCGCCCGAACGCGTCGTGGCGTTGAAGACCGAGGCGCACCGCCTGGCCGCCCTGCGGCGCGTGCGGGCCGAGCACCTGGGCTACGCGCTCGGCGACTACGACGACCCGCGACACGTCCGGCGCGAGCTGGACTACGCGCTGGGGCTCTACGCCCGCAACCCGGGCTGGGCGGTCGTGGACGTCACGGGCAAACCGATCGAGGAGATCTCCGGCGAGATCCTCACGCTGCGCGGCCGTCGCTGATGAAAAAGCGCCGCCCCGGCCGGAGCCGGGGCGGCGCCCTCTTGCGCGCTCTCCGTCGGAACGCGCCTGAGACTAGCGGTACATCGCCTTGACCGAACCCCAATCGGCGTCCTCGTTGCCCACGGGGGTGCAGGCGCCGTTGGTGTTGTCGTCCCAGTTGGACATCAGCGTCTGCTCGCTCGGCGCGGCGTTGCTGATGACGAACGTGCGGTTGCCCACGCTCTCCCACGTGCCGCAGTCGTCCTTCTTGAACTTGTACTCGACCGTCACGGGGATCGCCATCCCGGCCGGGAAGACGATGCAGGTCTGGTACAGCCCGGGGCCGACCTGGACGGCCGGCACGCCGGCTCCCCAGCTCGAGAGCTGGGCCACCGAGCCGATGGCGCAGACGCCGCCGGTGTTGTCGACGCCGTCGAGGCACACCTGCAGGCAGACCGTGCGATCACCGATCAGCACTTCGCCGACCCCGCAGCCGATGGGCAGGTTGTTCCAGCTGTCGATGCCCAGGACCACCGAGGTGGTGCCGTCGGTGGGCAGCATGACGGGGCGGTTGGCCGCGCCTTCCCACGTGTTGCAGCCGTCCTTCTTGAACTTGTACTCGAAGTAGGGGTTGTGGCCGGCCAGGAAGGTCACCACGACCTGGTACAGGTCGCCGCCCAGGCTGGTCATCGTCACGCCCGTGCCCCAGGTGCCGATCTCGGGCGCGCTGCCGATGACGCAGGGGTCGCCGGCGGTGGGCTCGCCGCTCATGCACAGCTTGAAGGTCACGTTCACGTCGACCGGCAGCACGTTGGTCACGTTGTAGCGCTGCGGGGGCGAGTTGTTGGCCTGGTCCTTGACGTCGGTGTACCAGGTGTCGTCGGTCAGGTCGTGGAACTTGATGTGCACGTCGACATAGGACGCGCCCATGAGCATGGCCTGCGGGATCTGCAGCTTGTACTCGTCGTTGCTGCCCACGTCGCCGAAGTAGGGCACCGGGACGGTCGTGATGGCGCCGCCGTCGGCCGACAGATCGCAGAAGGCTTCGATGCCCGCGCCCTGTCCGCCGGCGTCGGTGACGCCGCCCTTCCAGACCTGGGCGTACACGTCCACCGGTCCGGTCGGCACGACGATCGCGCCGCTGTTGGGCCACACGTTGCCGGCCCAGCCGATAGCGGCGGCCGCGTTGCCGGCCGCGAGGGCCAGCAGCAGGACGGACAGCAGGAACACTTTCTTCATGATTCCTCCTCAAGGTGACGCTGCCCGTGCGCGGCACGGGCGATCAGGTCGCAAGACGCCTCATCGTGGCGCATCGTGGAGTGATGATTGTATCACAGAAACGCTGATCCTTGATCAAATGATCTGCAGGATTCTCCGGATTCTACGATCTGGTAGGATCGCCCGCTTCATGGCGCGACGGCACACTGCCCGTCAATGGCCAAGACATTGCTTGCTCAATGATTGATCTTGCAATTATTGATGTATCTTATATACTCGAGTGCATGGAACAGAAAACACTCTCCCTGGAGACCAGCCTCTCCTTCCAGCTGTTGAAGACCGCTCACGCGACCCAACTGCACCATCAGCGGGCGCTGGGCGGCGCCGCGCTGACGCTCAGCCAGTTCTGGGTGCTGAAACTGGTGTGCGACGGGGAAGCGATCAGACCGTCGGACGCGGCCCGTCGGCTCGGGGTCCATCCCGGTGATGTCACGCGGCTGGTCCGGGGGCTGTCGGCGAAGGGTCTGCTCACGCGATCGCGGCGGGGGGACGATCAACGGGCCCTGCACCTGACGCCGACGCCGAAGGGAGCGCAGGTCGCGGCGGAGCTGGGGACCTTGATCGCGGAGGCGGATGCCGCGCTGGCGACGGCGATCGGAACGGATCCTCTAGAGGGACTGATCGGGTTGCTGAACGCTGTCCACGCGCGGGCCGGGGCCCGGGACAACGCCGGCGCCTGACCGACGACAGCGCGCCTCACTTATTGAGTTGTGCCGTTGAAATTGTGTCTGGCCCGGGTGATGCGCCGGGCCAAGCATGCACACCGACGTCACCAAGTTCATCCCGCCCCATTGCCCCAACCCCAACTGCCGACACCACAGGCAGTTATCTATTCGTTGGCGCTTCAAGCGCATCGGCTACTACCGTAGACAACTCAGCCCAACCCGTATCCAGCGGTTCCTCTGCCTCCACTGTCGCCGCTCCTTCAGTTCCCAGACCTTCGCCACCTCCTACTGGCTCAAACGCCCCGACATCCTTCCACAACTGCTGACCAAGACCACCGGCTGCATGGCCAACCGGCAGATCGCTCGGGACCTGCACGTCGCTCCATCCACCATCGATCGCCAGCTCAGCCGCCTCGGCCGCCACTGCCTGCTCTTCCACGCCATGCACATGCAGTCGGCCAAACCGGTCGACAAATTCGTCATCGACGGATTTGTCACCTTCGAGCACTCCCAGTACTGGCCTTTCCACCACCACCTGGCCGTGGAGAAGGACACCGACTTCCTAGCCTATTTCACCGACAGCGAGGTGCGCCGCAGCGGCAGGATGACCAAGGCCCAGAAGCGCAAGCGCAA
>PNOJ01000038.1 GCA_013824755.1 Gemmatimonas sp.
TCCGCGCCCGCCAGCTGGTACTGGATGAAGGCGTCGAGGTAGGCCAGGCTGGCTTGGGTCAGCCGGCTGCGGTCCAGGGCGAGGTCCTGGCTCGTGATGTCGCCGTTGTCGAAGCGCTGCAGGCTGATGTCGAGGCCGCGGCCGGCCACCTCGACGCTGCGGGCCAGGGCCTCGAGGCGGGCGCGGCTCTCGGCCAGGTTGCTCAGGGCCGCGTTGACCTGCAGCACGACCGCGCGCCGCTGGCGGTCGATGCCCAGCTCGCTGCGCGCGAGGGCGGCGCGGGCCGCCGCCACCTCGGCGCCGTTGACGCCGCTGTCCCACAGCGGCACCGAGAGGGTGAGGGCCACGCCCTTGTTGCCGGGCCGCTGCCGCAGGTCGTCCCAGCTCAGGTCCCACATGTCGCGCAGGGGCAGGTCGTCGTCGCTGCTGCCGACGCCGGTCAGGCCGTAGTAGGCGCGCAACTCGCCCTTGACGGCCGAGCGGGCGTCGGTCTCCGCGACGGTGATCTCGGCGCGGCGCAGGCCGGCCTCGGTGTTGCGGATCTCGGCGCGGTGCGCGAGCGCGTGCTGCAGCGCCAGGTCGGGGTCAACCTCGTAGAAGCGCGGCGCGGTCTCGGCCGCCAGCCGCAGGGCGGCGTCCAGCGGCAGGCCCACGTCCATCTTGAAGCGGTCGGCGGCGCGGGCGACGGCCCCCTCGGCCCCCAGCAGGTCGTTGCGGCTCTGGGCGAGGTCCACCTCCATCTGCAGGGCCTCAACCTCGGGGATCAGGCCCGCCTCGAACTTGCGCCGGGCGAGTTGGAAGGCCTCCTGCTGGCGGGCGAGGTCGGTGCGGGCGATCTCCAGGCGGCGCTGGGCGCGCAGGTACTCGTAGAAGCGGGCGGTAACGTCGTAGACGATCGAGAGCCGGGCCGCGGTGTACTCGCGCCGCGACTCGTCCAGGGCCAGCCGGGCGCGCTCGAGCGACAGCTTCAAGGCGTTGGGCACCAGCAGCGGCTGCGCGAAGTCGAGGCGGTAGCTGTTGAAGAAGGTGCGGCTCTCCAGGTTGGCGTCGGTCAGGTCGTCGTAGACGGTGTCGGTGCGGTGGTAGACGTCGCCCGACAGCCCGATGCTGCCGCTGGTCGGCAGGGGCTGGGTCAGCGACAGGCCGGCGCGCCATTCGCGGCTGCCGTAGGTGGTGTACTGCGGCAGCTGTCCCGGCACGCTCACCCCCTGCACCGACTCGTCGTAGTCCGGGGCGTCGAACGCCAGGCCCACCTGGGTCTTGAAGCGGCCGCGCGCCGCGGCGACGTCCTGCTCGGCCTGCAGCAGGTCCAACCGCACGACACGGACGTCGTAGCCGTCGGTCAGCGCCAGGTCGAGCGCCGCGGCCAGGGTCAGCGAGACGGTGTCGGCCGGGGCGCCGGCCGCGGCGGCGAGGCCGGGCGCGAGCAGCGCCGTCAGGCAGATCAACAGCAGTTTGTTCATCACTCGTACCTGATGGAGTCGATGGGGTTCATGCGCGCCGCCCGGCGCGCGGGGTAGTAGCCGAACACGATGCCCACGACGGCCGAGACGCCGAACGCCAGCAGCACCGACCACGGCGCGATGGCCACCGGCCAGCCGGCGTAGCGGGCGACGGCCTGCGCGAGCCCGATCCCGAAGGCCACGCCGATCAGGCCGCCCAGGAAGCTGACGCCGACGGCCTCCAGCAGGAACTGCAGCAACACGTCCTTCTGCGTGGCGCCCACCGCACGGCGCACGCCGATCTCGCGGGTGCGCTCCAGGACGCTGGCCAGCATGATGTTCATGATGCCGATGCCCCCGACCAGCAGCGAGATGCCGGCGATCGCCCCCATGACGATGCTGAAGATGCGCTGCGTGGACTGCTGCTGCCGGATCAGCTGCTGGGGGATGACCAGCCGGTGGTCGTCGACGCCGCGGTGGCGCCGCGCGACGAGCGCGCCCAGCACGGCCGCCGTCTCCAGGATGCGGTCGGTGTCCCCGACCTGCGCCACCAGCCGGTGCAGCTCGCTCTCCCCCACCTTGCGGGGCAGCCGCTGCAGGGCGCAGGACACCGGCACGTAGGCGTCGCGGTCGGTGTCGCGCACGTCCTCGAGCCGGTCCCCGGCCCCGGCGGGCGGTCCGGCCATGACCCCGATCACGTCGTACCAGTCGCGCCCGATCTTGACCCGCTCCCCGAGCGGGTCGGCGAGCAGGAACAGCTCGCGGGCCAGCCCCGGACCGAGCACGCACACCCGCGACACCGAATCCACCTCGGAGGCCGTGAAGAAGCGCCCCGCCGCCGGGCGGCCGCGCATGACCGCAACGTAGTCGGGCGTCGTGCCGACGGCGCTGGCCGACACGCGCTTGCGCCCCGCCTGCACGTCCAGCTCGACGATGCGCAGCGGCACCACGCGCTCCACTCCCGGCAGCACCTCGCGGATCGCCGCGGCGTCGGCCAGCGTCAGCCCGGGGCTGAAGGGACGGCTTTGCGCCTCGTCGTCGGGCGCCGGCGGCGGCTTGTCGACGACCAGCAGGTTGTCGATGCCCAGCAGCGCGAACTGCGCCATCACCTGCCGGCGCGCGCCCTCGCCGATCGACAGCATGGCGATGACCGCCGCCACGCCGAAGACGATGCCCAGGGTGGTCAGCAGCGAACGCAGGCGGTGGGCCGCGAGGCCCGCCACGCCGACGCGCGCCGTCTGCAGCAGGGGCATGCTCAGGGCTTCGCCTCCCGCGCCGCGTCCGGGTCGGGGGCCGCCGGCAGCGGCTGCTGCGGGTCCCGCAGCGAGACCGTCTCGCCCGCCTCCAGGCCGGACTCGATCACCACGAAGTCGTCGCTGCGCTCCCCGAGCGTCACCGGCCGCGCCGCGACGCGGCCGTCGACCGCGAAGACCACGCTGCCGCCGTCGCGCTCGAAGACCGCCTCCAGCGGCACGGTCACCACGTCGGCCAGGCGCACGACGATGATCCGGCACTGGGCGGTCATGCCTGGGCGCAGGTCGCCAGCGGCGCCCTCGATCAGGACGTCGACGTCGAAGACCTTGACCTTGGCCTCGCCCTCGGCCCGCGCGAGCGTGGCGATGCGCGTGACCTTGCCGCGGAACTCCAGGCCGGCCAGGGCGTCGACCGTGACGACCACCTCCTGGTCCACGGCGATCTGCCGCACGTCGATCTCGTTGACCCGCGTGCGCACCTGCATCTGCGAGAGGTCGGGCAGGTCGATCAGCTCCATGCCGGGCCAGGCCTGGTCGCCGACCTTGATCTTGCCCCCGCGGAAGCTCTTGTAGACGACCAGCCCGGGTTCCGGCGCCGTGATCGTCAGCGACGCGAGCGCCTCGCGCGCCTGCGCCATCTGCATCTCGGCGTTGCGCACGTCGTACTGGGCCTTGGCCAGCTCGGCCTCGGCGATGATCCGCTGGGCGGCCAGCCGGTCGCCGGCCTCGCGCAGCGACAGCTCGGCCTTCTTCAGCTCCAGCTCCTGCTCGCGGCGGCGCACCTCGGCCTCGAAGGCCATCAGGTCGTAGCGCAGCCGGGTCTGCTCGTAGCCGTACTCCTGGTTCAGGCGCGCGCTCTCCAGCTCCGCGAGGCGCTGGTCGATCTCGGCCCGCCGCCGCGCCAGCTCGGCCCGCGCGTTCAGCAGCGAGTTCTCGACCTGGTCGAGCTGCTGGCTGGTCGTGGTCTGGTCGAGCTGGACCAGGAAGTCGCCCTCCTCGACCACGCTGCCCTCGGGCGCCATCTGCGCGATCTGCACCGCGTCCCACGAGAACCCCGTGCGCTGGCGGGAGACGCTGCGGCTCCTGACGGCCTCCACCTGGCCGACGGTGGCCACGTCGATGACCAGCTCGCCCCGCGTCGCGACGGCGGTCACCAGCGCGTCCGGACGCCGGCGCGAGCCCAGGGCCAGGATCGCCGCCAGCAGCAGCGCCGCCGGGACGGCGACCGTCAGGATGCGTCGACGGGACGGGATGGTCATTCGTCCTCTTTCGGGGGCGCGGCGGCCAGTTCGGTGCCGGCGGGCAACCCTGCGCCGTCGGCCGCGCCCGACGCCACCGCCACGGTCATCGCCGTCACGGCGACGGGCCGCACCGGCTGCGGCCGCGGCCAGGTGGCGCGCGGGTAGACCAGCCACTCGCCGTCGCGCTCGACCACCGCGGCGCGCGGCACGAGCACGGCGTCGGCGACCTCGCCGAGCCCGATCTCCACGATGGCCGTCATCCCCGGCCGCAGCCGCGGGTCCGACCCGTCGATGCGGGCCACGGTCGCGAACCCGCGCACGCCGGTGCCGGCTTCCAGCTCCGCGGCCAGGCGCGCGACGCTCTCGATGCGGCCGGTGAAGACCGCCTCGGGGTACGCCTCCAGGCGCAGCTTCACCGGCAGGCCGACCGCCACGCGGTGGCGGTCCACCTCGTGCACCATCATGGTCACCTGCATCGCCGACAGGTCCGGGATCTGGATGATGGGCCGCCAGGGATCGATCGCGTCGCCGACGCGCGGCTTGGTGCGCTTGCCCTGGCGGTCCTCCTGCTCGAGGTAGACCACCAGCCCCGGCAGCGGCGCCAGCAGCGACCTGGCCCGCCGCCGCTCCAGCAGCGACGCCCGCTCGGTGCGCGCGTCGTCCAGTCCGAGGTCCGCCTTGGCCAGGGCCAGGCTGTCCAGCACCGCCTGCGCCACGAGCTTCGCGCGGGCCTCGTCCAGCGCGATGCGGGCGCGCTCGGCCGTCAGCCGGGACTCCTGGCGGCGGGTCTGCGACTCGAACTGCAGCTTGGTGAGCTGCAGCAGCGCCTGCTCGCGGCTCAGCTCGGCCATGGCCACCGCGTCGACCAGCGCCTGCCGCTGGCTGGACTGGCTGGCGACCGTCCCCTCCCGCTGGGCGGCGAGGTTGCGCAGGCGGTCCTCGACGTCGGCCAGGGGCCGCGCCAAGGAGCTGTCGTCGAAGCGCGCGACGGTGTCGCCCACCGCCACGACGGTCCCCTCGGGCGCCAGCTCGACGATGATCAGCGAGGACTGCCAGTCCTGCGGCGGCCTCAGGTCCTGCGCGCGCACGGCGGCGATCTCGCCGGTCTCGACCATGACCAGCGGCAACGCCCCGCGCCCGGCGCGCACGACGTCGAGCCCGTCGTCGCCCGCGCAACCGGCGAGAAGCGGCAGCAGCAGCAGCCGGGGCCAGAAGGGATGTCGCCTCGAAGTCGTCAGGATGGATGCTCCCTGATCGGCGGGCGCCATAGCATGGAAAGAGTTCGAACACCTAGATCGCAGCGCGGGTTCCGCGCGTCAAGACAGCGGGTAGTCCAACCCCTCGCAGGGCCGGCCCAGCAGGCGGCACATCACGGCGATCTGGCCCTGGTGGTGGTGGACGTGCGTCAGCACGCGCAGCACCACGTGCTGCGGCGCGAGCGTCTTCTCCCGGTTCCCCCAGGTCATCATCGGCCGGGCCGCGGCCAGCTCCGCCGCGGAAACACCGCGCAGGTACGCTTCGGTCGCCGCGAAGACCTGTTCGCGGAAGCGCTCGAGCGCCTCGATCGTCGGGAAGTCGGGCGCGTCCTCGTCGGCGTCGATCCGGCCCTGCAGCACGCCGATCCAGTAGCGCTGCGCGCCGATGACGTGGTGCAGCTGCAACTGGACGGTCGGGTACCCGAATCCCGGCAGCTCGCGGTGCAGTTCTTCATCCGTGAAACCGCGGCAATGGACGAGCAGCGCCGCCAGACCGCGTTGGGTGCGCTCATGCAGGTCGAGCAGGGAAGCTGGAGTGTGCATGCCCGTGTCCTAGATGTCGTCGGCTTCGAGTCGCTCGACATCGGCCAGGTCCTGGAGGCGGCCGGACGCCCGTTTATTTTCGATCAGATGGTGGCGCGAAATGACGGACACCGACGTACCGTCCAGAGACAACATGACGCGGTCGGTCCAAGCCTCCGGGAATGCGACCCCGTCGATCGCCGTGATCACGTCCACCCTCAGCGGCGGCACGCCGATCTGGAACACGAGGCCGGGCTCGGCCAGATCCGCGACCGTGAGATCCTGGAGGGGAGCGCCGTACGCCGCCAGGGCGGCGAAGACCCGCGGTGCGTTGGCCGCGTCCGCACGGACCCAGACGTCGAGGTCCTTCGTGGCGCGCACGTGTCCGTGCACGGCCAGCGCGTGGGCCCCGACGACGAGGTATTCAACGCCCTGCGCGTTGAACTCGGCCAACAGATCGATCAAGTCGCGGTTCACCGGCACCTTCCTGTCTCCATGCCCGGCACAGCAACGTCAGCTCCCAGACGGCGGCGACCCGCTCCTCGGCGGTGCGGGACAGCCAATCGACATCCGGCGGCACCGGTTCGCCCGGGCGGATGATCCTGGTCGTCATGTCCCGTCGCTTCATGCCTACCTCCCGCAAGCCATCCTACCATGCCCCGGAGCCACAGGCACCATCGCAATCCCGCACCGGGACCGGACCCGGCGACTTGACGCCGGCTGCCCGGCGGTGGTAGAAGCGGTCGGGCGATCGGATGCCGACGGGTGGTCGCCTGTCGCCCCGGCACCGCCACACAGCCGTGAAGGACCTCCCATGCGACTCCCGATCCCCGCCGTGCTCGCCGTCCTGCTATGCGCTGCGGCTGCCCCGGCCGCCGACGAGGCGCCAGAGGCCTTCCCCTCCGAACTGCGGATCATCGGCGCCGACACCCTCTGGGTCATCACCGAGCCCGTCGTCGTCTACGGGTCGACGACCTCCGGCACGACCGACCCCGCGGCCTCGTCCGTCGACGCCATCGTCCTGGGCGCCCAGGACCTGCAATCGGCCGCCGACCTGGCGCCCGTGCTGCCGGCGACCCGGGCCGTCGTCAACTCCCGCGGCGAGAGCGGGTTCATGGTGCGGGGCGCGTCGGAGCGTCACCTCCGGCTCTGGCTGGACGGCATCCCGCTGAACGTGCCCTGGGACGAGCGCGTGGACGCCGGCCTGGTGCCCGTCGACGCCATCGGGTCGGTGCGCGGGGTGCGCGGCGTCGGCAGCGTGCTGGAGGGGCCCAACGCCCTGGCCGGCACCATCGAGCTGCGCCCGCAGACGATGTCGTCGGACGGCGCGCGCACCCGGCTGGGCGTGCAGCTCGGCGAGTCGGTCCTGCGCGAGGGCCGCCTGCTGCACCAGCGCCGGCAGGGCGCCTGGGAGGTGCTCGCAGCGGGTTCGTGGCGCGCGCAGGACGGGTACGTGGTGCCGGCCGGGCTCGACGCGCCGAGCAACCAGGGCCCGTCGCGGCAGCGCCTCAACAGCGATCTGGAACAGGCTGCCCTGCTGCTGCGCCTGCAGCGCCGCGGCGCCGCGGGCGCCGTCTGGCACGTGACGTTCCTCGGCTCGGACGGCGAGAAGGGCGTGCCGCCGGAGACGCACCTCGGGACCGACGCGCGCTTCTGGCGCTACCCGTCGGTGAGGCGCGGCCTGCTCGGCGCCGGCCTGCGCACGCCGCTGGGCGGGGACCACGCCTGGGAACTCGTCGTGGACGCCGCCGCCGACCTGTTCCACCAGGAGATCCGCTCCTACGACGACGCCTCCTACACGACGCCCGCACTCGCTCCGGGCGTCGACCACGAAACCGACGACGACCGCACCGGCTTCGCCCGCGCCCGCGCGACCCGCTACCTCGACCGCGGCAGCTTGGCCGTGCAGACGTCGGCGCGCTACGCCCGCCACCGCGAGTCGCTGGCGTACGCCGGGCCGGAGCTGACCTACGCCCAGTTCATCGGCGCCGCGGCCGTCGAGGCGGACCTGGACATCGGCCGCAGCTGGCGCACGCGCGCCGGCGGCGGCTGGGACCTGGCCTCGACCCCCGAGTCGGGCGACAAGCCGGCCCGCGACGCGACCGGGGCGGCGGCCGCCTTCGCTCGACTGGAGCGCCGGCTGGGCGAGCCCCTGACCCTGCACGCCTCGTACGCGCGCCGCAGCCGCTTCCCCGCCCTGCGGGAGCTGTACTCCGGCGCGCTCGGACGGTTCGTCCCCAACCCCGACCTCGCGCCCGAGGTGCAGGACCTGTGGGACCTGGGCGCCGTCGCACGGCGGGGCGCCTGGGAACTCGGCCTGACCGGGTTCGCGAGCTACCTCGACGGCGCGATCGAACGCGTGGGCCTGGGCGACGGCACGAATCGCTTCCAGCGCGTGAACCTCGACGTGGTGCGCACGCTGGGCGTCGAAGTAGTGGCGGTGTGGCGGCCGGCGCCGTCCTGGGAGGTCGGCGGCCACCACAGCGTGATCGAAACGCGGCGGCTGCAGGACGGGCGGTACGACGGCGCAGTGGAAGACCGGCCGTCATACGTCTCGTTCCTGTCGGTGGCGTGGCGCGGCGACGGCTGGCAGGCGACGGCCGAGGGGATGGCGCTGGGGCCGCGGATGTCGGCCGACGTCACCGACGCGGGCGATGGGCTGAAGCGGCTGCCGGCGCAGGGGACGGTCAACCTGCGGCTCGCACGCAGCCTGGCCGGCGGGCCGGGGCCGCTGTCCCGTGGCGCGGTGCACCTGCGGGTGGACAACGTGTTCGACGCGCTGGTTGAGTCGCAGGTCGGGCTGCCGCTGGCGGGCAGGACGGTGATCTGCGGGTTCGAGACGTGGTTCGATTCGTGGCCCGCGGATTGACCGCGCCGTCGAAACGGACGGAACATGGCGCCCCTCGGCCTTGTCAGCTAACTTGTTGGTCATGAAGATCAACGATCTTGTCCGGGACATTCGCCGCCTCCGCCCGGAGGCCGGGTAGAAACGCCGAACACCATCACAGCGAATACCTCCGCCTTCGTCCCCGCGCTACCCGGGTTCGCCGCACCGCTCCGTGACGGGATCGAGCTGCGATGAAAGCGAAGCCGCGATCCCCGACCTACCCGGGACGGACCACCGACGATGAGCCGCCGCTGCGCGCGGAACTGTTCAGCGCCGACCAGATGATGCAGCACGGCAAATCGCTCGCCTCCGGCCACGAGACGGCCGACGGGCGGGCGCCCGACCGGCTCCTGCCCCGCCTGGCGGCGAACGAGCGCGTCCTGGTCGAGACCCGCGATCTGGTGACGGAAGCGGTCAGGACGGACCGGCGGATCACGCCGGCCGGCGAGTGGCTGCTCGACAACTTCTACCTCATCGAGGAACAGATCCGCACGGCCCGGCGTCACCTGCCGAAGGGCTACAGCCGGGAGCTGCCCACCCTGCGCCACGGCGCCTCCGCCGGTTACCCTCGCGTCTACGACATCGCACTCGAGACGATCTCGCACGGCGACGGGCGCGTCGACCCGGAAAACCTGAGCAGCTTCGTCGCCTCCTACCAATCGGTCAGCGTCCTGACGCTGGGCGAGTTGTGGGCCATCCCGATCATGCTGCGCCTGGCCCTCATCGAGAACCTCCGTCGCGTCGCCGTCCGGATCGCCGTCGACAGGATCGACCGCAACCGTGCCGACCACTGGGCGGACAAGATGGCCGAGATCGCCGAGAGCGATCCCAACAGCCTGATCCTCGCCGTCGCGGACATGGCGCGTTCCGACCCGCCGATGGTCAGTTCCTTCGTCGCCGAGTTGGCCCGCCGGCTCCAGGGCCGCAGTCCTTCGTTGGCCCTCCCTTTGACCTGGATCGAGCAGCGGCTGTCGCAATCCGGGCAGACGATCGAGCAGATGGTCCAATCGGAGAACCAGCAGCAGGCGGCCGATCAGGTCTCGATCGGCAACAGCATCGGCAGCCTCCGCTTCCTGGGAGCGATGGACTGGCGCGAATTCGTCGAGACGATGAGTGCCGTCGAATCCACGTTGCGGGAAGACCCCCGCGGCGTCTATGGCCGGATGGATTTTACCACGCGCGACCGGTACCGCCACGTGGTGGAGAGGATCGCGAACCGGAGCCGGCTGACCGAAGTGCAGATCGCGCGCTTGGCCATCGGCTTCACCGGATCCGCCAGGACGGCCGCCGACGGCGACGACCGCGCGTCGCACGTCGGCTACTACCTGATCGACAAGGGTCTACCGCAGCTCGAACGGGCGGCGGAGATGCGGCCGACCGCCTCCGGGACGTTCCACCGCTACGCCGCCCGCTTCCCGCTCCTGGTGTATCTGGGGCCGCTGCTGCTGACCACGGCGCTCCTGACCGGCGGCCTGGCGGCGGCCGCGCTGGCCGCCGCGCCGGGAGTCCCGGCCCTCGTGCTTGCAGGAGTCCTCGCGCTGCTGTGCACCAGCCAGTTGGCGGCGGACCTGGTGAACTGGCTCGCCTCCCTGTTCGCCCGGCCGGATCTGCTGCCCCGCCTGGACTTCTCCACGGGGATCCCCCCGGAATGTCGCACGCTCGTGGTGATCCCGACCATGATCACCAGCGAAGGCGACATCGAGGCCCTGGCCGAGGCCCTGGAAGTCCGGTTCCTGGCGAACCGGGACGAGCACCTGCACTTCGGCCTGCTGACGGACTTCCGGGACGCGCACACCGAGACGCTTCCGGAAGACGAGCCCCTGCTGCAGTTCGCCAGGGAGAAGATCGAGACGCTGAACGAGAAGTACCGGCGCGGGCTCGGCAGCTCCTTCTTCCTGTTCCACCGCCCGCGCACCTGGAATCCCCGGGAGCGGTTATGGATGGGCCACGAGCGCAAGCGGGGGAAACTTGCCGACCTGAACGCGCTCCTGCGGGGCTCCTGCCCCGGCCGGTTCGCGCTGGTCGTCGGCCGGACGTCGGTCCTGCCCAACGTGCGGTTCGTGATCACCCTCGACACCGACACGCTGCTCCCGCGCGACACGGCCTGGCAGTTCGTCGCCGCCATGGCGCATCCGCTGAACCGCCCGCGCTACGACACGGACCGCCAGCGCATCACCGAGGGTTACGGCATCCTGCAGCCCCGCGTGGCCGCCAGCCTGCCGGGGTCGAACCGGTCGCGGTACGCCCGGCTCTACGGGGGCGAGCCGGGCATCGACCCGTACACACGCGCCGTGTCGGACGTCTACCAGGACCTGTTCCGTGAAGGCTCGTTCATCGGCAAGGGCATCTACGACGTCGACGCTTTCGAACGCGTGCTGGAGGGGCGCTTTCCCGAAAACCGGATCCTGAGCCACGATCTCCTCGAAGGCTGCCACGCCCGTTCGGGCCTGCTGAGCGACGTGCAGCTCTACGAGGACTATCCCGCCCGTTACCTCGCCGACATGAACCGCCGGCACCGCTGGATCCGCGGCGACTGGCAGCTCCTGGCGTGGCTGCTGCCGCGCGTGCCAGCCGCAGGAACTGGGCGGCGGCGCAACACTCTCTCGGGGCTGTCGCGCTGGAAGCTCATCGACAACCTCCGGCGCAGCCTCGTCCCGCCGGCGCTGACACTGCTGCTGCTGTTGGGTTGGACGGCGCTGGCGCCCGCGTGGTTCTGGACGCTGGCGGTGGCCGGGATCGTCATGATTCCGCCGCTGGCCGCCACCCTGCTGGACCTGTCCCGCAAGTCCGGCGACGTGGATCTGGCGCAGCATCTCGCCGCCACCGCGCGCTCAGCCGGCCGCCACTTCGCCCAGGCGTCCTTCGGTTTCGCCTGTCTCCCCGACGAGGCCCGATCCAGCCTCGATGCGATCGGGCGCACGTTCTGGAGGCTGCTCGTCCGCCGGCGGCTTCTCGAGTGGGACCCGTCCGGCGGCGGCAGGGACGTCCGCCGGACCGGCTTCGCCGCCGTCTGCCTGGCCATGTGGACCGCCCCGGCGATCGCCGTCGTCGCCCTGGTCGGTTTGATGGCCCTGCGGCCGTCCGCCCTGACGGCGGCCGGGCCCGTCCTCGGCCTCTGGCTGATCTCGCCGGCGTTGGCGTGGTGGCTCAGCCGTCCCCTTTCCCGCCGCAAGGCGACGTTGACCACGGGCCAGGAAGCCTTCCTGCACAAACTGGCGCGCAGGACTTGGATGTTCTTCGAGACGTTCGTCGGACCCGAGGACCACTGGCTGCCCCCCGACAACTTCCAGGAACTCGGCTCGGCCAGGATCGCACACCGCACGTCCCCGACCAACCTCGGGCTATCCCTGCTGTCGTCACTGTCCGCCTACGATTTCGGCTACCTCCCGCCCGGACAGCTGATCGAGCGCACGGCGCGCACGTTCGGCGCCATGGACGCCATGGCGCGGCACCGGGGGCACTTCTACAACTGGTACGACACGCGCACCCTGGAACCGCTGCCGCCCCTGTACGTTTCGACCGTGGACAGCGGCAACCTCGCCGGCCACCTGCTGACGCTGCGCGCCGGGCTGCTGGCGCTTCCCGATCATGGCATCTTGGGCGCACGGCTGTTCGAAGGGCTGCGCGACACGTTTGCTGTGCTGTCGGACGCCGCGGGCGCGGGCGAAGCGCCGCGACTGGCCCGGCTCCGGGCGGACCTGGACGGCGTCTGCCTGCAGAAGCCGACCACGCTGACGGCGACCCGGCGCTGCCTCGAGAGGCTGGCGGCAACCTTCGCCGAGGCCACGGCTGACCTTGCCGCAACGCAGCCAGGCGAGGCGGCGTGGTGGTCGGACGCCCTCTCCAGGCAGTGTTCGGCGGCGCTCGACGACTTGGCCTTCCTGGCACCCTGGACGTCGCCGCCGGACTCGGGGGCTCCTGCCGGCGCCATCCCGGGATCCGACGCGATCCCGACGCTGCGTGAGCTGGCGTCGTACGCCGCGGAAGCGGGCGACCGCGCCACGGCCAGGCTCGCGGCGATCGAGGATCTCGCGCGACGCTCCGGCGGCTTCGCGGACGCCGACTACGACTTCCTCTACGACAAGGCCCGGCATCTGCTGACGGTCGGCTACGACGTCGCCCAGCGACGACGCGATTCGAGCTACTACGATCTGCTGGCGTCGGAAGCGCGGCTGACCAGCTTCGTGGGCATCGCGCAGGAACAGCTGCCCCAGGAGACCTGGTTCGCCCTGGGACGCTTGCTGAGCGCCACCGGCGGCGCACCCGTGCTGCTGTCCTGGAGCGGCTCGATGTTCGAGTACCTCATGCCGCTGCTGGTGATGCCGACGTACGAACACACGCTGCTGGATCGGACCTACGCCGGAGCGGTCGAGCGGCAGATCGAGTACGGGAAGCAGCGCGGCGTGCCCTGGGGCGTGTCGGAATCCGGTTACAACACGATCGACGCCCACCTGAACTACCAGTACCGCGCGTTCGGCGTGCCCGGCCTGGGGCTCAAGCGCGGCCTGGCCTCGGACCTGGTCGTCGCCCCGTACGCCTCGGCCCTGGCGCTGATGGTGGCGCCGGCAGAGGCCTGCCAGAACCTGCAGCGCCTCGCCGCCGCCGGGTTCGCGGGACGGTACGGACTCTACGAGGCGATCGACTACACCCCTTCCCGCATCCCGCGCGGGCAGCCGCATGCCGTCGTCCGCTCGTTCATGGCGCACCACCAGGGCATGAGCCTGCTGTCCCTCGCCTACCAGTTGCTGGACCGTCCGATGCAGCGCCGGTTCGCGGCGGATCCGGGGCTCCAGGCGACCGTGCTGCTGCTGCAGGAGCGCGTGCCGAAGGTTTCCGTGTTCCACCCCCTGATCACCGAGACGTCCGCGGCGACGGCGCTCGCCGACGGCCGCGGGACTCCGGCCCGCGTCGTCGACACCCCGCACACGCCGCTGCCGGAGGTGCAACTGCTGTCCAACAGCAGGTACCACGTGATGGTCACGAACGCCGGCGGCGGCTACAGTCGCTGGAAGGACCTCGCCGTCACCCGCTGGCGCGAGGACGGCACGCGCGACGACTGGGGCACCTTCTGCTACATCCGCGACGTGGAGACGGGCCGGTACTGGTCGAACGCCTACCAGCCGACGCGCAGGGAGCCGGAGCGCTACGAGGCGATCTTCTCCGAATCGAGGGTTGAGTTCCGACGCCGCGACCACGACTTCGACACGCACACCGAGATCGCCGTCTCGCCGGAGGACGACATCGAGGTCCGTCGCATCCACATCACGAACCGCTCCCGCTCACGCCGGACGATCGAGGTGACGAGCTATGCGGAAGTCGTCCTCGCCTCGCCGGCCGCGGACGCGCTCCATCCCGCGTTCAGCAACCTCTTCGTGCGGACGGAGATCGTCCGGGAGCGGCAGGCGATCCTCTGCACGCGCCGGCCCCGCTCCCCCGCCGAGTCGACTCCCTGGATGTTCCACCTGATGGCCGTGCACGGAGCGGACGTCGAGGCGGTGTCCTACGAGACCGACCGGCAGCGGTTCGTCGGTCGCGGGAACACCGTGGCCGAACCCTCGGCGATGCTGGAACCGGGCGCCCTTGCGAACGGCGAGGGATCGGTGCTCGACCCCATCGTCGCGATCAGGCACCGGCTGACCCTGGGCCCCGAGGAGTCGGCGACGGTGAATGCCGTCTACGGCGTCGGCGAGACTCGCGACACCTGCCTGGGCCTCGCCGAGAAGTACCTCGACCGCCGGCTGGCCAACCGGGTCTTCGACCTGGCGTGGACCCACGGCGAAGTCCTGCTGCGGCAGATCGACACGACCGAGTCCGACGCTCAGGACTACGGGCGCCTAGCCGCGTCCCTGATCTACGCGAACTCCTCTCTGCGCGCCGATCCCGGCATCCTCGTCCGGGATCACCGCGGCCAGTCCGGGCTGTGGGGCTACGCCATCTCCGGAGACCTGCCCATCGTGCTGCTGCGGATCGGCGATCCCGACCACATCGACCTGGTGCGCCAGCTCGTCCAGGCCCATGCCTACTGGCACCTGAAGGGGCTCGCCGTCGACCTGGTGATCTGGAACGAAGACCACGCCGGGTACCGGCAGGCGCTCCACGACCAGATCATGGGGCTGATCGCCGCCGGCAACGAGATCAACATCTCCAACCGGACGGGCTGCATCCTGGTCAGGGCGGCGGAGCAGATCCCGGAAGAGGACCGCACGCTGCTGATGTCGGCCGCCCGCGCCATCATCGCCGACGATCGTGGAACGCTGGCGGAACAGATCGGCCAAGCGGTCGACGACGACCTGCCTGGCCTGTTCACGCCCCCCGCGCGCCTCCCCGCGCCGGCCGCCCCCCCGGCCGCGGCGCCTCCGGCGGAGACCCTGCTATTCTACAACGGCCTGGGCGGCTTCACGCCGGACGGCAGCGAATACGTGATCACGACCGGTCCGGGGCGGCTCACGCCGGCCCCCTGGGTGAACGTCCTGGCGAATCCGGACTTCGGGACCGCCGTCTCGGAAAGCGGCTCCGCCTTCACCTGGAGCGAGAACGCCCACGAGTTCCGGCTGACCCCGTGGACCAACGACCCCGTCAGCGACCTCGGCGGCGAGGCCCTCTACATCCGCGACGAGGAGAGCGGCCGTTACTGGTCCCCCACGCCGCTGCCCTGCCGAGGCACCGGGGACCACGTGTGCCGGCACGGGTTCGGCTACAGCGTCTACGAATACCTGGAGTCCGGCATCCGGTCGGAGCTGCTGGTCTACGTCGCGCTGGACGCGTCGGTCAAGTTCTCGGTGCTGAAGCTGCGGAACGAGTCCGGCCGGCCGCGCAGGCTCTCCGTCACCGGCTACGTGGAATGGGTGATCGGCGACCTGCGGCCGAAGACGGCCATGCACATCGTCACCGCCATCGACGCCGGGACCGGTGCACTCCTCGCGCGCAACCCGTACAACACGGAATTCGCCGACCGGGTCGCCTTCTTCGACGTGGACGACACGGGCCGGACCTTCACCTGCGACCGCCGGGAATTCCTCGGGCGCAACGGCTCGCCGGTCCGTCCCGCCGCCATGTCGCGGACGCGGCTCTCGGACCGGGCGGGGGCGGCTCTCGACCCCTGCGCGGCGATCCAGGTCCCCTTCGCGCTGGGCGCGGGGCAGGAGCGCGAACTCGTCTTCAGGCTCGGCGTCGGGCGAGACGTCCGGGAAGCCGGCGACCTGGCCCGCCGCTTCCGGGGAGCAGGCCCGGCGCGCGACGCGTTCGTCGCCGTCCGCCAGTACTGGCGCGATACGCTCGGCGCCGTACGCGTGGAGACGCCGGACCCGGCCTTCGACGTGCTGGTCAATGGCTGGCTCCTGTACCAGACGCTGGCGTGCCGGCTCTGGGCCCGCACCGGCTACTACCAGCCGGGCGGCGCCTTCGGCTTCCGCGACCAGTTGCAGGACGCGATGGCGCTCGTTCACGCCGAGCCCCGACTGCTCCGCGAGCACCTGCTGCGCAGCGCGGCCCGTCAGTTCCAGGAGGGCGACGTCCAGCACTGGTGGCATCCTCCCGCGGGCCGGGGCGTGCGCACGCACTGCTCAGACGACTTCCTCTGGCTGCCGCTGGCGACTGCGCGCTACGTCCTGGCCACGGGCGACACCGGCGTTCTGGACGAATCCCTGCCCTTCCTCGAGGGACGTCCCGTGAAGCCGGAAGAGGATTCCTACTACGACCTGCCCGTCCAATCCTGGGAGTCAGCCAGTCTGTACGACCACTGCGTCCGCGCCATCCTGAAGGGCTTGGGCACCGGCGAGCACCACCTGCCGCTCATCGGGAGCGGCGACTGGAACGACGGCATGAACCTGGTGGGCGAGCACGGCAGGGGCGAAAGCGTCTGGCTGGGCTTCTTCCTCCAGGAAGTGCTGACGCAGTTCGCCGAAGTCGCCCGCGGGCGCGGCGACGACGAGTTCGCCGAGCGCTGCCGCGCGACGGCCGCCCTCACGCGGCGGAACGTCGAAGACAATGGTTGGGACGGCGCCTGGTACCGCCGGGCGTACTTCGACGACGGCGCGCCACTGGGCTCCGCCGTCAACCCCGAGTGCCAGATCGACTCTATCGCCCAGAGCTGGTCCGCGCTCGCCGCCGGCGGCGTCCCGGACCGCTCGCGCCTGGCGATGGCGGCGCTGGACGAGCGCCTCGTACGCCGCGAGCACGGCCTGGTCCAGCTGCTGGACCCGCCGTTCGCGGCCTCGGATCTGGAACCCGGCTACATCAAGGGGTATCCCGCGGGCGTGCGTGAGAACGGCGGGCAGTACACCCACGCGGCGATCTGGGCGGCGATGGGGTTCGCCGCCCTGGGCGACCGCCGGCGCGCTTGGGACCTCACGACCATGATCAACCCGGTGAACCACGCCAGGAACGGGCAGGAGGCGGCCGTCTACAAGGTGGAACCCTACGTGGTCGCCGCCGACGTCTACGCCGTATCGCCGCACGTCGGCCGCGGCGGCTGGACGTGGTACACGGGCTCGGCTGGCTGGATGTACCGACTGCTGACGGAATCGCTGCTGGGACTCAGGCTGGAGGGCAACGGGCTGCGGTTCACGCCCTGCCTGCCGGCGTCGTGGCGGTCCTACAAGGTGCGCTACCGGTACCGGGACACCGTCTACAACATCGAGATCACGCAGGTGGCCGCCGGCACGGACGGCGCGGGCACCACGAGCGTGGTCCTGGACGGGACCGGCCTCGCCGGCGACTCCCTGCCGCTCGTCGACGACCGGCGACAGCACGGCGTCGCGGTGACCGTCACGGCCCCGGGCCCGTGACCGGCGACGGCCTCAGCCAGCGACGGGCCCTTCCCCGGTCTTGCGCGTGCCGCGGCCGACGCCGTAGCTCTTGAGCTTCCTGGAAAGCGTCGCCGAGCCGATGCCGAGCTGCTTGCAGGTGCGTGTCTGGTTCCCCCCGTTGAGATCGAGCACCGCCAGGATGTAGTCCTTCTCGATTTCCTCAAGCTCCCGCACCGGACCGGAAACTGACGGGACCGGAATCGCGTGCCGGACCTCCTCGGGCAGATCGTCGAAATCGACGAGGTTCGCCCGGCCGAGCGCGAGGGCGCGCTCGATGGCGTTCTCCAGCTCGCGCACGTTGCCAGGCCAGCCGTAGCGCAGCAGCTGGTCGGCGGCGCGCGGCGTGAACCCGGTGACGGGGCGTTTCATGCGCTTGGCCACCGCCGCCAGCAGCACCCGCGCCAGCGGCAGGATGTCCTCGCGCCGGTCCCGGAGCGCCGGTACGTGCAGCTGGACGACGTTCAGCCGGTAGTACAGGTCCTTGCGGAAGCGACCTTCGACGATGTCCGCGGCGAGCTCCCGGTTCGTGGCGGCGATCACCCGCACGTTCACCGGCCGGCTCCTGTTCTCGCCGACGCGGCGGATCTCGCGCTCCTGGAGCACGCGCAGTAGCTTGACCTGCATGCCGGGCGAGACGTCGCCGATCTCGTCGAGCAACAGGGTGCCGCCGTTTGCCGCCTCGAACAAGCCCGGCCGGTCATGGACGGCGCCGGTGAACGCGCCGCGGGCGTGCCCGAACAACTCGCTCTCGAGCAGGGACTCGGTGATGGCGCCGCAGTTGACGGCGATGAAGGGGCGGGCCGCGCGGGTGGACTCGTCGTGCACCATCTGCGAGAGGAGCTCCTTGCCCGTCCCGCTCTCGCCCGTGATCAGGACGGTGCTGTCCACCATCGCGATGCGCCGCGCGAGGTCGACGACCCGCCGCATGGCGGGGCTGCGGGCGATGATCCCGAGCGGGTCCACGACCTCGGGAGCCACGCGGGCCAGCACGCGCTTCTTCCGCAGGAGCTTCTGCTCGGTCGCTTTGAGGCTCTCGGTGATCAGGTGCAGCGAGGGCTCGAGCCATTCCTTGAGGTTGTCCACGCGGTAGAAGCGGAGATCGTCGGACCGCTCGTCCCCCCACTCCTCGAGCGTGCGGGCCAGGAGATGGCACGCCGCGTCGCCCTTGCCCATGCAGCGCTCTTCGAGGACGTAGATCTCCTTGCCCAGCGCCCGGCTCAGGTAGCCGCTCGTGATGCCGCAGATGGTCCAGCAGACCGAGACGTCGCTGCGCCCCAGGTGTGCGACGTGCTGCTCGGCCTCGTAGGAGCCGACGAGCGTCAGTCCCTCCTTCGTCAGCGAACCGGGCTCGCCCGGAGCCAGGTGGTACATCCCCCCGAGCATGTGGATGCGCCCGCACGCCTCCTGCCAGTCGGCCTCGCTCTCCCACTGGAAGATCTCCTGCGTCGCCTCGGCCAGACGCCAGCCCTGGACGTAGCCGAAGCGTGTCAGGACGGCGCGGGCGGTGCTGACGCCGAAATGGTCGATCAGCTCCTTGCGCAGGTTCCCCTTCGCCGTGGCGTCGAAGATAAGCGCCCGTTGACCGGCGAAGCGGACCACGCCGCCTTCGGAGTCGAACTCCACCAGTTCGCTGATCTTGAGGTCTTCGACACGCATGCCCACCCCTCCCTTTTGATCGAACCTACCTCGTTATGAGGGGGGCCGCAAGGGTTCGTTCCGCGAATACTCCCATGTTATCAAACGGTTACGGCTGGCACGATCGTGGCATAGGCCCCATTCAGCACCCATTGAGGAGAGACGCCATGGAATTCGAGTTCGAGAAGATGGAGTCGCAACTCTGGGACTGGCGCCTGCGAATCGACCGCCTCGCGATCGAGACCCACAAGGCGGGCGGCGGGGCTGGGTTCGACGCCACCATGAGGGTCGACGAGCTGAAGGCCCTGCACGCGATCGCACAGGCCAGGCACCACGAATTCTGGGCGGTCGGGGACCTGAAGCGGCTGCGGCTGATTCCTGATCTGGAGGGTGCCTGGAACAACCTCCTGGCCGCCTTCGCGGATCCGGGGCGGTAGGGCCGCGGCGAGGCGGACCGACGGACACGCAGGTCAGACAGGGGAACCCACGGCGGGTCGCCCCAGGATCGTTACCAGGAAGAGAGGTTCACGCACATGAAATTACAACAGATCGGCACCGGCCTGCTCGTCCTGAGCGCCATGGCGCTCGCGGCGGGCTGCAACGAGGAACAGGAGAGCGCCCGGCTCGCGGCCGCTGCGGAGGCCCAGAAGCCGCGTTTCGAGACGATAGTCATCCCGGACGGGGCCAGCGTCGTCACCATGCTCGACACGCGTCTCTCCACCGGCGACAACAGCTCCGGCGACACGTTCGTCACCACGACGACGGAAGCCATCGTCGTGCGCGGCGTGACGGTCGTCCCGGCCGGCGCCCGCATCTACGGGGTGCTGCGCGACGTCCAGGCCTCCGGCCGGACGAGCGGCCGGGCCCGGATGACGCTCGCCTATGAGAAGATCGTCGACGCGCAGGGCAAGACCCATGCGATCTCCGCGCTGCCGCTCACGCTGCAGGCGGAATCCGCCACGCACGGCGACGTCGAGAAGATCGCGGCGGGCGGCGTCCTCGGCGCGATCATCGGCGGGATCAGCGGCGGCGGCAAGGGCGCCGCGATCGGGGCGGGCGCCGGCGCCGGCGCCGGCACCATCCTCATGCTCGCGACCAAGGGCGACGAGGTGGAGCTCGCGTCGGGCCAGCGGCTGAACGTCACCATGACGTCCCCCACGAGCATCCAGGTCCTGGCCCAGAGATAAACCTGACGACGACGTCCACGAACAGGAAGGAATGACGAGATGAACGGCATGCTCAAGATTTTGCTGATCACCCTCGCGGCGGCGGTCCTGGCCCCCGCCCTGGCCACGGCCGACCCCTACACCGACGTCGGCTTCCGCGGCTGGGGGCCGCGGGTTGGCCTGTCCGTCGATCCCGACCAGGTCCACTTCGGCGCCCATTTCGACTACGGGCACTTCGCGAAGCGCGTCCGCTTCCAGCCGAACTTCGAGGTCGGCTTCAGCGACAACATCACGCTCGTCTGCCTGAACGCCGAGGCGGCCTACCGGTTCAGCGAGAAATGGGACGTGTGGAGCCCCTACCTCGGCGGCGGCCTCGGCCTGAACATCAAGAGCTACGACAACGGACACGACAGCGACTCCGACACCGACCTCGGGGTCAACCTGCTCGGCGGCATCGAGAAGGGTCTCGACAACGGCGACCGCTTCTTCGTGGAGAGCAAGCTCAGCCTCAACGACGTGCCGGACGTGAAGATCACGATCGGCTGGACGTTCTACCACTAGCCGCGGTTCCGGGAGGGGCGCCGGCCCGCCCCCCTCCCCCGCGGCGCCACGTCAGGAGATGCGACATGTTATGGACCATCGCAGTCGTGCTCGTCGTTCTGTGGTTCCTGGGACTCGTGACGTCCACCACCCTCAACGGCTTCATCCACGTCCTGCTCGTCGTCGCCGTCATCGCCGTGCTGATCCGCCTCATCCAGGGGCGCCGGGTCCTGTAGACGGCATTCCGTTCGCGTCCGACTCAAGTACCGAACAAGGAGGATTCCACATGTTGAACCACCGATGCCTGCTCGCGGCGGGCCTGTTTCTCTGCCTCGGCCTGCCGGCCGCAGCCCAGACCGTCGGCGTCCTGCAATCCGCCGAGACGATGGATTCCGGCACCTACAAGCTCGCGCTGGCCCCGCTGATGATTTTCGGCGAGGACGGCGCGGACGACGAGTTCGGCGTCGCCGGGCGCGCGGGCTACGGTTTCACCGAGAGCTTCGACGCCGAGGTCAAGCTGGGCCTCTTCGAGAACAGCACCTACGCCGGCCTCGACGGCGAGCTGTGGCTCCTGCACGGCAAGGATAACGGTGCCGGCCTGGACGCCTCGCTGACCGGCGGCCTGCACTGGATCTTCGGCAGCGACGGCTACCACGACTCCATGGGCTTCGACCTGGCGCCGATGATCAGCGGCAACGTGTCGGAGAACCTCGAGTTGTGCGGCGCCCTGGACGCCTCGTTCGAGTCGGTCGACGACGTGCCGGCCGGCATGGACGACTCCTACACCCGGCTGCACCTCGTGCCCGGCTTCGAGTACCGCCTGTCCGACGTCGCCGACCTGGTCGGCGAGGTCGGCATCGGGCTCAACGACGACTCGAACAACTATGCCGGCATCGGCTTCGCCTTCTACCTGAAATGACGGAAGTTCCCGATCCCGGCGGAGGCCGGTCAAGGAGGGAGAGATGAACCCTACGTTCACGTACCTCGCGGTGAGCGTAGCCGTCGCCGCCGTGGTGGCCTCGGCGGCGTACCTGATCAGGACCCTGGTCCGGCTCGGCCCGATCATCGAGCGAATAGACGACACCACGCGGTTCCTGGAAACCAGCCGCCCCAAGCTCGACCGTATCATGGACAGTCTAGAAGTCGAGCTCGTGGAGTTGCACGGCATCAGCGCGAAGATGAACCGCATCGCCGGCCACGCCGAGAGCATGACCACGGGGCTGAAGTTCGCGGTCCAGCCCATCATCACCGAGGTATCCGATCTCGGGCAGTTGCTCCGCCACGCGCGGGCTATCGCGGTGGCGGTCAAGACCGGCCTGCTCGCCTGGCGTGATCATGGGCGTTCTCACGGCGGGGAACCGCCGACCGGGATCGAATACGACGAAGAAAGCCGAGGCTGACATGTCGCGCAATACCAATACGTTGATGGCGTTCGTGCTGGGAGCCGCCGTGGGCGGCATCACCGCGCTGCTGCTGGCTCCGGACAAGGGCGAGGTCACGCGGCGCCGCCTGGGCGATGTGGGCAGCCGCGGCCTGCGCCGGGGCCGGGATGCGGTGAGCCACGCGGCGACTTCCCTGGAGCAGGACTCCCACGACATAGACCAGGCCGTGAGCGACGGGGTTCACCAGCGGGTCGATGCAGCACGCGGCACGGCTTCCGCGGCCAGGGACGCCTACCGCCGCGAGATGGGTAAACCATAGGCCGCCGTCAGCATGCCACATCCTCAATTCCAACGAGCAGCGGAGGCGAGGTCACCAGGACCTCGCCTCCATCATGCTCCGCTCCTTGCCTCGGACCAGGGACTCATTTCGCCAGCGTCACCCGCACCGTACGGACTCCGGACTCCGTCACTAATCGCGCCAGGTAGACTCCCGATGCCGCACCTCGACCGACCGAGTCGCGACCGTCCCAGACTGCTTCATGCGCTCCGCGCGGCAGAACGCCATCTACCAGCGTTCGGATCAGGCGGCCAGTGACATCGAACACCACCATCCGGGCGAAGCCAGCCGTCGGAAGGACGAAGCGGATCGTGGTCGCCGGATTGAATGGGTTGGGCTGAACGTCAGTGATGGTGGCGCTCTCTATTGCGCTAACTCCGGGAGCATCCACCACAGCCTCTCCCGCCGCCTCGATCAGCGCGGCGACGAAGAGGGGCGCCACCACCTGGTTCGCGGCAGCGTTGGGGTGCGAGTCGGGGCTGGCACAGCTAGTGTTCTTGCAGTAGATCGCGCGCAGGGTATTGCGGTTCGCCACATCGCGCGGCTCAGCCAAAACGTCGAACAGGTCGAAGTAACGCAGATTCGTCCGCCCGCCCATGTAAGTAGACGAGCCGAGCCAATCGGCGAATTCACGGCCGCGGTCGGCCGAGGCCAACGTCGAGAGACAGGGATGCATGGGCGGGGGCGACATCACCAGGAAGACATGGCCGGGGTGCAGGTCCAGTTCGTCACGGATCTCGAGGTACCAGACCTTGTACTGGGCGAGCATCGCATCGGTCTCGATGAGCGACGCCCCGTAGCACGACTTGAAGGCGATTACCTGGTGATTGGCTAGGATTGAGTCACGGGCGGAGTTGGATGTAGACCAGAGGGCGTGGAGACCGACCACATACGTGTCGTCGCCCGGGATGTCGTAGATGCGGTCCGTGATGGTGCCGTTCGGGTCCATCAGGCCGATGGCGTTGTAGTCGTGATCCCACAGCACGAGGCGGGTCCCGCGCTGAGTGTTGAAGTTGTCGAGGAGCTGCCGCACATCCCCCTCTTCCAGGATGTTACGGCCCACGGAATGGTGCAGCATGAAAAGGTTGGTTAGCGCCCGGGCCGGCATCGGCGCCACGGCCGCCATCAGCAGCACCGCCAGCGATGCGAAACCTACGCGTACGATTCGGCTCATCATCTTCACTCCAATTCCCATTGAACGAATGAAAGAGACATTCTTGCCCGCGGCTCGTTCGACTCTGCCACCGGTGCAAGACCACGACGGCGAGGGACACCCAAGCAGGGGTCGCCCGAATCACAAGCCACTTCCGTGCCTGTTATTATTCGTTGTGTAATTGGAAGTTACGACTGACGTCATCCGGCGGTGCCATCATATTGATGGGATGGGGAATCGGAAGGATGGAGAACTTCGCTTCACCGATGACTGCACGATCCAGACCGGATTCTGGGAGGGCGGACACCACTGACATGAGTCCGCCGATCGCTGCGGACCCGACCCGGCACGCGACGCTCCCCCGGAGACGATCGTCGGCTCCGGCTTTCACCGCTCGGTGATGGCCCGGGTCCCGGCCGGCGGAGCGGCCGGGACGGGTAGACGTCACGAATCCGTCGCCGGCCGGTCACGGCATCGCCGAGATGATCGCCCAGGCCGAGGCAAGGCGGGCCATGACCCCATGTTTCTGCTGATACTCCTGATCAA
>PNOJ01000039.1 GCA_013824755.1 Gemmatimonas sp.
GACGACATGTTCTACGGCATCAACTTCTCGTTCCTGAACAAGGGCGTGGACCTGTTCGCCATGATGAACAAGTCCTACGCCAACACGATCGGCGCTTTCACCTATGACGAGAGCATGATCACCTTCGGCGCCTACAGCGAGCGCACCTTCGCCGAGAACTTCGATTACAACGCCATGGTCGCGATGCAGACCGGCACGGCCGACTTCGGCGCTTCCGATGTCGACATCAGCGGCATGCTGCTGAACGCCGAGGTCGGCTACACGATGGCCAGCGGCATGCGCCTGGCCGGCCTGGTGGACTACACCACCGGCGACGACGGCACCACGAACGACAAGTGGGAAGGGTTCCACAACCTGTACTACACGTCGCACCGGTTCAACGGCGCCATGGACCTCGTCAACGCCGGCGACTTCGACGAGGGCCTCATGGACATCGGCCTGAAGGCCCTCTACCCGGTCAACGAGAGTTGGAAGCTGATGGGTGAGTTCCACAGCTTCGCGACCGTCGAGGATGCCGACGCCATCACCGCGGGCGATCAGACCGCCCTTGGCACCGAGATCGACCTGTCCGGCAAGTACGTCGACGGCGGCTTCGCCTGGCAGACCGGCCTGAGCATGTTCTCGGCCAGCGAGGACTGGCAGGGCGCGAACGCCGACAGCCAGAACTGGCTGTACACGCAGGCCACGATGAGCTTCTAGTCCTCTCCCGAGGGCAAGACCACGCGCCCCCGGCGGCACCGGCCGCCGGGGGCGTGTCTTTGCGGGGTCTGCTCGGGGGAGGGGATCAGCGCCCGGCGGTCGCCACCAGGTCCCGCAGGAACGGCGCGGCCCCGTTCATGACCAACTGCACCGCGATGACCGTCACCAGCAGGCCCATCAGCTTCTCCACGATGCGCATGCCGGTGGGGCCGAGGCGCCGCAGGACGGTGTCGGCGGTCAGCAGGATCACCCCGGTCAGCAGCAGGATCAGGGCGGCGGCGGCGGCGACGATCAGCGCCCCGGTCGCGCCGGGCGTCTCGGCCCGCAGCACCATGACCGTGGTGATCGAGGCCGGGCCGGCGATCATCGGGATCGCCAGGGGGGTCACCGACGGATCGTGGTCCGGATCGGGAGGCGCCACGTGATCCGGTCCGGCGGCAGCGGCCTGGTCCAGGCCGGTGTGCCAGCGGCGGGGCCGGCTCTGGAGCATGTCCAGCCCGACGCCGAAGAAGATGACGCCGCCGGCGATCCGGAAGGCGTCCACCGTGATCCCGAAGGTGTGCAGCACGGCGCTGCCGGCGTAGGTGAACAGCAGCAGGACCAGGAAGGACACCACCAGGGCCTTGACCAGGATGCGCCGCTTGCGGTCTCGGGACAGGCCCGCGGTCTGGCCGCTGAAAAAGGGGATGCAGCCCAGCGGGTCGATGACCGCGAACAGGGACGACAGCGAAAGCAGGGCGAAACCGTACAGGTCCACGGCGGGGCTCCTTTCGAGGCGACCGGAGGGAGGCGGGCGGCAAGGTCGCCTTCCTGAACATCTTAGTCAAGACCCTGACAATCCGATGACAACTATTTCTTGTTTGCGCGGTCCCGGACTCTTATCCTCGCGACGATGATCAACGTTCGTTGACCTCTTCCTGCGTGGAGGGATCCCCATGATGCGTCTGCTCGTCCTCATCGCCGGACTGCTCGCCCTGCTCGCCGTCGCCGCGGCCGCGGGCGGCGGTTTCGCCGAGCGCGTGGGCGTGCCGGCCGGCGCGGCCTACGTCGGTTCCCAGGCCTGCCTGGACTGCCACGACGACGCCGGCACCTTCTACCAGCACACCCCCCATTCCGTGGAGCGGGCCCCGATCGCGCCCGGCTCCGGCGCCGGCGCTTGCGAGGCCTGCCACGGGCCGGGCAGCCTCCACGTCGAGGCCGGCGGCGAGGGACCCATCTTCGGCCGGGCCGCCCTGTCCGCCCTGGATGCCGAGGACCGCGCCGAGATGTGCCTGCAGTGCCACCAGGACAAGCGCCTCGCCTGGTCCGACTCGCCGCACGCCGGCAGCCCGACCGACTGCGCGGCCTGCCACACCGACGTCGTCCACGGGGGCGGCTCGGCGCAGGCGCCGTCCGCCTTCCGCATCGCCGGCGAGTTCTGCCTGCAGTGCCACGCGGCCCAGGCCGCCGACTTCCGCCTGCCGTTCCGCCACCGGGTGCTCGAGGGCGAGGTCTCCTGCCAGGACTGCCACGCGGTCCACGGCGCGGCGCCCGCCGCCGAGCCCCTGGGCGACCTGAACGCGGCCTGCCTGAACTGCCACACCGAGATGGCCGGCCCGTTCCTCTTCGAACACGAGGCCGTCTCGGCCGAGGACTGCACGGCTTGCCACCGGCCGCACGGCTCGGTCAACGACAAGCTGCTGACCCAGGACGGCAACTCGCTGTGCCTACAGTGCCACTTCGAGCCCGGCTACCCGACCATCGGCGACGTGGACCACGGCGGTTTCCTGGGCAGCGAGGCGCGCTGCTACGACTGCCACCACGAGATCCACGGTTCGAACCTGAACCCCACCTTCCTGGACTAGAAAGGAGCGCGTCATGAAGAACCTGCGTCAGACGATGTTGACCGCCGCCGCGGTGGCGCTCCTGGCCGCCGGCGCGGCCGCCGCCGGCGATCCGCCGGCCCAGGCCGGCCGGATCTGGGCCGCCCCGGGGGACCACGTGGGCCTGTTCACGCATGCCACGCTGACCCTCGACGTCCTGGACGACTACGGCGACGCCGCGAAGGCGGCCGAGGACTGGCAGCTGACCGACCAGTACCGCTTCTCCTCGGTCTTCGCCTGGAACCGGACCTGGGACACCGGCCGCTGGCTGACCCTGCGCGGCGCCGGCGAGAACGGCGGCCGCCCCGGCGGCGCCGGTTCGCTCGGCCTGTGGGGCGGCTCGACCGGAGGGTTCCGGACCTCGGTGACCTACCGCAGCTTCGACCACTACTACGACGGCACCAGCGAAATGCGCTCGGCCGTGTTCGCCGCGCCGCCGCCGTCGCCGGCCCTCGCCCCCGCGCCGGTGATGAACTGGAACCGCTTCGAGGCGGCCAGCTCCCATCGCGTCTGGAACGGGTTCGGTCTCGAGGCGGGCGTCGCCTTCACGCGGCGCGACGGGACCAAGGGCAGCCTGCTGCGCAGCGGGGCCGGCGCCGCCGTGCCCGGCCTGAAGCACTTCGGCACCCTCGACCGCAAGGTCTGGGCCGGCGGCGACTACGCCTACGGCAAGCTGGCGACGGACTGGGAAGTGTCCTACCGCAAGAGCGAGGGCGACCGCGCGCTGGGCACGCGGCACCTCACCACCGACGACCGCACCCTGTGGAGCGGGCGGGTCGGCGGCGCCTTGGCAGTGTCGCCGACGCTGCGCCTGGTGGGCCAGGCCGCCGGCAGCTACCTCGAGAGCAACCCGCACGAGACCCAGGGCCTGGCCGACCGCGACGTCGCATCGGACGCCGTGTCGGGCACGGGCCGCGTCGGCGCCCTGTGGACGTTGTCCCGCGGCACGCGCCTGGACCTGTCCGCGGCCGTCCGCAACCAGAACGTCGACGGGCAGGTCGGCCCCGACGACGCCGTCGTCCACGCCGTCGACCGCGACCTCACGAGCCAGGACTACCGCGCGGCGCTGGCGACGACCCGGCTGCCCTCGACCCGGCTGCAGCTGAGCTACCGCTACCGCACCAGCGATCTCGAGGAGACGACCGCCCAGGACGGCGTGCCCGGCAGCGGCGTCGAGGGGGACTTCCAGTCCACCGACCGGCAGCGGACCAGCCAGGAAGCCGCGCTGCGCGCGCGCACCCGTCTGGGTCGCAACGCGACGCTGAAGGCCAAGGCGACGTGGCTGCAGGAAGAGATCGATTCGGCCGACACCTGGGACACCGCCGACAGCGACGCCTGGTTCTACTGGATGGGCGACCGCAAGCGCGACAAGCTGGTCTGGGAGGTCTGCCTGAACACGCGGCCGGCTTCGGGCCTCAGCCTCGATCTCGGCCACCAGGCGATCGCGCAGACCTTCGAGCGCGAGGACGTCGCCGGGGTGGAGACCACCTGGGACGCCGTGCGCGGTTTCGCCGTGGCCACCTGGGCCGCGACGCCGCGCCTGACGCTGCTGGGTTCGTTCTCGATGGGGCAGGAGGAGTACGGCATCGAGGGCGCCCCCGCCGTCGCCGCCGACGTCAGCCCCCTGGCCTACGACGCCACGACCGTGCGCTACGCGCCCGGCGCGGTGCTGGACCTCGGCCGCGGCTGGAGCTGCGAGGGCCACTACGAGGCCGTCCGCACCACCGACTCGGTCGAGAACGACCTGGACCGCTGGTCGGCCCGCACGAGCTGGCGCTTCGCCGAGAAGCTGACCGCGACCGCGAGCTACCGTCGCTGCGAGTTCGACGAGAACCGCTGGGACGACTACATCCTCGACCTGTACTCGCTGTCGGTGGGGGGCGTCTTCTAGCTGCCCGCCTCCACGCGAGCCCGAACGGGAGCCCCGCACTGGCGGGGCTCCTTTTTTTTCGGGACCCGCGGCGATGCCGGTTTTGGATACGTGAACGACCGTTTTCGTATCTTCAAGCCATCGACAAACTTATAACACCTAGTAAGTGAGTATGACATAACTCGTTGTTGAACAACAAGTTCAGTTGGTTATTATCCTAACATTCGGGATTGACGGGCCGATCCGGAGCGATAGCTTGGAGCAGAGTCAACGTTCGCTCACCTCGTCAGAGGGAACGCCATGGCGCCCGAGACCCGCCCTGCCAACCGCCGCGGTGAGATCCTCGACCACGCGTCGCGGCTCTTCTCGGCCCACGGCTACGATGGCACCGCCATCCGCCTGATCGCCCGCGCCAGCGGCGTGACCGAAGCCGCCATCTACCGCCATTTCGACGGCAAGGCCCAGCTCTACGACGAGGTCATCCGCGCCAAGGCCCGCGAGCACGACATCGCCGGCGACCTGGCGGGCAGCCGCGGACACGGCGGCGTCGAGGACGTCCTGCGCGCGGTCGCTTACCACATCCTGTCCCTCGCGCAACGCGATCCCGAACTCGTGCGGCTGATGTCCAACAGCAGCCTGGAGAACGACCAGGGCCGCGCGACGATCTTCCGCGAGGTGCGGATCCCCTACATCGAGTTCCTGGTCGATGAGATCACGTGGCGCATGGCGGCGGGGGAGGTCCGTCGGATCGATCCCGTCATCACCAGCCGCTGCTTCGTGGGCATGGTCATGGACTGTGCCCTCAACGCCGCGATGTGGAGCCGGCTCGCGGGTGCCGAGGTCGACGCGCAGACGGTCGTCTGCAACAACGTGCCGATCTTCGCCCGCGGCCTCACCAACGACGGCGCCGCGTCGCCGTCCAACGACGGAGTGTGACCATGCACAAGCACACAGCGGTCGCGGTCCTCGCCTGCCTGGTCCTGGCCTGCCTGTGGGGGTGCGAGAACGACACCTCCAACGGCACCGGGGACCCGGGCGTGGTGCTGACCGACAAGACCTGCCTCGGCTGCCACAGCAGCCGGGACATGCTCATCGCCAGCCTGGGCGAGGAGGAGGCGTCCAAGGCCGATCCCGCCGCCAAGGACGACGGCTGAGGCGGCTCCGTACCCACGCTGGAGGCGTGGGAAAAGGTCATCATCACCGGCTCCAACGGCCAGCGTTTCCTCGACAGCGTGCACGGCCAACGCAGTTGCCAGAGCTGCCACGGCGGCCCGGCCGACCGCACGTTCGAGACCATGGAGGAGGCCCATACGGGCATGGTCGCCGACCCCAGCGCGCACGGCGCCTGCGACGGCTGCCACGCCGACGAGGCGGCGGCGACGGCGAACAGCCTGCACACCAACCAGTGGGGCTACATCACGGCCATCGAACTGCGCGGGCGCTGCACCTTCGAGGGTTCCGGCTTCGAAGGCTTCTTCGACCAGAAGTGCGGCGGTTGCCACACGACCTGCGGCCAGTGCCACGTCAGCCGCCCGAACAGCGTCGGCGGCGGCTTCCCGCTGATCGGCTCCTACTACTCGCACCGCTTCCGGGCCTCGCCCGACATGACCGAGCAGTGCACCGCCTGCCACGGCTCGCGCGTGGGCAACGACTTCCTGGGCCAGAGCGAGGGCAACGTGCCCGACGTGCATCGCCAGCCCTACGGCTGGCAGTGCAAGGACTGCCACACCAAGGAAGAGATCCACGGCGACGACCAGCACGACGGCGAGCACTACGAGCACCGCTACGAGGTCAAGACGATGCCCCGCTGCGAGGACTGCCACGGCGAGGAACAGGACGACGGCTGGGACAACGCCTACCACGCCATGCACGTGGGCAACGACGGCCTGAACCTGCAGTGCCAGGTCTGCCACTCGCAGCCCTACAAGAACTGCACGAACTGCCACAACCTGGTGGCGGACGGCGAAGGGGAGAAGTACGACATCGACCCCAGCCGCGTGCAGTTCAAGATCGGCCGCAACCCGAGCCCGTACCGCGCCGAGTACGATTATGCCGTCGTGCGGCACCTGCCGATCGATCCCGGCACCTACGCCGACTGGGGCCTGGAGCTGCCCGGCTACCTCGACGCGCCGACCTGGGTCTACAACTCCCCGCACAACGTCGTGCGGCGCACGGCGCAGACGACGGTCGGCGAGGGGCAGACCTGCAGCACGGCCTGCCACCAGTCGCCGGACGGGCCCGACGGCTTCCTGCTGCGCGAGTCCGACCTGTACGAGGACGACGGCGTCACCCGGCTGCCCGACTACGAGGCCAACCTCGGGGTGGTGATCCCGTCGTCGTTCCCGGACGCGAAGTGACCCGAGATGCAAGTCCGCCCGTCGGCGCTCGCCGACGGGCGGCCGACCCGCGGCGCCCGGCGCCGCACACCGGGGGCCGCGAGGCCCGAACAAGGAGAGAAGACATGACGAAGCGCTGGACCCTGATGGCGTTGCTGCTGATCGCCCTGGCGGCCATGTGGGGCTGCTCGAGCGACGACGATCCCGTGGATCCGCCGGCCGCGACCACGTTCGAGACGATGGCCGCCGCGGTCGCGGCCTACGTCAACGACAACACGGACTGCCCGGGCGTGATCACCGCCCAGGCCCTGCACGACAACCTCGACGACTACACCGTCATCGACATGCGCAGCGAGGCCGACTACATCGCCGGTCACATCCCGGGCGCCTACAACGTGCCCACCCTCGGCGGCCTGATGGCCGCGCTGGAGACGACGATTCCCGACGACAAGACCTACGCGCTGGTCTGCTACTCCGGCCAGACCGTCGGCCACGCCAAGATCGCGATGGAGCTGATGGGCTACGAGGACGTCAAGTCCGTGAAGTTCGGCATGTGCGCCTGGCACTCCTCGCTGGCCGGCCGCTGGAACACCAACATCGGCGACAACCTGGCCACTCCCGAGACCACGAACAACAACGGCGAACTGGTCTCGCACGCCTTCCCGACGCTGGCCGGCGACAACGCGACGATCGTGACCACGCGCGTCAACGCCATGCTGGCGGCCGGATTCCAGAACATCACCTGGGAGACCATCCAGCCCAACCTCGACGAGTACTTCATCCTGAACTACTTCGGCGAGGCCGACTATCTCGGCACCGGCACCGGCGGCGTGCCCGGCCACATCCCCGGCGCCTACCAGTTCACCCCCTACGCCAGCCTCGGCCTCGAGCAGATGCTGGATAAGCTCCCCAGCGACGGCACACCCATCGTGGTGTACTGCTGGACCGGCACCACGAGCAGCCAGATCGCGGCGGCCCTGAACATGCTGGGCTACAACGCCAAGACGCTGCAGTGGGGTTCGAACCGCCTGTTCCACAGCTCGCTGACGGCGAACCGGTGGACGGCCGCCGAGATGCACGACTACGAGCTCGAGGTCGGCGGCGCGCAGACGCCGGAGTTCGCGGCCATGTACGCGGCCGTCGACGCCTACCTGAACGACAACACCGACTGCCCGGGCGTGATCACCGCCCAGGTGCTCTACGACAACCTCGACGACTACACGGTCATCGACATCCGCTCGGCGACCGACTACGGCGCCGGGCACATCGCGGGTGCCTACAACGTGCCCAGCCTCGGCGGGCTGTTGGCCGCGCTGGAGACGACAATCCCCGACGACAAGCCCTACGTGATCACCTGCTACACGGGCCAGAGCGCCGGCCACGCCAAGATCGCGATGGAGCTGATGGGCTACGAGGATGTCAAGTCCCTGAAGTGGGGCATGTCCTCCTGGAACTCGACGCTGGCCGGCCGCATGTACGACAACATCGGCGACTACCTGCCCGCGCCCGAGACGACCAACAACAACGGCTCGCTCGTCGCCCACGCCTACCCGACGCTGGCGGACGAGGATCCCGCGACCGTGGTCGAGGACCGCGTCGCGGCCATGCTGGCGGCCGGGTTCCAGAGCTTCACCTGGACGGCGCCGACGCCGCCGGACATGACCCCCTACTTCGTCGTGAACTACTTCGGCGTGGCGGACTACGAGGGCACCGGCACCAACGGCGTGCCCGGCCACATCCCCGGCGCCTTCCAGTTCACCCCTTACACCAGCATGAAGATCGGCGAGATGCTGCCCTACCTGCCCATCGACGGCACGCCCATCGTGGTGTACTGCTGGACCGGCCAGACCAGCAGCCAGGTCGCCGCCGCCCTGAACATGCTGGGCTACAACGCCAAGACGCTGAGCTTCGGCTCCAACCGGCTGTTCCACTCCTCGCTGCTGGCGAACAAGTGGACGGCCGCCGAGACGCACGATTTCGCGCTCTCGACGGCGGTGCCGGCGATCTGACCCCGCCCGACGGCGGACGGTAGTGGCGGGGGGCCTGCGGGCCCCCCGCTTTCCGTAAGGACTGTTGACCAGGGCTCCGAATTCGGGCAATTCCATGATGGGATCGAAGTTGACAAATTAATATCAATCGTTAACTTTCCATGGTAAGGGATCGTTGACCGAGAAGGAGGGCGGCCATGTCCAGAACGCGCAACCTGGAACGACGCGACGAGATCCTCGAGAACGCGGCCCGCCTCTTCGCCCAGCTGGGTTTCGAGGGGGCCTCGATCCGCCTCATCGCCCGCGAGTGCGGGATCACCGAAGCGGCCATCTACCGCTACTTCGAGAGCAAGGAGCACCTCTTCGAGTCGGTGGTGCGGGCCAAGGCCCGCGCGCACGACATCGAAGGGTTCCTGGTGCAGCAGCGCCGGCTCGGCGACGTCCTGCAGGTCCTGACGACGGTGGCCCACCACATCCACCAGCTCTCGCGCGAGGACCCGCTGCTGCTGCCGCTGATGGTGATGAGTTCGCTGGGCACGCACCGGGGCAACGACGTGCTGTTCTGCGAGCTGCGCCTGCCCTACATCCGTTTCCTGGCGCGGGAGCTCGCCGAGCGGCGGGACGCCGGCGAGGTCAAGAACATCGACCCCTACATCACGGCGCGCTGCTTCGTGGGGATGATCATGGCCTGCGCGTTGAACGCGGACCAGTGGCGGGACTTCGAGCGGCTGGACCTGTCGGCCGAGACCGTGATCGACAACAACATCCCGATCTACGCCGACGGCCTGCGGGCCGTGCCGGCCTAGCTGCGGGCGGACCTAGTCGCGGGCGGGCGGGCCGCCGAGCCGCGCTCTCGCCGTCGCCAGCACGATCCCCTTGATCCCAGCCCAGGTCGGGCGCGCGGCGTTGCATTCCGCGTAGACGCGGCACGCCTCGTCGTGCCGGCCGTCGCGGTCCAGCCCCCAGGCGTACGCCAGCTTCGCTTCCAGGATGATCTTCTCCAGCACCCGACGCCGCGCGGGATCGGTCACGTACGGCCGTTGGCGTTCGCGCACCGCGATGACCGCGGGCAAGCGGCGCCAGCCGCGCGCCGAGACCCCGCCGTCGACCTTGCGGTAGGCGTGGCCGACGCGGTCCAGGAAGGCGAAGACCGCGCCCTCGCGGGCCAGGCGCAGCCAGAGGTCCAGGTCGTCGCCGTTGCGCAGGGTCTCGTCGAAGCCGCCGGCGGCGCGCAGGAGTTCCGCGCGCGCCACCACGCTGGAGGTGCCGACGAAGTTGGCGCGGATCAGGGCGAAGTGCAGGTCGGGACCCGACAGCAGGCCCACGCCCGGCAGGGGGCCGGGGCGCAGCAGCCGGCGGAACTCCCGGTAGCCGTCCAGGAAGCGTTCCTGCAGGACGGCGCCGCCGGCGTCGATCACCTGGAAGTCGGTGAAGCAGAGGTCGACCTCGGGGCAGGCGGCGAAGACGGCGGCCTGCGCGGCGAGCTTGCCGGGGCGCATGAGGTCGTCGGCGTCGAACAGGGCGACCAGCCCGTCGCCGCAGCGTTCCAGGCCGACGTTGCGGGGCCGCGAGGGGCCGCCGCTGTTGTCGATCCGCAGCGCGGTCACGCGGTCGGTGCGGGCGGCGAGCACCGCGGCCGTCGCGTCGGTGGAGCCGTCGTCCACGACGATGACCGCGCGCGGCGGCGGTGTCTGCGCGAGCACCGAGTCGAGGGTTTCCGGCAGGGTGGCCGCCGCCTGGTAGGCGGGCAGCACGACGCTGACGGGCGGTGGTGAGGTCATGATGCGGCATCTCCTCCGCGGGCACCCTAGCATAGGGGCCGCATCCGGTCAGCAGGCACTTGATCCGGGCCGTGCCATCCCCCACAATGCCGGGCGACGCCGTACCCCCCTACCCGTGGAGCACCGATGGAAGCACGTGACAAGCTCGACCGCATCGCCGCCGGCTACCAGGACGCCTTCATCTTGCTGACCAGCCTGCGCCTGGGCGTCTTCGACGCCCTGGCCTCGGGACCGCTCGCGTCGGCGGAGCTCGCCGCGCGGCTCGGGCTGGACGCGCGGGCCCTGGACCTGGTGCTGCACGCCCTGGCGGCGGTGGGGATCCTGGTCAAGGAGGGCGAGAGCTTCCGGCTCGAGGCGGGCTGCGCGCCGCTGTTGGTCGCGGGCTCGCCCGACACCATGGCCAGCATCTACCGCCACCACGACCGCCTGAGCGGCCGCTGGATCAGGCTGGAGGAGACGCTGCGCACCGGCCGGCCCGTCCCGCGCGAGGGCGCCGACCGTTCGCCGAGCGAGCACCGCGACTACATCTGCGGCATGGAGAACGTCTCGCGCGACAGCAGCCGCGACGTGGCCGCGGCCGTCGACTTCTCCGGCGCGCGGCGCCTGCTGGACGTCGGCGGCGGGCCCGGCACCGCGTCGCTGGTCTTCGCCGCGGCGAACCCCGGCCTGAGCTGCGTCGTCTTCGACCTGCCCGAGACCACGGCCATCGCGCGCGAGATGATCGCCGCCGCGGGGCTCGGCGACCGCGTCGCGACCGTCGACGGCGACTTCCACGTCGACGGCTTCGGCGAGGGCTTCGACGTGGTCTACGTCTCGAACATCATCCACATGCTGCCGCCGCGGGACACGGCGATGATCGCCCGCAAGGCCCACGCCGCGCTGGTCCCGGGGGGGCGGTTGATGTTCAAGGACTTCTACCTCGACGACACGCGCACCGCGCCGGCCCACGCGGCCCGCTTCAGCGTCAACATGCTGGTCGGGACCGAGGGCGGGATGTCGTATACTATGAGCCAGACACGGGACATCATGGCCGAGGCCGGTTTCGGCGGTTTCACGGTGGTGCCGGCCGGCCAACGCAGCCTGGTGGTGATCGGCGTCCGGTCCTGACGGGCGCCACGGGGGGAGGGGGCGGGCCCGCATCCGGGGGCCTATCCTGTACGCCATGAACCGACCGCACGACGACATCCGCTCCAACCGGCTCGGCGGCGAGGCCTCCGCCTACCTGCGCCAGCACGCCGGCAACCCCATCAACTGGCAGCCCTGGGACCGCGATGCCCTGGCCTTCGCCCGCGACCGCGACCTGCCGGTCTTCCTGTCGATCGGCTACGCCTCCTGCCACTGGTGCCACGTCATGGCGCACGAGGTGTTCGAGGACGCGGAAGTGGCCGCGCTGCTGAACGAGCGGTTCGTCTGCATCAAGGTCGACCGCGAGGAACGCCCCGACCTGGACGAGGCCTACATGGCCGCCGTGACGGCGCAGACCGGGCGCGGCGGCTGGCCGCTGTCGGTGTTCCTGACCTCGGACCTGCAGCCCTTCCACGGCGCCACCTACGTGCCGCGCGCCCGTTTCCTGGAGCTCTGCCGACGGATCGACGAGGTCTACCGCACGCGCCGCGGCGAGCTGCAGGTGCAGGCGGCGCAGCTGGCCGGGGCGATCGCCGCCGTCCCCGCCGCCGCCATCCCTGCCGCCAACGACGGGCCGCCCGTCGCGACGGGCACGGTCGAGGGCGTGGCGCGGCTCGGCCTCGCCCACCACGACCCGGAGTGGGGCGGCTTCCTGCAACACCAGAAATTCCCCACGCCGCTGCGCTGGCAGTTCCTGCTGCACCACCACCGCCTCACCGGCGACCGGCAGACGGCCGCAGCCCTGCACCGCACGCTGGAGGCGATGGCCACCGGCGGCATCCGCGACCACCTCGGCGGCGGCTTCCACCGCTACACGGTCGAGGAGACCTGGCTGGTGCCCCACTTCGAGATCATGCTCTACGACAACGCCCAGCTCGCGAGCCTCTACCTGGAGGCGGGCGCCGCGCTGGACCGGCCGTGGTACCTGGGGGTGGCCCGCGACGTCCTGGAGTTCCTGCTGCGGGAGATGCGCGACGGGCAGGGCGGCCTCTGCGCCAGCTTCGACGCGGACAGCGGCGGGCAGGAGGGCAGCTACTACGTCTGGACCCCGCAGGAGATCCACGCGGCCGCGGGCGAACGCGACGGGCCGCTGCTGGCGACCATGCTCGGGGTGGCGCCCGGCGGCAACTTCGAGGGCCGCAGCATCCTGACCCGGCGCGTGGACGCACCCCACGCCGCCATGCGGCATGGCCGCGAGCCGGCCGAGGCGGCGGCGCTGTTCGACCGCCTGCGGCCCCGGCTGTGCGAGATCCGTGCGGCGCGCACGGCGCCGGCGCGGGACGACAAGATCGTGACCGCCTGGAACGGGCTGGCGCTGTCGGCGCTGGCGCGGGCCTCGGCGCAGCTCGAAGAACCCGCCTTCGCGGCGGCGGCCCTGCAGATCGCCGACCACCTCTGGTCGACGCACCGGGACGCCCGCGGGCGGCTGGTGCGCGCGGCGACCGGTGGCCGCCCGGCCGGCGAGGGCGTGCTGGACGACTACGCCTGCCTGGCCGAGGGCCTGCTGGACCTCTACCAGGCGACCGGCGACCTCGCGCAGCTGCGCCGCGCCGGCGAACTGCTGGACGCCGCGGTGACGCTCTTCGCCGATGACGAGCTGGGGTTCGCCCTGACCGCCCGCGGCGTCGACGCGCCGCTGGGCCGACGCGCGGAGTACCACGACAACGTCGAGCCCTCGGGAGCGGCCGCCCTCTTGCACGGCCTCTGGCGCTGGTCGCTGCTGACCGGGGACCTGGAGGGTCAGGCGCTCGTGGCCTCGCACCTGCGCCGCCGCGGCGCGATGCTGGAGCGCGCCGGCCTGGAGATGGCCTGGTGGGCCGACTCGGCGCTGCTGGTCGCGGCCCCCGGCTACGCCGCGGTGATCGCCGGCGAGCCCGGCGCCGCGGACACTCGCGCCCTGCAGGCCGCCTTCTGGAACGTGGCGCCGCCCTGGGCGGTGCTGGCGACCGTCCCCGCGGCGGGCGCCGACGAGGCGACGCGGGCCCTGGTGCCGGTGGCCGCGGGTCTGAAGGCGCGCGGCGGGCGCGCTCTGGCCCACGTCTGCCGCCCCGGCGCCTGCGGCGCCCCGACGTCGGATCCCGAGGCGTTCGCGCGGCAGCTGCTCGACGGCTGGAGCCGCTGAAGCGCGACGGGACTTGACGGCGACCGGAATTGGGAGTAAGCTCATCCACTGATCGCGGTCCACCCGGCCGTCGGTCCACGGAGTCCACAGCTCAGGATCGGGAGTCCAGCACAGATGCGCAGCCTCACCGCACGGAACGTCCCCGCCCCCAGCCGCCGATGGCGGTCGTGGCGTGGCGCGACGGGCGCGGAAGGTCGGCTGTGCGGAGGAATGGACCGGTAGCACCGGACCCAACCCGATCCAACCAGGCCCACCATCCGCCGATGGTGGGTTTTTCATTTCGTGACGACGGAGGAACGATGGACACGACGACACGGCACGGCCCGACCCGGCTCCGTACTCCCCGGCGCCGCCGCATCCCCGCCGACCTCGACACGCCGGTTTCGGCGTACCTGAAGCTGGCGCCGTTGGGGGCGTGCTTCCTGCTCGAGAGCGTGGAGCGGGGGATCCAGCTGGGCCGCCACTCCTTCGTCGGCATCGGGCCCTGCACCACGATCACCCTGCGCGACGGCGTCGCGACGGTGTCGCGCGACGGCGCCGAGCGCCGCGAGCCGGTCGATCCGGGCGACGTCTTCGCCCCGGTCCGCCGCGAGCTCGCGTCCCTGGACCTGCCGCCGGGCCTGGAGCTGCCGGCCCCCTTCGGCGGCGCGGTGGGCGTCATCGCCTACGATTGCGTGCGCCACTTCGAGCGGGTGCCGCTGCCCGAGCGCGGCTGGCTGGACGCGCCCGACTACCACTTCGTCATCCCGACGACCCTGGCGGTCTTCGACCACGTCAAGAGCGAGATCGAGCTGTGGACCCTGGCGCCGGCCGAGGGGGAGGCGAACCTGCAGGCGGCCGACGCGCAGCTCGACCGGCTGCTGGCCGCCCTGGCCGCGCCCCTGCCGGCGCTGCCGGCGCCGGCGGCACCGCCCGCGGCGCCCGCGGCCCCCGAGTTCTCGGTCACCCGCGAGCAGTTCGAGGCGTCGGTCCTGCGCGCCAAGGAGCACATCCTGGCCGGCGACTGCTTCCAGGTGGTGCTGTCGCAGGCCCTGCGCGGGGAGACCGCGGCCCACCCCTTCCAGATCTACCGGGCGCTGCGCATCCTGAACCCCTCGCCCTACCTCTTCTACCTCGACCACGGCGACACGCAGGTGATCGGCTCCTCGCCCGAGGTGCTGGTGAAGCTCGAGCACGGGCGCGTCACGCTGTGCCCGATCGCCGGCACCCGCCCGCGGGACGAGGACGTGGCCGCGGACCTCGCCCTGGAGCGGGACCTGCTGGCCGACCCGAAGGAGCGCGCCGAGCACGTGATGCTCGTGGACCTGGGCCGCAACGACCTGGGCCGGGTCTGCGCCGCCGACAGCGTGCGCACCGAGTCCTTCATGACGATCGAACGCTACTCGCACGTCATGCACATCGTCTCGCGGATCACCGGGACGCTGCGGCCCGACCACGACCAGTTCGACCTGCTGCGGGCGGCCTTCCCGGCCGGCACGGTGTCGGGCGCCCCGAAGATCCGCGCCATGGAAGTGATCTCCGAGCTGGAGGGTCTGCGCCGGGGGGCCTACGCCGGGGCCGTGGGCTACTTCGGCCCGCGCGGCGACATGGACATGAGCATCGCCATCCGCACCCTGCACGTCAGGGGCGGACGGTTCTACGCGCAGGCGGGCGCCGGCATCGTGGCCGACTCCGACCCCGGGCGCGAATACCAGGAGACGCTCGACAAGATCGGCGCGCTGATCCGCGCGGTGGAGATCGCCCAGGAGGGATTCCCATGCACCTGATGATCGACAACTACGACTCGTTCACCTTCAACGTGGTCCAGGCGCTCGCGACCCTGGGCGCCGAGGTGGAGGTCGTGCGCAACGACGCGCTGAGCGTCGACGACATCGCGGCGCGGCGACCGGCCTCGCTGATCATCTCGCCCGGTCCCGGCCGGCCCGCCGACGCGGGCGTCTCGCTCGCCGCGATCCGGGAGCTCGCCGGGCGGGTCCCGATCCTGGGCGTCTGCCTCGGGCACCAGTGCATCGTCGAGGCCTTCGGCGGCGAGGTGGTGCGGGCGGAGCGGGTCATGCACGGCAAGACCTCGCGCATCTACAACGACGGCCGCACGCTGTTCGAGGGGTTGTCGAACCCCTTCGAGGCGACGCGCTACCACTCGCTGATCGCGCGCGAGGAATCGCTGCCCGCCGCGCTGGAGGTCAGCGCCTTCACGTCCGAGGGGGAGATCATGGGCGTGCGCCACCGCGTGCACCCGATCGAGGGCGTGCAGTTCCACCCCGAGTCGATCCTGACGCGCGAGGGGCCGGCCCTGTTCGCGAACTTCCTGCGCCTGGCCGCCGCCGCCGCCGCGCGCTGAGAGGAGGAGCCGTGGATCCCCGACTGCTGGATCGGCTGCTCGACGGCCGCGACCTGGACGCCGACCAGGCCGAAGCGCTCCTGGATGCGGTCATGACGGGCGGCCTGGGCGAGGCGCGCCTGGCGGCCCTGCTGGCGGCCCTGCGCGCCAAGGGCGAGACCGAGGACGAGATCACCGGCTTCGCCCGGGCGCTGCGCCGGCGCGCGGTGCGCGTCGGCCCGGCGCCGGCCGGGGCGATCGACACCTGCGGCACCGGGGGCGACGGCGCCGGCACCTTCAACATCTCGACCGCCACCGCGCTGGTGGCCGCGGCGATGGGGATCCCGGTCGCCAAGCACGGCAACCGGGCCGTCTCGTCCCGCTGCGGCAGCGCCGACGTCCTGGAGGCGCTGGGCGTGGCGGTGGACCTGCCGCCGGAGCGCGCCGCGCTGCTGGTCGGGAGCGTCGGCATCGGCTTCCTGTTCGCGCCCCTGCACCACCCCGCCCTGCGGCAGGCCGCGGCCGTGCGCCGCGAGCTGGGCGTGCGCACCGTCTTCAACCTGCTGGGGCCGCTGGCGAATCCGGCCGGCGTGCGCCGCCAGTTGTTGGGCGTCTACGCCCCGGGCCTGGTGCCGAAGCTGGCCCGCGTGCTGCGCCGGCTGGGGACCGAGCGCGCCTTCGTGGTGCACGGCGACGACGGCTCCGACGAGGTCTCGCTGACCGGTCCCACCGCGATCGCCGAGCTGCGCGGCGGCGCGATCCGCCGGTCCGTGTTCGTGCCGGAGAAGGCGGGCCTCCCGCGCTGCCGGGCCGAGGACCTGTCCGGGGGCGACGCGCGGCTCAACGCCGAACTGGTGCGCGGGGTCCTGGCCGGCGAGCCCGGACCGCGGCTCGACGCCGTGCTGCTGAACGCGGGCTTCTGCGCCGTCCTGGCCGACCTGGCCGCGGACCCGGTGCAGGGCGTGGCCCTGGCCCGTCGCGCCGTCGCGTCGGGCGACGCGCTGGCCGTGCTCGCGCGGCTGGCCGCGGCCTCGCGCAAGCTGGCGAAGGAGGCGTCGTGAGCGGTTTCCTGAGCCGGGTCGTCGCCGAGCGGCGCCTAGAAACCGACGCGTTGCGAAGCACGGTGGATCCGGGACGGCTGCGGGCGGCGGCGGCGCGCGCGCCGGCCCGCGACTTCGCCGGCGCCCTGCGCGGCGGCAACGCCGTGATCGCCGAGTTCAAGCGGCGCTCCCCCAGCGTGGCTGCCTTCCGGCACGGCGGCGATCCCGCGGCGCTTGCCCGCATCTACGCCGGCGCCGGCGCGGCCGCGCTGTCGGTGGTCGCCTGCCCGCGGCACTTCGGCTCGGACCTGGCGGACGCCGCCGCCGCGCGCCGCGCCGCCGGCCTGCCGCTGCTGGTCAAGGATTTCGTCGTCGACCCGCTGCAGGTGCTGGCGGCGCGCGCGGCCGGCGCCGACGCCGTGCTGCTGATCGCGCGCGTCCTGAGCGTCGACGAGCTGGCCGACCTGCTGGGGCGCGTGCGCGAGCTGGGCGCCGAAGCCCTGGTCGAGTGTCACGACGAACGGGACGTGGCGGCGGCCCGCGCGGCCGGCGCCGTCCTGGTGGGCGTCAACAGCCGCGACCTCGAGACCCTGGCCGTGGACGCCGACGCGCCGCGGCGGCTGCTGCCGTCGGCGGCGTCGTTCGCGCTGGCGGTGGCCGAGAGCGGGATCCGCGCGCGCGCCGACATCCTGGACCTGGCCGCCTGCGGCGCGAGCGCCTTCCTGGTGGGCGGCGCCCTGCTGCAGGCGGACGACCCGGCGGCGGCGCTGCGCGGCCTGCGGGGGGAGGCGCCGTGAACCGCGTCCTCGTCAAGATCTGCGGCCTGACCACGCCCGACGACGTGCGGCTCTGCCACGCCGCGGGCGCCCGCTACCTCGGCGTGATCCTGGCGCCGAGCCCGCGCCGCGTCGCGCCCGACGACGTGAAGCTGCTGCGCGACGCCGCGCCCGAGGCGCTGCTGGTGGGCGTCTTCGCGGACGCGCCGCTGCCGTCCCTCGTGCTCGCCGTCGAGCACGCCGGCTTCGACCTCGTGCAGCTGCACGGGAGCGAGGACGCCGCGACGGTGCTGGCGGTGCGCGAGCGCTGCGGCGTGCCGGTCATCAAGGCTGTGCGGCCCGGCGAGCTGGCGGATCCCGCGGTCGCCGCCGCCGCCGCCGCCGCGGAATTCGTGCTGTTCGATCTGCCGAAGGGCGGCCCGGGCGGGCCGCCGCGGCGTGCAGGGTTGTGGGAGGAAGCCGCCGCCGCCGTGCGGGCGGGCCGGCGGGTCCTGCTGGGCGGCGGGCTGTCGCCGGCCGACGCCGCCGAGGCCGCGCGCGTCGTCGGTCCCCACGCGCTGGACGTGGCGTCGGGCGTCGAGGCCGCGCCGGGTCGCAAGGACCCGGCCGCCGTCCGGGCTTTCATCGAGGAGGTCGCCCGTGGCTGCTCCTGAACCGGTCGTCGCCGGGCGCTTCGGCCCCTACGGCGGTCGCTACGTGCCGGAGACCCTGATGCCCGGCCTGATCGAGCTGGAGGCCGCCTTCGCCGCGGCCTGGGACGATCCGGCGTTCCGCGCCGAACTGGACGCGCTGCGCCGCGACTACGGCGGCCGGCCGACTCCCCTGTTCCGGGCCCGCCGCTTCGGCGAGGTCCACGGCGGCGGCGCCGAGGTCTGGCTGAAGCGCGAGGACCTCAACCACACCGGCGCCCACAAGATCAACAACAGCCTCGGCCAGGCGCTGCTGGCGCGGCGCATGGGCAAGCGGCGCGTGGTGGCCGAGACCGGCGCCGGGCAGCACGGCGTGGCCACCGCCGCGGCCTGCGCGCTGCTGGGGCTGGAGTGCGTCGTGCACATGGGCGAGGTCGACATGGCGCGCCAGTCGCCCAACGTCGAGCGCATGCGCCTGCTCGGGGCGCGCGTGTCGCCGGTGGGCAACGGCAGCCGCACGCTCAAGGACGCCACCAGCGAGGCGATCCGCGACTGGGTCGCCAACGTCGGGACCACCCACTACATCCTGGGTTCGACCGTGGGCCCGCATCCCTACCCGACGATCGTGCGCGAGTTGCAAGCGGTGATCGGGGACGAGGCGCGTGCGCAGTTCCTGGCCGCGACGGGCCGGCTGCCCGGCACGGTCGTGGCCTGCGTGGGTGGCGGCAGCAACGCGCTGGGCATCTTCAGCGGCTTCCTGGCGGACGCGGACGTCGCGCTGGTGGGCGTGGAGGCCGGCGGCTCGGCGGCGGGCCACTCGGCCGCGCTGGGGCGCGGCGCGCCCGGCATCCTGCACGGCACCTACTCCTACCTGCTGCAGGACGATGACGGCCAGGTCGTCGAGGCGCACTCCGTCGCCGCGGGTCTGGACTACCCCGGCGTCGGGCCGCAGCACGGCCACCTCAAGGACACCGGCCGCGCCGTCTACGAGGAGGTCGACGACCGCGAGGCGCTCGCGGCCTTCCACGCGCTGAGCCGCCTGGAGGGGATCATCCCCGCGCTGGAATCCAGCCACGCCCTGGCCTGGGTCGCGCGCCGGCAGACGCGACCGCCCGCGCTGACGGAGCCCATCCTGGTGAACCTCTCGGGCCGCGGGGACAAGGACCTCGGCGATCGCCAGCTCGAACCCGCTGGAGGGAACCCGTGACGACGCTCGAACGGACGACCCGCGCCGAGCGCGATGCCGGCCGCAAGGCTCTGGTACCCTTCTTCACCGCGGGCTACCCGAGCGAGGCCGCGTTCCTGGACCTGGTGCGCGCGGCCGCGGACGCGGGCTGCCGCACCGTCGAGGTGGGCATCCCGTTCAGCGACCCGGTGGCCGACGGGCCCCTGATCCAGGCCTCGAGCCTGGCGGCGCTGCGCGGCGGCATGACGCTGCGCCGCGCCCTGGACCTGACCGCCCGGGCCACGGCGGCGACGGGCGTGGGCGCCGTCGTGATGAGCTACGCGAACCCGGTGCTGCGGCTCGGCGCGGCGGAGTTCGCGACGCGAGCCCGGGACGCGGGCGTGGTGGGCGCGATCCTGCCGGACGTGCCGCACGAGGAAGCCGCGCCGTGGCGCGGCCCGCTGGCGGCGGCGGGGCTGCCCCTGATCGAGCTGATCGCCCCGACCACCGACGGCGCGCGCGTCGCGGCGATCGCAGGGGAGGCCCGCGGCTTCCTCTACCTGGTGGCCCTGACCGGGGTGACCGGCGCCGTCGCCGACCCGGCGGCCCACGCCGCGGCGCTGGTCGCCCGCGCCCGCGCCGTCACCGATCTGCCCTGCTACGTCGGCTTCGGCGTGGCCGACCCCGACGGCGCGCGGCGGGTCGCCCGCGCGGCCGATGGGGTGATCGTCGGCAGCGCCCTGGTGCGGCTGCTGCAGTCGGCGGCGGACGCGCGGTCCGGCGTCCGCAGCGTCGCCGATTTCCTGCACGGGATGCGGGAGGCCCTCGCGCCGCCCGCCCGGGAGGTAACGTCGTGATCATCGTCATGCGCGAAGACGCCACCGTCGCCCAGATCGGCGCGATCCTGCGCGAGATCGAGGTCCTCGGGCACGCCCCGCGGCCGTCGCGCGGCGCGCGGCAGACCGTCATCGGCGTCGTGGGCGCCGCCGACGAGGGACCGCTGCGCGCGCTTGCCGGCCGCGACGGCGTCGAGCAGGTGGCGCCGCTGTCGAAGTCCTACAAGCTGGTGCACCGCGACTTCCGCGCGGAGCCGACGGTGGTGCGGGTGGGGAACGCCTTGGTGGGCGGCCGCGCGATCGCGGTCATGGCTGGGCCCTGCTCGGTCGAGAGCGCCGAGCAGGTGCTGGCGACGGCCCGGGCGGTGCGTGCAGCGGGCGCCCGCATCCTGCGCGGCGGCGCCTTCAAGCCGCGCACCTCGCCCTACAGCTTCCAGGGAATGGGGGAGGAGGGGCTGCGCCTGCTGCGCCGCGCCGGGGACGAGACCGGCATGGCCGTGGTGACCGAGGTCATGTCACCAGAACAGGTGCCGCTGGTGGCGCGCTACGCCGACATGCTGCAGATCGGCGCGCGCAACATGCAGAACTACTCGCTGCTGGAGGCGGTGGGCCGGGTGCGTTGCCCGGTGCTGATCAAGCGCGGCCTGATGTCCACGATCGAGGAGCTGCTGCTGGCCGCCGAGTACGTGGTCGCCAACGGCAATGCCCAGGTCGTGCTCTGCGAGCGCGGCATCCGCACCTTCGAGAAGGCCACGCGCAACACCTGCGACATCTCGGCGGTGCCGGTGATCAAGTCGCTCAGCCACCTGCCGGTGATCGTCGACCCCAGCCACGCCGCCGGCGTGCGGGCCTACGTGCCGGCGCTGGCGCGCGCGGCCCTGGCCGCCGGCGCCGACGGGATCATGGTGGAGGTCCACCCCGATCCGGACCGGGCGCTGTCGGACGGGGACCAGAGCCTGACGCCGGAGGGCTTCCAGGAGCTGATGGCGGGGCTGCGGCCGCTGGCCGAGGCGGTGGGGCGCACGCTGGACGCGGACTGAGCCTCGACCGGCGGGTTCGCCTCGGCTATCCTGCGGGACGGGCCGGCTGTCCCGGCCGCCACAGCCGAGAGGAAGAACCGACGTGCGCACCCCCGTCCTGGTCCTGCTGGTGCTGTTCCTGCTGGGCGTCGCCCAAGCGGCCTGGTACGCGCCGCAGTTGCCGGTGCGGCCGGCGACCGACTTCGCCGGCGACGGCGCCGCCAGCGGCTGGAGCGACAAGGATGATCTGCTGACGATGCAGATCGTGCTGCTGGCGGTCATGGCCTGGTTGTTTCCCCTGATCGGCTGGTCGCTGCGGCGGATCCCCGTGAAATACATCAGCCTGCCGCATCCCGAGTACTGGCTCGCCCCATCGCGGCTTGCGAGCACGTTGGCCTCCCTGGCTCGTTCCCTGGCCTGGCTCGGCTGCGGCACGACCCTCTTCATGCTGTGGAGCTTCCAGTTGACGATCCTCGCCAACTTCGCCGAGCCGCCGCGGATGGCGACGGCGGCCATGTGGTCCGGTCTGGCGGCCTACCTGGCCTTCAGCACCGGGTGGACGCTGCGGCTGATCCTGAGTTACCAGCGCCTGCCGCGGCGGGGCTGACGACCGCGTGACGACTGCCCGGTTGCCCGCCGGCGTCGCGAACGCTAACCTGTGGCACGGCGCCGTCCGGCGCCCCGGGAGCCACGACCGAACCGGGAGTCGAGATGCGACGAGGCGACTGGCACTTCCGCGCGTTCTCCGACGGCACCTTCCGTCTCGACGGCGGCGCCATGTTCGGCGTCGTGCCGCGCACCCTGTGGTCGCGCCACCACGAGCCCGACGACAAGAACCGCATCCGCATGACCGTGCGCTGCCTGCTCGCCGAGAGCGGCGACCGCCGCGTGCTGGTGGACACCGGGCTGGGCGACCGCTGGGAGCAGAAGCACAAGGACATCTACGCCATCGAGCGCAGCGCCGGCCACCTGGTGGGCCAGCTCGCGGCGGCGGGCGTCTCGGCCGACACGATCACCGACGTGGTGCTGACCCACCTGCACTTCGACCACACCGGCGGCACGGTGCGGCAGGGGCGCGACGGCCTCGAACCGATGTTCCCGTCGGCGCGTCACTGGGTGCAGGAGAAGCAGTGGCGCTGGGCGCACCAGCCGTCCGAGCGCGACCGCGCCAGCTTCCGTCCCGACGACTTCGAGCCGGTGCGGCAGGCCGGCCTGCTCGAACTCGTCGACGGGGCCCGCGAGATCCTGCCCGGCGTGCGCGCGCTGCCCGTCCACGGGCACACCCCGGGGCAGCAGATGGTGGAGTTCCGCACCGGCGATGCCGTGGTCGTCTACTGCGGCGACCTGATCCCGCTGGCCAGCCAGGTGCGCGTCCCCTGGATCATGGGCTACGACCTCAACCCCCTGCTGACCCTCGAGGAGAAGAAGTCCTACCTGAGCCGCGCCGCCGAGGAGGGCCACGTGCTGGTCTTCGAGCACGACGCCGACGTCGAGTGCGCGCAGGTGGCCTTCCGCGACGGGAACTTCGAGACCGTCGGCCCCTTCACCCTGGCCGAGCGCTAGGAGCCGCGTGGGAACCGTCAAGAGCGTGCGCCGCCACCACCTCGAGAAGCCGGCGTGGGTCAAGGCGCCGCGCAAGGGCGGCGACGCCTACAACGAGATGAAGCAGCTGCTGCGCACCGCCCAGCTGAACACCATCTGCGAGAGCGGCAACTGCCCCAACCGCGGCGAGTGTTTCAGCAACAAGACCGCGACGTTCATGATCATGGGGCACGTCTGCTCCCGCAAATGCACCTTCTGCAACGTGCTGACCGGCCCGGGCGACCCCCTGGACCGCGACGAGCCGCGCCGCGTGGCCGAGACGGTCCGCCACCTCGGGCTGAAGTTCGCGGTGGTCACCTCGGTCAACCGCGACGAGCACCCCGACGGCGGTTCGGCCCAGTTCGCCG
>PNOJ01000040.1 GCA_013824755.1 Gemmatimonas sp.
GATCGGCCTGAAGTAACGGAGAGACGGCCGGCCCTCCGGGGCCGGCCCGCGACAGGTGAGCAGGCGCCGCGCGGCGGCGATGCTGGAGTAGCCATCGCAGAACAAGGAGAACCGACTTGGCCAAGCAGAAGATCAAGATCCGCCTGAAGGCCTACGAGCCCGCGGTGCTGGATCGCTCGGCGCTGATGATCGTGCAGACGGCCCTGCGGACCGGGGCTTTGGTGCGGGGGCCGGTGCCCCTGCCCACCCGCCGCTCGACGTACTGCGTGCTGCGCTCGCCCCACGTGGACAAGAAGTCCCGCGAGCAGTTCGAGATGCGCGTCCACAAGCGGCTCATCGAGATCGAGAACTCGACGCCCCAGACGACCGAGTTCCTCAAGAAGCTGACGCTGCCCGCCAGCGTCGATGTCGAGATCAAGGTCTGAGTCGAAGGCGCCAGGGAGCAACCATGAACGGAATGATCGGCAGGAAGCTCGGCATGACCCGCCTCTTCGACGAGGACGGGCGGCACGTGCCGGTGACGGTGATCGAGGCCGGCCCCTGCGTCGTGACGCAGGTCAAGACGGCCGCCGGCGTTGACAAGTACGACGCCGTGCAGCTCGGTTTCGGCCCGCTCAAGCCCAAGAACGCGCCCCGCCCCCAGAAGGGCCACTTCGAGAAGGCCGGCTCCGGCCCGCTGCGCATCGTCGGCGAGTTCACCCTCGACGAGGGCGACGCCTACGTCCGCGGCGACCGGGTCGACGTCTCGCTGTTCGCGGGCGTGGCCCGCGTCGACGTGACCGGCGTGACGCGCGGGTTCGGGTTCCAGGGGCGCATCAAGCGCTGGAACCAGGGCCGCGGCCCCGCCTCGCACGGCTCGAAGAACGTGCGCATGTCCGGCTCGACCGGCATGCACACCAAGCCCGGCCGCTCGCTCAAGAACACGAGCATGGCGGGACAGCTGGGCAACAAGCAGGAGACCAAGAAGAACCTGTCGGTGGTCCGGGTCGACCAGGAGCGCAACCTGCTGCTGGTCAAGGGCAGCGTGCCCGGAAGCAAGAACGGGATCGTGTACATCCGGGTCAGCCGCTGAGCGGCCCGGCCGGCTCACGAGGGAACAGAGGTCTAACGATGGCAACCGCGAACCTGTACAACCGCAGCGGCGAGACGGTCGGCAAGGTCGACCTGCCCGATTCGCTGTTCGCGCAAGAGGTGCACAAGCAGGCCCTCTACGAGGCCGTGCGCTGCTACCTGGCCAACCAGCGCCAGGGCACGCACGACACCAAGACGCGCGGCGAAGTCTGCAAGTCCAGCCGCAAGCTGTACCGCCAGAAGGGCACCGGCCGCGCCCGCGCGGGCAGCGCCAAGTCGCCCCTGCGCGTCGGCGGCGGCACCGTCTTCGGGCCGCACCCCCGCGACTACGGCTACAAGCTGCCCAAGAAGGTCAAGCGCCTGGCCCTGTGCTCCGCGCTGAGCGACCGCGCCGCCAACGAGCGGGTCGCCGTGGTGGAGGACTTCGCCATGGAGAAGCCCCGCACGGCCGAGCTGGCGAAGCTCCTGAAGGGGATCGCGACCGAGGGCCGCCACACCCTGGTGGTGCTGCCGGACTCGGGCGGCAACGTCTACAAGTCGCTGCGGAACATCCAGGGCGTGCGCGTCATGCGCCACGCCGATCTCAACACGTACACCATCCTCTGGGCCGACAACCTGGTCTTCACCAAGGGGTCGCTCAGCGGTGCCGAGGAGGTGTTCGGAGCGTGAAGGACCTGAGCAAGGTGATCCAGCGCCCCTTGATCACGGAGCGGGGCTCGGACCTGCGGGAGAAGTACAACCAGTTCTTCTTCCAGGTCGCTCCCGCGGCCAACAAGCACGAGATCAAGCAGGCCGTCGAGCTGTACTTCGGGGTCAAGGTCGAGAGCGTGCGCACCATGAACATGCTGGGCAAGGTCAAGCGGCTGGGCCGCTTCTCCGGCAAGCGCGCCGACTGGAAAAAGGCCGTGGTCACCCTCGCCGAGGGCGACAGCATCGACGTCTTCGACAACGTCTAGCGCGGGCGCCGCGCACGGCGCGGCGTGATCGATAGGGGTAGCAATGGCCATCAAGAAACTGAAGCCCGTGACGCCCGGACAGCGCTTCCGCACGGTCTCCGACTTCAGCGAGCTGACCGCGAGTCGTCCCGAGAAGTCGCTGCTCGAGCCCCTCAACAAGACGGGCGGGCGCAACAACAACGGCCGCATCACCTGCCGGCACCGCGGGGGCGGCCACAAGCGCCGCTACCGCCTGATCGACTTCAAGCGCGACAAGCGCGACATCCCGGCGCGCGTGGCGACGGTCGAGTACGACCCGAACCGCAGCGCCCGCATCGCCCTGCTGTCCTACGCGGACGGCGAGAAGCGCTACATCCTCTGGCCGAACGGCCTGAAGGTGAACGACACGGTGCTGGCCGGCGAGGCCGCCACGTTCAACGTGGGCAACTCGCTGCCGCTGCACCGCGTGCCCCTGGGCACCCTGGTGCACAACGTCGAGCTGCAGATCGGCCGCGGCGGCCAGATCGTGCGCAGCGCCGGTTCGTTCGCCCAGGTGCTGGCCAAGGAGGGCGACTACGTCACCCTGCGCCTGCCCAGCGGCGAGGTGCGCATGGTGCATCGCAACTGCTACGCCACCATCGGCGAGGTCGGCAACTCCGAGCACGAGAACGTCGTGATCGGCAAGGCGGGCAAGACCCGCTGGCTCGGCCGCCGTCCCAAGGTGCGCGGCGTGGCCATGAACCCGGTGGACCACCCGCACGGCGGCGGCGAGGGCCGCACCTCGGGCGGCCGTCACCCGGTCACGCCCTGGGGTGTGCCCACCAAGGGCTTCAAGACGCGTCACAAGAAGCCGTCCGACCGCTTCATCGTGCGGCGGCGGGGCAAGAAGTAGCGGAGGACCGCGGACCGGCTCCGGCCGGCCAGGCCCGGGACGAAGGATGGGAGCAGCATGGCTCGTTCGATCAAAAAGGGTCCCTTCATCGACGACCACCTCATGAAGAAGGTCGTCGACATGAACGACAAGGGTGAGAAGCGGGTCGTCAAGACCTGGTCGCGCCGCTCGACGATCGTGCCCGAGTTCCTCGGCCACACCCTCGCCGTGCACAACGGCAAGCAGTTCATCCCGGTCTACGTCCAGGAGAACATGGTGGGTCACAAGCTCGGGGAGTTCGCGGCGACGCGGACCTACCGCGGTCATACGAGCAAGGACAAGAAGAAGAAGTAGTGCGCCACTGGCGGAGGTAGGTGTCATGGACGGCCGTGCAGTCAATCGTTTTGTCAGGATCTCGGCCCGGAAGGCCCGCATCGTGGCCGACCTGGTGCGGGGCAAGCGCGTGGATCAGGCCCTGATGATCCTGCGGCTGACGCCGAAGAAGGCGTCGCCCCTGCTCACCAAGGCGATCCTCTCGGCGACGGCGAACGCCCGCGTCGCCGGCGGCGCCGAGGCCCGGGTCGAGAATTCGGGCTTCATCGTCTCGGAGGTCCGCATCGACGAGGGCCCGACGATGAAGCGGATCCGCCCCCGCGCCCAGGGCCGGGCGTACCGGATCCTCAAGCGGACCAGCCACATCCAGGTGACGGTTTCCTCCGTCCAGTAGGGCGGGGTCAGGGACGGGCGCCGCAGGGGCGCCCCGACAGGCGGCACAGGAAAGGACGAGCATGGGTCAGAAAACGCATCCGGTCGGATTCCGCTTGGGAATCGTCAAGGACTGGAACTCTTCGTGGTTCAGCGACAAGAGCTATGCGGACTGGCTGCAGGAAGACCTGCTGCTGCGGCGCTACGTGACGGCGCGCGTGGGCAGCGCCGGCATCGCCTCGATCAAGATCAAGCGCTACCGCGAGAAGGTGAACGTCATCATCTCGACCAGCCGCCCCGGCGTCGTCATCGGCCGGCAGGGCAAGCGCGCCGACGAGCTGCGCGCCGAGCTGCAGCAGACGATCGGCAAGAACGTCAAGCTGGACGTCGAAGAGGTCAAGAAGCCCGAGCTCTCCGCGCCGCTGGTCGCCGAGCACGTCGCCGCGCAGCTCCAGGGCCGCGTCTCGTTCCGCCGCGCGATGAAGAAGTCCATCGCCACGGCCATGCGCATGGGCGCCAAGGGCATCAAGATCCGCTGCGCCGGTCGCCTGGGCGGCTCCGAGATGTCCCGCGTCGAGAACTACCACGACGGCAGCGTGCCCCTGCACACGCTGCGGTCGGACATCGACTACGGCACCACCACGGCCCGCACGACCTACGGCGCCATCGGTGTGAAGGTGTGGATCTGCAAGGGCGAGATCTTCCCGGCCGATTTCAAGGAGCAGCTGCGTTCCCAGGTGCACGAGGAGCGCGCCTAGCCACCGCGGGCGAGGCCGCCCGATCGGCCCGACCGGAGAGGACGACGAGTCATGTTGATGCCGAAGAGGACCAAGTTCAGGAAGATGCACAAGGGCCGCATGCGGGGCACCGCCCTGCGCGGCGCCACCGTGGCGTTCGGCGACTACGGGCTCCAGGCCGTCGAGTGCGGCTGGGCTTCGAGCCGCCAGATCGAGGCCGCCCGCGTGGCGATCACCCGCAGCATCAAGCGCGTCGGCAAGGTCTGGATCCGGGTCTTTCCCGACAAGCCCATCACCCTGAAGCCCGCCGAGACGCGCATGGGCAAGGGCAAGGGCAACCCCGAGTACTGGGTCGCCGTGATCAAGCCCGGCCGGATCCTGTACGAGGTCAACGGCGTGAACCTGGAGTCGGCCAAGGAGGCCTTCCGCCTCGGCGCCGCCAAGCTGCCCTTCAAGACGCGCGTCGTCACCCGGCGCGGGGAGTGATCGCGATGATGAAAGCCCACGATCTGCGGGAGATGTCCGTCGAGGAGCTGCAGGGGCTCGTCTCGGAGAAGTCCGAGGAGCTGCTGAACCTGCGGATGCAGCTGAAGATGCGCCGCCTGGACAACCCGCTGCAGGTCCGCGCCGCCCGCCGCGAGCTGGCGGTCATCAAGACGGTGATCAACGAGAAGACGTCCGGGCGCTGACCGCGCCCCCATCGCCCGCGGCGGGAGCCGCGGCCCGGGAGAGACTGCGATGACGAACACGGAGAGGAACCTCAGGGCCACGCGGATCGGCACGGTCGTGTCCAACAAGATGGACAAGACCGTGGTCGTGCGCGTCGACCGGCGATTCCCGCATCCCCTGTACAAGCGGATCATCAACCAGTCGATGAAGCTGGCGGCCCACGACGAGACCAACGACTGCCGCATCGGCGACATCGTGAAGCTCATGGCCACGCGCCCCTTCTCGAAGACCAAGCGCTGGCGGGTGGCCGAGATCATCGAGCGGGCGAAGTAGAGTCCAAGGAGACACGACATGATCCAGGAATACACGATACTGAACATCGCGGACAACTCCGGCGCCAAGACCGCCATGTGCTTCCGCGTGCTCGGCGGGACGAATCGCCGCTACGCCCGGGTCGGCGACATCATCGTCTGCGCGGTGAAGTCGGCGATCCCGAACGGCAACGTCAAGAAGGGGTCCGTGGTGAAGGCCGTCGTGGTCCGCACCCGCAAGGAGATCGGCCGCAAGGACGGCTCCTACATCCGCTTCGGCGAGAACGCGGCCGTGATCATCAACGCCGACGGCGAGCCGGTGGGCACCCGCATCTTCGGGCCGGTGGCCCGCGAGCTGCGCGAGAAGAAGTTCATGAAGATCGTCTCGCTCGCGCCGGAGGTTCTGTGATGCACATCAAGAAGAAGGACAAGGTCCGGGTGCTGAGCGGCGAGTACGAGGGCCTCGAGGGCGAGGTCCTGAAGGTGTTCCCGGAGAACGGCCGCCTGATCGTGGAGAAGGTCAACATGATCAAGCGCCACACCAAGAAGACACAGCGGACGCCCCAGGGCGGGATCGTCGAGAAGGAGGCCCCCGTGGACGCCTCCAACGTGATGCTGATCTGCCCCAAGTGCGGCAAGGCGGCGCGCACCGGCACGGCCGTGCTCGGCGACGGTTCCCGCGTGCGGACCTGCAAGAAGTGCGGCGAGATGCTCGCCAACTAGCCGGACAGGCAGGAGGATGTTGATCATGGCGAAGCCGAGGATGCAGGGGATCTACGAGGAGAGCGTGCGGACCGCCCTCCAGGAGAAGTTCGGGTACACGAACCCGATGATGGTCCCGAAGCCGACCAAGATCGTGCTGAACGTGGGCATGGGCCGCGCGATCCAGAACCCGAAGGCCCTCGAGGGCGCCCTGGCGGACCTCGAGACCATCGCCGGCCAGAAGTCCGTGAAGACGCTGGCCCGCAAGTCGATCTCGAACTTCAAGCTGCGCGCGGGCATGCCCATCGGCGCCTGCGTCACCCTGCGCGGGGAGCGCATGTGGGAGTTCATGGATCGCTTCATCAACTTCACGTTGCCCCGCATCCGTGACTTCCGGGGCGTGCCGGCGCGGCTCAGCGGCCGCGGCGACTACACGATCGGCCTGAAGGACCAGACGGTCTTCCCGGAGATCGATTTCGACAAGGTCGACGAGGCGCGGGGCATGAACGTCACTTTCGTGACGACCGCGAACACCGACGAGGAAGCACGGGAACTGCTGAGCCTGCTGGGCATGCCCTTCCGGCGCTAGAGGAGGACGTAACTTGGCCAAGAAGTCGCTGATCGCCAAGGCCAACCGGCCGCCCAAGTACAAGGTGCGGGCTTACAACCGCTGCCGCCGCTGCGGCCGGCCGCGGGCCTACTATCGGAAGTTCGGCGTCTGCCGCCTCTGCTTCCGCCAGCTGGCCCTGCTGGGGGATCTGCCGGGCGTGATGAAGTCGAGCTGGTAACCGCGAGGAGCTGGGAACATGAACATGACCGATCCCATTGCGGACATGCTGACGCGCATCCGCAACGCCACCCAGGCCGGGCACCGCAAGGTCGAGGTGCCGGCGTCGAACATGAAGAAGGCCGTGGCCGCCGTGCTCAAGGAGCAGGGCTACATCGCGGACTTCGTCGCGGTCGACGAGGGCCCCCAGGGCGTGGTGCGGATCTCGCTGAAGTACTTCGAGCGCGCGGGCAAACGCACCGGCGTCATCGAGGGCATCCGCCGGGTGAGCAAGCCCGGTCGGCGGATCTACGCCGACAAGACGGCCATTCCGAAGGTTCGGGGCGGCTACGGCATCGCCATCGTCTCCACGAACCAGGGGATCATGACCGACCACCAGTGCCGTCGTCACGGCGTGGGCGGCGAGATCCTCTGCGAAGTCTGGTAAGCCGCGGAAGAGAGGACTGAACCATGTCGCGCATCGGACTGAAGCCGATCAGCATCCCGCAGGGCGTGACCTTCGAGATCGAGGGCGACACCTCGGTCGTGAAGGGCCCCAAGGGCGAGCTGCGGCAGCATATTCCCGCGGGTCTGGAGTACAGGCTCGAGGACGGCGGCCTGAAGATCGGCCGCCCGGACGAAAGCAAGCCCATGAAGGCCCGCCACGGTCTCGTGCGCGCCCTGATCGCCAACCAGGTCGTCGGCGTGACGACGGGCTTCACGAAGTCGCTCGAGATCATCGGCGTGGGCTACCGCGCGCAGGTCAAGGGCCAGGTGCTGGACCTCCAGCTCCAGTACAGCCACCCGGTGGAGTACCCGATCCCGGCCGACGTCGAGATCGTCTGCCCCGAGCCGACCCGCATCGACATCCGCGGGCTCGACAAGCAGCGCGTGGGGCAGGTGGCCGCGGAGATCCGCGCCTACCGCAAGCCGGAGCCCTACAAGGGCAAGGGCATCCGTTACGTCGGCGAGAAGATCACCCGGAAGGCCGGCAAGTCCGCCGCCAAGTAGCGGGACGCATCCGGTAGCGTGACAGGTTCCAGCAACCCGACCGGTTCGGGAGGACGACAGAGATGAAAGACACAGCGAAGAACAGGATCGAAGGGCGCCAGAAGCGGAAGTTCCGCGTGCGCAAGAAGGTGTCGGGCACCGCCGAGCGGCCGCGCCTGACCGTGACCCGCAGTCACAAGTCGATCTACGCCCAGATCATCGACGACGCCGTCGGCCGCACCCTGATCGCCGCGGACAGCCGCAAGGCCGACGAGGCGACGGTGCCGGAGGGCCTGGCCGGCAAGTGCGCCACGGCCTACCGCGTGGGGCACCACCTCGCCCGGCTGGCCCGCGAGAAGGGCATCGAGAAGGCCGTCTTCGACCGCAACGGCTATCTCTACCACGGGCGCGTCGCCGCGTTGGCCAAGGGCGCCCGCGATGGCGGACTCGAGTTCTAGAGCGTGAGACCCTGGACAGGAGCAAATCGATGACCGACATGGCGAACACCACCGGCCGCAGCGACAACCGCTCCGGCGGGCAGGGACAGCGGCGCGGACCCGGCGGACCCGGCGGCCACGGCGGCCCGGGCGGCCGCGGCGGACCCGGCGGACCTGGCGGTCCCGGCGGCCCGGGAGGCCGCGACGGCTTCGGCCCCCGGCGCGACGGGCGCCCCCCCCGCGGGCGCGAGCGCGAGCGGGAGACGAGCGACATGACCGAGACCGTCATCGCCATCAACCGCGTGGCGAAGGTGGTCAAGGGCGGACGCCGCTTCAGCTTCAACGCGATCGTCGCGGTGGGCGACGGCAAGGGCAAGGTCGGCGTGTCGCTGGGCAAGGCCAACGAGATCGCGGACGCCATCCGCAAGGCCTCGGAAGCCGCCCGCGCCGGGCAGATCGCCGTGCCGATCCTGAACAACACCATCCCCTACGCGGTGGTGGGCCGGTTCGGGTCGAGCCACGTGATGCTCAAGCCCGCGGCTGCCGGCACCGGCGTCATCGCCGCCGGCGGCGTGCGCGCGATCCTCGAGGCCGCCGGCATCAAGAACGTCCTGACCAAGCAGCTGGGCTCGCGCAACCCGCACAACGTGTGGAAGGCCACCATGGACGGGTTGGACCAGCTGCGTTCCGTCGAGGAGATCGCCGCCAAGCGCGGCATCTCGGTTTCCGAGGTCTTCGGCCTGGTCCGCGGCCCGCGCCAGCCCGTCGAGGCGGCGCCCGCGGCTCCCGCCGAGACGCCGACGACCGGAGAGGCGGCCACCGATGAGTAGGCTCAAGATCACCCAGATCCGCAGCGCCTCGGGGCGCCCCCCCAAGCACCGCCGGATCATCGAGGCGCTGGGGCTGCACCACCACCAGGCGGTCGTCGAGCACGAGGACACTCCCACGATCCGGGGCATGGTGAACAAGGTGTGCCACCTGCTCCGAGTCGAAGAGGTGAAGTAGGCATGATCAAGCTGAACAACCTGGGCGCGCCGCAGGGCGCCACCAAGGAACGCAAGCGCCGGGGCCGCGGCCCCGCGTCCGGCCAGGGCAAGACCGGCGGTCGCGGGCACAAGGGCCAGAAGGCCCGCGCCGGCGGCGGCATCCCGGCCTGGTTCGAGGGCGGCCAGATGCCCCTGAACCGGCGGCTGCCCAAGCGCGGCTTCACGAACATCTTCCGTCAGACCTACCAGGTCGTGAATCTCGAGATGCTGAACCGCTACGCGGAGGGCTTCGAGATCGACGCCGCCGTGCTGGCCGACGCCGGCCTGGTCAAGCACGCCGACCGTCCGGTCAAGCTGCTGGCCCGCGGCGAGCTGACGACGAAGAACCTCACGATCAGGGTGGACCGGGCCAGCCAGAGCGCGATCGACGCGGTCGCGGCGGCCGGCGGCAAGGTCTACGTCGTCGCGGGGGCCGCGGAGGCCACGGTCGAGTCGGTCGAGACGTCCGAGTGAGCCGGAACGACGGTGTCTGACGCAAAGGGAGCGGCGAGTTGAACATCACCGGCAGCTACCAGAGCATGTTCAGGATCCCGGAGCTGAAGAGGCGCATCCTCTTCACCACCCTGATCCTGGTGGTCTACCGCCTGGGCGGGCACATCACCACGCCCGGCATCGACCTCGACGCCATCAGGCAGGTCTTCGAGAGCCAGCAGGGCACGCTCGTGGGCCTCTACGACCTGTTCGCCGGCGGCAACCTGAGCCAGGCGACGGTCTTTTCGCTGGGCATCATGCCCTACATCAGCGCCTCGATCATCCTGCAGCTCATGCAGGCGGTCGTGCCCTACTTCGAGAAGCTGGCGAAGGAGGGCGAGGAGGGCCGCAAGAAGATCAACCAGTACACGCGCTGGGGCACCCTCGGCCTGGCCGTCATCCAGTCCTTCGGCGTGAGCTTCACCCTGGAGCGCCTGGGCGTGGTCCAGACGCCCGGTCTGGGCTTCAAGCTGGTGACGATGCTGACGCTGACCACCGGCACCATGTTCGTGATGTGGCTCGGCGAGCAGATCACCGAGCGGGGCATCGGCAACGGGATCTCGCTGATCATCTTCATCGGCATCATCGCCCAGTACCCGACGGACGTCCTGAACACGTTCCAGCAGCTGCGCACCGGCGGCCTGCACGTGGCCGTGGGCCTGATCGTGGTGGTCTTCATGGTCGCGGTCATCGCCGGGATCATCGCCATCACGCAGGGGCAGCGGCGCATCCCGGTGCAATACGCGAAGAAGATCGTCGGCCGCCGCGTCTACGGCGGGGCCAACACCCACATCCCGCTGCGGGTCAACACCGCCGGCGTGATCCCGATCATCTTCGCCCAGTCGATCATCATGTTCCCCGGGACGCTGAGCTCGTTCTTCGGCGACAACGCCTTCGTGAACACGCTGACCACGATCTTCTCGCCCGGGCACGCGGTCTACTACCTCTCGTACTCGGCGCTGATCATCCTGTTCACCTACTTCTACACCGCCGTGATCCTGAATCCCGTGGACCTGGCGGACAACATGAAGAAGAACAGCGGCTTCATCCCCGGCGTGCGCGCCGGGAAGCACACCGCCCAGTACATCGACCGCGTGCTGACCCGCGTCACGCTGCCCGGCGCCTTCTTCCTGGCCGCGATCGCGATCCTGCCCGACATGATGATCCGCCTGCTGAACGTGCCCTTCTACTTCGGCGGCACCGGCCTCTTGATCGTCGTGGGCGTCGCGCTGGACACGCTGCAGCAGATCGAATCGCACCTGGTGATGCGCCACTACGACGGCTTCATGTCCAAGGGCAGGCTGCGGGCCAGGAGGTAGGGCGCTTTGGCGCTGAACGTGGTGTTTCTGGGCCCTCCCGGCGTGGGGAAGGGGACGCAGGCCGAGCGCCTGGCCGGCAGCCGCGGGCTGTGGCACGTCTCCACCGGCGCCATCCTGAGGGCCTGCGTCCGGGACGGGTTCGGCCCGGACGGCACCGCCGGCAACCCGGATCTGGTGCGCCAGACCGCGGCGATCCTGAAGGCCGGGCAGCTGGTGCCCGACGACCTGATGATGGTGCTGATCCGCGAGACGCTCGCGGACGTGCCGGCCGGAAGCTCGGGCTGGCTGCTGGACGGCTTCCCGCGCACGGCCCCCCAGGCCGAGGGCCTGATCGGCCTGGTGGCCGAGCTGGGGGCGGACGAGCCGATCGTGCTGGAGCTCCACGTGCCGGACGAGGAGATCGTGCGGCGGCTCTCGGGCCGGCTGACCTGCAGCACCTGCGGCCACGTCACCGCCGCCGGGGCGGCCGTCGAGGGCGACGACTGCCGGGTCTGCGACGGCAAGCTGGCCATGCGCGAGGACGATCGCCCGGAGACGGTGCGCAACCGGCTCATGGTCTTCCGCGAGAAGACCCGGCCGGCGAAGGACGTCCTGGCGGCGCGGTACCGCTTCGAGCGGATCGACGGGCTGGGGTCGCCGAACGACGTGACCCAAAGGATCGCCGGTGTCCTCGAAGCCGCGCGCTAGGCTCAAGTCGCCGGCGGAGATCGAGAAGATGGCGGCCAGCGGCGCCGTGCTGGCGGCGGTGTTCCGGGAGCTGGGGAGGATCGTCGGGCCCGGCGTGACCACCGCCGAGATCGACGCCCTGGCCGAGCGGCTGATCGCGGAGGCGGGCTGCATCCCCTCCTTCAAGGGATACAACGGGTTCCCGGCGACCTGCTGCATCTCGGTGAACGAGGAAGTGGTGCACGGCATCCCCGGACCGCGCGCGCTGCGCGAGGGGGACATCGTCGGGGTGGACTGCGGACTGATCCGCGACGGCTGGCACTCCGACTCGGCCGAGACCTTCGCCGTGGGCCGCGTGAGCGAAGAGGCGGAGCGGCTGCTGCGGGCGACCCGGGAATGCCTGGAGTTCGCGATCGCGCAGACGCGGCCGGGCAAGCGGATCTCGGACCTGGGCGCCGCGGTCGAGGACCACGCCCACGCCGGGGGCTTCTCGGTGGTCGAGACCCTGGTCGGCCACGGGATCGGGCGGCGGCTGCACGAGGAGCCGCAGGTGCCCAACTTCCGGAGCCGCGCGCTGCCGGACCCCGTGCTGGAGGCGGGACTGGTGCTGGCGATCGAGCCGATGATCAACGCGGGCGCCAAGCAGGTCGTCACGGCGGCCGACGGGTGGACCATCGCGACCGCGGACCGCCGACTGTCCGCCCATTTCGAGCACACGGTGGCCGTCACGGCGGACGGGCCCCGGGTGCTGACCTCGCGCTGAGCGCGGGGGAGTCCGCCGCCGACGGGAGTCGACCATGGCCAAGGAAGAGGGAATCACAGTCGAGGGTACCGTTGTCGAGGCGTTGCCGAACGCGATGTTCAGGGTGGAGCTGGAGAACAAGCACGTCGTGCTGGCCCACGTGTCCGGGAAGATGCGCATGCACTTCATCCGCATCCTGCCCGGCGACAAGGTGACCGTCGAGCTTTCGCCCTACGACCTGACGCGCGGGCGGATCACGTACCGGTACAAGTAGGCGCCCCGCTCGGGCGCGGAGGAGACGTCATGAAGGTCCGCACGTCCGTGAAGAAGATCTGCGACAAGTGCAAGATCATCCGCCGCGAAGGCGTGGTGAGGGTGATCTGCGAGAACCGACGCCACAACCAGCGACAGGGCTGAGCGTGACCGGGGCGCGGGCGGCAAACGGCCGCGGCGCCACGGGCGAGGAAGACGAAAGGAGCCGAGGTGGCACGAATCTCCGGTGTTGACATCCCCAACGAGAAGAGGATCAGCACCTCCCTGACGTACATCTACGGGATCGGGCCGCACCGCGCGCGCAAGATCTGCGAGAAGGCGAGCATCAGCCCCGAGACCAAGACCCGCGATCTTTCCGAGGACGACACCCGTCGCATCATCGGCATCATCGACAAGGACTACCAGGTCGAGGGCACGCTGCGGACCGAGATCAGCATGAACATCCAGCGGTTGATGGACATCGGCAGCTACCGCGGGTTGCGCCACCGGCGCAAGCTGCCCTGCCGCGGCCAGAACACCAAGAACAACGCCCGGACCCGCAAGGGCCCGAAGACCCGTCCCGGCGCGAAGAAGAAGTAGTCTGCAGGAGGTAAGCGAGAGTGGCTGGTCCCAAGGACAAGCGTAAGGGCCGCAAGGTCAAGAAGAAGCTGGAGATCCATGGCGTCGCCCATGTGAAGTCGAGCTTCAACAACACGATCATCACGATGAGCGACATGGGTGGCAACGTGATCACCTGGTCGTCCGGCGGGCACCAGGGCCGCTACAAGGGCAGCCGCAAGTCGACGGCGTTCGCCGCCCAGTTGGCCGCCAAGTTCTGCGCCCAGGAAGTGCTCAACAACGGCATGCGCAAGGTCGAGATCTGGGTCCGTGGACCCGGCTCCGGCCGCGAGGCCGCCATCCGCACCCTGAAGGCCGAGGGGCTCGACGTGACGCGTGTCAAGGACGTGACGCGCATCCCGCACAACGGTTGCCGCCCGTCCAAGCGCCGCCGGATGTAACCGGGGCGATCGTCGTTCGACCGACACGCCGCGCCGCCGGACGGCGCGGCCGTACCCGCTGGCAGGGGGGATGAACCAGGCTATGAAGTGGATCAACATGCTGATGCCCGAGGGCGTCCAGATCGTGAAAGAGACCCAGACGGCGTCCTACGCCGAGCTCGTGATCGCCCCCCTGGAGCGGGGTTTCGCCCATACGCTCGGCACGGCGCTGCGGCGCACCCTGCTGTCCTCGATCCACGGCCACAGCATCACGGCCGTGCAGATCGACGGCGTCAAGCACGAGCTCAGCACGCTGCCGTTCGTGCTCGAGGACATGACGGACATCGTCCTGAACCTCAAGCAGGTCGTGTTCAACCTGTGCGACGCACCGGCGCACTGGGCCACCGTCTCGTCCTCGAAGCTCGGGCCGGTGACCGCCGGCATGATCAGCGGCCACCCCGAGCTGTCGGTCTTCAATCCCGACCACGTGATCTGCACGATCACCGAGCCGGGCAGCTTCAAGGGCAAGATCTACGTCGACACCGGCCGCGGCTACGTGGAGCGCGAGCAGCACCAGGTGCCGGACGAGGTCATCGGCGTGATCCGGCTGGACGCCAACTTCTCGCCCGTGACCAAGGTCAGCTACCGGGTCGAGGACACGCGCGTCGGCCAGCGCACCGACTACGAGAAGCTGGTCCTGGGCATCACCACCGACGGCAGCGTGCGTCCCGAGGACGCCATCGCCTTCGCGTCGAAGATCCTGAAGGACCACTTCCAGCTCTTCATCAACTTCGACGAGGGCCCCATCGACGCCCGCGGCGACGACATCGACGAGGAGCAGGAGCGCCTGGTCGAGTTGCTGTCGCGCAACGTCGAGGAGCTGGAGCTGTCCGTCCGTTCGGCGAACTGCCTGAAGGCCGGCAAGATCCTGACCCTCTTCGACCTGGTGACCAAGAGCGAGCAGGAGATGCTCAAGTTCCGCAACTTCGGGCGCAAGAGCCTGAACGAGATCACCGAGATCCTGGAAGGCATGGACCTCGCCTTCGGCATGACGTTCGAGCCGGAGATCTGCGAGAAGGTCCGGCCCGGCAACCGGGAAGCGTAAGAGAACCGACCAGGCCCGGCCCCGGCCGGTGGACAAAAGGAAGAAATCATGCGCCACAGCGTCAGAGGGCGGAAGTTCGGCCGCACCGCCAGCCACCGCAAGATGATGTTCCGCAACATGGTGACGGAGCTGTTCCGGCACGAGCGGATCCAGACCACCACCGAGAAGGCGAAGGAAGCCCGTTCGGTCGCCGAGCGGCTGATCACCTACGCCAAGGCCGGCGATCTCAACTCGCGGCGCATGGCTGCCCGCAAGCTCACCGACCCGGTGGTCCTGCAGAAGCTGTTCGACGTGCTGGGCCCCCGCTACGCCGACCGCCCCGGCGGCTACACGCGCGTCCTGAAGATGGACGGCCCCCGCCGCGGCGACAACGCGGACATGGCGATCCTCGAGCTGGTCACCGGCGAGGTCCCGCACAAGCCGCGCAGCGCCGCGAAGCCCCCGCTCGAGGGCTGACCGCGAATTACCGTTGCACGCACCGCGAGGCCCCTGGACCATCGTCCAGGGGCCTCATCGCATGTATCGGCTTCTTTGCGAGCGAGCCCCCTGTCCGCAGGCGTGGCCACACGCTGCCGCGGGGGTGTCTGAAGGGTCCCGGCGCCAGGAGGGCGCCGGGACCCGTAAGTCAAGCGCTCCGGGCGCAGGAGGCGCCCGGAGCGTGTCCCCCGCGACAGCGTGTGGCCACGCCGGGGTTGACAGGGAGCCCGCGAAAGCTTTGCATTGCAGCGGACGGGCCGCTAGCCCGCCCTGCGCGAACGCCTCCGCTGCGGGACGGCGCCCGCACTGCGTCAACAAAGGAACGATCGATGAGCGCACCGACCCTGCTGACCGCGGGCATCACCGGCCTGGGCATGAGTTTCCCCGAGCGCCGGCTGACCAACGCCGACCTCGAGAAGATGGTCGAGACCGAGGACAGCTGGATCGTCGAGCGTACCGGCATCCGCGAGCGCCGGATCGTCGAACGCGGCGTCCCCGCCTCGCACCACGGCGCGCTGGCGGCGCGCGAGGCCCTGGCCCACGCCGGCCTGACCCCGGCGGACGTGGACCTGATCCTGGTGCCGACCGTCACGCCGGACATGATGTTCCCGTCGACGGCCTGCGTCATCCAGGACCTGATCGGCGCCAAGCGGGCCTGGGGCTACGACATCAGCGCCGCCTGCAGCGGTTTCATCTTCGCCCTGCAGGCCGCCCGCGCGCAGGTCCAGACCGGCGCCGTCAAGACGGCCCTGGTGATCGGCACCGAGGTCATGAGCAGCATCGTCGACTGGAAGGACCGCAACACCTGCATCCTGTTCGGCGACGGCGCGGGCGCGGCCGTCGTGCAGGCCGTGGACCCGGCCCTGGGCGGCATCGTCGACGCGGTGCACTACGTCGACGGCGCGGGCGGCAAGCACCTCAACATGAAGGCCGGCGGCAGCCTGAACCCCGCCAGCGAGCAGACCGTCCGCGACGGCCTGCACCACATCTACCAGGAGGGGAAGGAGGTCTACCGCTTCGCCGTGCGCGGCATGGCCGACGTCGCCCTGGAGATCGTGCAGCGGAACCACCTGACCCCCGCGGACATTCAACTGCTCGTGCCCCACCAGGCCAACATCCGCATCATGGAGGCCGCGCAGAAGCGGCTGGGCCTGCCCGACGAGAAGGTGGCCGTGACCATCGACCGCTTCGGCAACACCACCTCGGCGAGCATCCCCTCGGCCCTGAAGGTGGCCTGCGACGAGGGCCGCGTGAAGAAGGGCGACCACGTGGTGCTGGTCAGCTTCGGCGCCGGCTTCACCTGGGGCGCCACGTTGTTGCGCTGGTGCATCGATTGACGGGAGCGCGATGATCGAGGCCGCCGGACTGACCAGGACCTTCGGCAGCGTCCAGGCCCTCGCCGGCCTCACCTTCCGCGTGGAGCAGGGCGAGATCGTGGGCTTCGTCGGCCCCAACGGCGCCGGCAAGACCACGACCATGCGCATCCTCACCTGCAGCCTGCCGCCGACGGGGGGGAGCGCCCGGGTGGCCGGCTTCGACGTGACCGAGTCGCCGGACGAGGTGCGCCGCCGCCTGGGCTTCATGCCCGAGAACGTCCCGCTCTATCCCGACGCCACGGTGGACGAGCTGCTGCGCTACACGGCCGAGCTGAAGGCCGTGCCGACGGCGGGCCTGTCGGCGCACCTGGACGCGGTCGTCGAGCGCACCGGCGTCGGCGAGGTGCGCGGCCGCCTGGTCGGCAACCTGTCGAAGGGCTACCGGCAGCGCGCGGGGCTGGCCCAGGCCCTGGTCGGGGACCCCGAGATCCTGATCCTCGACGAGCCCACTTCCGGCCTGGACCCCTCGCAGATCGTCGAGATCCGCGAACTGATCCTGGGCTTCCGGGGCGAGCGGACCGTGCTGGTCAGCAGCCACATCCTGGGCGAGATCGCGCGCACCTGCAGCCGGGTCCTGATCGTCGATCGCGGCCGGCTCGTCGCCGAGGCGGGGCCGGACGACCTCGCCGGCGCCGGCGACCTCGAGGCCCTCTACCTCCGCCTGACCGGCGCCGCGCGCGGCCGCGCCGGGGAGGCGCCGTGAAGCGCGCGCTGCGGGCCATCGCCCGCCGCGAGGCCGGCTCCTTCCTGCGCAGCGCCATGTCGCCGACGGCGGCGATCGCCTTCCTGCTGCTGTCGGGGATCTCCTTCGTCAACATCCTGCTGGAGTACGACGCGCTGTCGCGCTCGGCCCTGACCTCCGGCCAGAACGTGCGCGAGGGCTTCACCCTCGCGGCCGGGGTCGTGCAGCCGCTGGTCACGAGCATGACCCTGTTCCTGATGTTCGTCATGCCGGCGATCACGATGCGCCTCTTCGCCGAGGAGTACCGCTCCGGGCGCTACGGCCTGGTGATGACGTACCCGGTGGCCGAGCCGACGTGGGTGCTGGGCAAGTTCGCCGCGGCCTGGCTGCTGGGGCTGCTGCTGCTGGCCGCGGCCGGCGCCGACCTGCTGGTGCTCACCAGCTTCGCGGCGCCCGACGCCGGCGCCATGGCGGCGGCGCTGCTGGGGCTGTCCCTGGTCGCGGCCCTGATGGCGTCCTGGGGCGTGTTCTTCTCGACGCTGCTGCCGTACCAGATCGTCAGCTACATCCTGTCGTTCGCCTTCCTGACGCTGCTGTTCACCGCCGGCAACCTGGAGCCGTACCTGCCGCGCCCGCTGGCGCCGCTGGCGAGCGGCCTGTCGCTGCCGGAGCACTTCGCCCGCTTCGCGCGGGGCGCCGTGGGCGCCCGCGACGTGCTGTACTTCCTGTCCTGGACGGCGCTGGGTCTGGCCGCCGCCGCGGCCTCCCTGGCCGGCCGCCGGCTGGCCGGCGCGCGCCGCGCCGCGCGCTGGGCCACCCCCCTGGCGCTGGCGGCCCTGCTGGCGGTGCTGGACCTGGCCGCCGCGCGCGCGCCGCTGGTCTGGGACTGGACCCGCGACCGCGACAACAGCCTGTCGCCGCAGACGGTGCGCGTGCTGTCGGTCCTGGACCGCGAGGTCGAGGTGGCGGCCTTCTACCAGCGCCTGGACCCGCGCCGCCGCGTCGTCGAGGCCATGCTGACCTCCTTCGGTGACCGCATGCCGGGCCTCGCGTCGCGGGTCTTCGATCCCGAGACCGACCTGGCGCGCGTCCAGGAGTACGGCGTGACCACCGAGCGCTCCGTCGTGGTCACCTGCGGGGAGCGCCGCCGGCGGCTGCTCGACCCGGACGAGACCGCGCTGGTCAACGCCCTCTACCGCGTCGTGAGCGGGTCGCGTCCCGTGGTCTACCACATCCAGGGGCACGGCGAGCGGCAGCTCGACGACCGCGAACGCATCGGCATGTCCGCCTACGCCGACGCCGTCGCCCGCGAGGGCTACGTCCTGCGCTCCCTGCTGCTGCCCGCGGCGCCGGAGATCCCCGCCGACGCGGCGGTCGTCGCGCTGGCCAGCCCCCGCGAGGAGTTCTCGGGCGCCGAGCTCGCCGCCCTCGACCGCTTCCTGGCCCGCGGCGGCGCGCTGCTGCTGATGCTCGACCCCGGCACGCCCCCGTCGGTGGCGACCTGGCTGCGCCGCTTCAACGTCGGCCTGGGCGACGATTTCCTGGTCACCGCGTCGCGCGCCAACGCCCAGCTGCGCGTCGACGAGCTGTTCATGGTCACCGCCGCCTATGGCCCGCACGAGATCACGCGCGGGCTCGACGGCATGGTCACCCTGTTCCCGTTCTGCCAGTCGCTGACGCCGCTGGCGGCGGCCATGCGCGGGGTCGAAGCCCGCACGCTGATCCTCTCCGACGAGGACAGCTGGTCGGAGACCGACCCGCAGGCCGTGGCGAGCGGGCGGCCGGTCTTCGACGAGGGCCGGGACCGGGCGGGGCCGCTGCCCTTCGTGGTGGCCCTGACGGTGGCGCGCGATCCCGACGCCGCTGCGGATCCCCTCGCCGCGCCGGAGCTCCCCGCCGACACCGAGGTCACCCGCCGCCTGCGCGAGATGGAGAAGGTCGGGGCCGACGGGCCGCGGTCGGTGATCCGCGAGGCGGAGGATTCCCGGCTGGTGATCTTCGGCGACGCCGACTTCGCGGCCAACTCGGCCCTGAACCTCTACGGCAACCGCGACCTGCTGCTCAACACCCTGGGCTGGCTGTCCCGCGACCAGGTCCTGATCGCGACGCGCGCGCCCGGCGCCGGCGGCGAACCCCTGATCCTCACCGCCACCCAGCGCCGGCTGGCCGGCTGGATCTGCATCGCGGCCTGGCCCCTGGCCGTCGGGCTGCTGGCCGCGGCGGTCGTCGTGCGCCGGCGCCGCCACCACTGACCCGTCCGCCGGCGAGCGCGCCCGGACGCCGGAGGCCCTTCTTGAAGTTCCGCCCCGGCCTGCTGCCCCGCAGCTTCTGGATCCTGCTGCCGATCCTGGCGGTCGCGACGGTGCTGTACCTGCGCGGCGGCGACCGCCGCGACGAGGCGGGCGGCGACCGCCTCTTCCCGTTCCCCCTCTCCGAACTGAGCAGCTGCGAGATCCACGGGCCGGGGCGGCATGTCGTCCTGCAGCGGACCGCACGGGGCTGGCGCCTGGACGGCGACGTCCGCGACCTGCCCGACCCCGGGTCCGTCGAGCGGCTGATCGGGACCATGCAGACCTCGGAACGCTCGTCGGAGATCGCCGGCGCGGCGGGGGACCCCGCCTACGGCCTGGACGGACCGGACGCCTGGCGCCTGGCGGTGACGACGCCGCACGGCAGCGGCGCCGTGACCATCGGGCACCGCAACCCCATCACCGGGCACAGCTACGCCCGCGACGAGGGGAACGGCCGGGTCTACGTGGTCGCCGCGGCGCTGCCCGCGCTGCTGGCCACGCTGCCGGACGCCCTGCGGGCCCGCGGCCTGTGGCCGCGCTACGATCCGGCGGGCATCGACACCGTGCGCGTGCGGGCGCCGGGCGCCCCCGCGGCCGACCTCTACGTCCGCGACGGCGACCGTCGGTGGTGGCTGCGGCGGCCGGCCGACGACCTGGCCCGCTCGCCGGCCGCGCAGCGCTACCAGGCCCACCGCGCCGACCGCCGGCGCGACGCCGGCGGGACCACCTGGTACCGCGCCCGCGACAACTCCCTGCTCAACCTGCTGTCGCTGCTGTCGGACGTCCGGGTGCTGGAATTCCGCGAGCCGTCGGCGGACGCGGCGCCGCCGGTCGCCGGCGAGCTCACGGTGATCGCCAGCGGCGCGGACGGGCAGCGGCACGAGGCGGCGTTCGGGGCGCCGGCCGGCCAGGAGCGCGTCTTCGGCCGCCGCGATGGCGGCCGCGCCGCGCTGGTGTTGACCGACCAGCCCCTGCGGAACTGGCGGGCCGACCTCGCATCGTCGCTGCACCTGGGGCTGCTGACCGCCACGCTGGCGGCCGCCGATTCGTTCGCCCTGTCGTCGCCCGGTCTCGGCGAGGTCCTGACGGTGAAATCCGGCGAGGGCTGGCGCGTGGCGCGGCCTTCCGACCGCGCCCGGCTCGACGAACTGGCGGGCGACATCGTGGTGCTGTTCGACCGCACGAGCATCCAGGACGTCCTGCCCGCGGCGGCCGACGGCCGCGACCCGCTGGCGGGCGGGGATCCCGTGTACGAGCTGACGGCCTGGCTGCCCGGCTCGGCGGCGGCGCCGGACGCCGCGGCGTCCACGGTCCGGTTGGGGGTGGCCGACGGGCGCGCTGCGGCCCTCGTGACGACCGTGAACACCGCGACGCCGTCGCCGGCAAGAGGAAGGGCGCCCCTCGGGGGCGCCCTGTTCGTGGTCGATCCTGAGATCCTGACCTCGCTGCGGACCTTCCTGCTGGCGGCCGCCGAGGCTCCCTAGGACGAGGGCGGGGTCAGCGCGGCCAGCAGGTTGCCGTCCTCGACGGGCACCAGCGGCATCATCACGGCCATCATGTGCGTGCCGCTGCCGGCGGGCTGCGAGCCCAGGCAGTAGCTGTAGAGGGCCGCGGTGGCCTGGTAGGAAGCCAGGTGCTCGCGCTCGATCGGCTCGGACGCCGGCAGCTTCAGCGTGCGCGGGTTGACCCAGGTGCCGTCCTTGCGCACGCGGTAGTCCAGGTGCGGGCCGGTCGCCGTGCCCGTCGCGCCGACGTAGCCGATGACCTCGCCCTGGCGCACCCGCGCGCCCTTGCGCAGGCCGTCGGCGAAGCGCGAGAGGTGCAGGTAGAAGGTCTCGTACGAGCGGTTGCTGTGCACGATCTTCACGTAGCGCCCGTTGCCGCCCTCGTAGGCCGCCTCGGCCACCACGCCGTTGCCGCCGGCGCGCACCGGCGTGCCGACGGGCGCGGCGTAGTCGACGCCGTAGTGGGGCATGTAGCGGCCGTGCACCGGGTGCAGCCGCCGCGACGAGAACTCGCTGGAGATGCGGGCGTACTCGATCGGGGCCCGCAGCAGCTGCTTCTCGAGGCTCAAGCCCTCTTCGTTGTAGTAGCCGATGCTGCCGTCGGGCTGCACGAAGCGGTAGCCACGGTGGGTGTGGTCGGCGCTGGTGTACTCCACGGCCAGGATCGGGCCCGTGCGCAGGAACTTGCCGTCGCGCCGGACTTCCTCGTACAGCACGCGGAACGTGTCGCCGCGGCGCATGTCGCGGCGGAAGTCCATCTCCCAGCCCAGGATGTCGCTCAGCTTCGAGGCCAGGGCCGCCGGCGCGCCGGCGTCCTTGAGGCTCTCGAACAGCGAGGCGTTGACGATGCCGCAGACCACGGTCGGGATGTGCTCGACCGGGTAGGTCAGTTCGAAGGCCTCGTAGGAGCCGTCGGCGCGGCGCTGCATCGTGATGTAGGATTCCTGGTCCTCGAGGTCGAAGCGCAGGCGCTCGACCTGCCCGCCCGCGCCCATGGCGTAGTGGAAGACGTCGCCGCGGCGGACCTTGCCCAGGTTGCGGTAGGGCTTGCAGGACTGGACCAGGGCGATGACGTCGTCGTGGTCGCCGCCGAGGGCCCGCAGGGCGTCGTAGAAGGTCTCGTTGCGCTTGAGCACCAGCTGGCGCTCGGCCGCTTCGGCGGGCAACTCGGGCAAACTGCCCGCGTCGTTGCCGACCACGTCGACGAGCGTTCCGGATTCGAGGACGTCGGTCCCGGGGCGGAAGTCGGGGTCGAGCAGGGCGGCGGCGTGGTCGCCCCCGAAGCGCTCGGGGGGGGCCGACGGCAGGATGTCCGCCAGTACGTAAAGCACGGCGGCCGAAGAGATGATCGCCCCGAGGGCGAAGATGCGACGCTGGGTGATGGAACGGAGCAGGACAGCCTCCTTGCCTGGGGCGGATCAATGGTCCAAGATGACCGTCGGGCACCGGTTTGATCAAGTCATTTCTTGCACACCGATTGGGGAATATACCCCAATTCAGGGCAAGATGCCAGCTTTCCCAGGAGAATCGATGTCAGAGCAATTCCAGGACCGCCGACGGGCCCTCCTCGAACTCCACGTCCACCTGGAAGGTTCCCTGGCCCCGGAGCTCCTGCGGGCCCTGGCGGAGCGCTACGGGCAGCCTGGGGTGCCGGCGGCCTGCCTGACGCCGGACGGGTCCCGCTACCTGCCGGTCGCGGGGTTCGCCCAGTTCCTGGAGCGCTACAAGGCGGTCGTCTCCCTGCTGCGGACGCCGCGGGACTACCACGAGGCGGCGCTCGGGCTCGGGGAGGCCCTGGCCGGGCAGGGGGTGATCTACGCCGAGGTGACCGTGGGGTACGGGGTCATGCACCGGCAGGGCGTGGCCGTGGCGCCGGTCCAGCTCGCGCTGCACGAGGCCGCGGCGCAGGTGGCGCAGGAGCGGGGGGTGCGGCTGCTGTGGCAGGCCGATGCGGTGCGGCAGTGGGGGGTGGACGCGGCCTGGAAGGCCCTGGAGACGGCGTTGCGGTGCGGGCCCGGGCTGGGGGTCGTCGCCTTCGGGGTGGGCGGGGACGAGACCGCGTTGCCGGCCGGCGACTTCGCGCCGCTGCTGGCGGCGGCGGCGCGGGAGGGGTTCGGCACGACGCTGCACGCCGGGGAGACCGGAGGGGCGGAGTCGGTGCGCGACGCGGTGCTGGCGGGGGCGCAGAGGATCGGGCACGCCACTGCGGCCGGGGCGGCGCCGGAAGTGCTGGCGTTGATGGCGGGGGCGGGGGTGTTCGCGGAGCTCTGTCCGGGGAGCAACGTGGCGACCGGGGCGGTCGCCAGTTATCGGGAGCATCCGTTGCGGGCGTTTCTGG
>PNOJ01000041.1 GCA_013824755.1 Gemmatimonas sp.
TCCGGACCCGGCAGCCACCTCTCGCTGGACCTGCGCGGCTTCGACGGCCCGCGGGTCTCCGGCCTGACGCCGTCGCTGCGGCTGGACCAGCCCCTGCGCGACGGCCTGGACCTGCAGGTCGCGGCCGGACTCTACAGCTACGACATCGTCGACATCGGCGCGCGTCGATCCCACTGGACACGAGTCGGCGCGCGCCGGATCCTGGGCCGGTCTTTGCTGGCGGGGCTGGAATACGAGCGCGATGGCGGCGACGACGTCCGGGGCGACCGCCTGCGGGCCGATCTCACGCTGCGGTTCTGAGGATTCGCGAGGGGACCATGGAATCACTGCTGATCTGGGGCTGCGCCCTGCTGCTGGGCGCCGGGCTGTTCGTGCCCTACTTCCTGCGCTTCCGCGCCGCCAGGCGCCAGGACGCCGCCCGCCATGACGAGACCGAGGCGCTCGGCATGAACCGGCCGGTCGGCCAGTACCCGCTGATCGACGCCAACGCCTGCATCGGCTGCGGCTCCTGCATCGCGGCCTGCCCGGAAGGCGACGTGCTGGGCATCGTCGGCGGCAAGGCGGTGATCACCAACGGCGCCCGCTGCATCGGCCACGGCCGCTGCGCCGAGGCCTGCCCCGTCGGCGCGCTCAAGGTGGGCCTGGGCGACATCACGACCCGCGACGACATCCCGGTGCTGAGCCCCGAACTCGAGACCAACCGGCCGGGGATCTTCGTCGCCGGCGAACTGGGCGGCTTCGCGCTGGTCAGCAACGCCGTGGACCAGGGACGCCGCGCGATGGAGGCGATCGCCGCCCGCGGCCCCTTCCCCGCCGGTGGCTCGCGCTGGGATGCCATCGTCGTCGGGGCGGGACCCGGCGGCCTGAGCGCGGCGCTGACCGCGCGCAAGCTGGGCCTGCGCTGCCTGGTGCTGGACCAGCAGGCGCCGGGCGGCACCATCCTGCAGTACCCCCGTCGCAAGCTGGTGCTGGTGCAGCCGGTCGAGATCCCCCTGTTCGGCATGTTGAACCAGAAGGAGTACAGCAAGGAGGAACTGCTGGGCATCTGGCTGCGCCTGCACGCCGAGCACGACCTGAAGATCCACACCGACGAGCGCCTGTTGAACGTCACGGGCACTCCCGGCGACCTCGTCGTCCACACGACGGCCGGCGAACATCGCGCCCGGCACGTGGTGCTCGCCCTGGGCCGGCGCGGGACGCCCCGCAAGCTGGGCGTCCCCGGCGAGGACGCCGCCAAGGTGGCCTACCGCCTCATCGACGCCACGCTGTACAAGGGGAGCCGGGTCCTGGTCGTCGGCGGCGGGGACAGCGCGGTCGAGGCGGCCGTCGCCATGGCCAGCCAGCGCGACATCGAGGTGACGCTCTCCTACCGCAAGCCCCGCCTGCTGCGCATCAAGAAGCGCAACGCGGACAAGATCGACGCCCTGATCGCCTCCGGCGCCGTGCGCTTCGCCGGCGACACGCAGCTGACCGCGATCCAGCCCGACACCATCTCCCTGGCCACGCCGACCGGCCCCGCCATCCTGCCCAACGATTTCGTCTTCATCTTCGCCGGCGGAGACCCGCCGTTCCCGCTGTTGAGGGAAATCGGCGTCGCATTCGGGGGCGATCAGGCGGATATCCACCAAATCGTGGCGCTCTGAAGGTCCTTGCCCGCTCCCTGCGGGGGATCTACTTTATCCGCTGGCAAGATCCCGGTCCCCCCCCGCCACCCGGACGACGCCCATCAAGGAGATCCCTGCATGTTGGAACGCAAGCCAGGTTCGAAGTTTCCGACGCTCGTCGAGCGTTTCATCGCTTACGCCAAGATGGACACCCAGGCCAAGGAAAGCTCGGACACCTACCCCTCCTCGCCGGGCCAGCTGGTGCTCGCCGCCCGCCTGGTGGAGGAGCTGAAGGCGCTCGGCCTGCAGGACGCCGCCAAGGACGAACACGGCTACGTCACCGCCTCGTTGCCGGCGAGCGACGCCGCGGCCGCCAAGGTGCCGGTGATCGCCTTCATCAGCCACATGGACACCTACCCCGAGGTCTCGGGCAAGGACGTCCAGCCCGTCTTCCACGAGAATTACCCCGGCGGCGACATCGCCCTGCCGAAGAACGGCATCGTGATCCCGGTCAAGGAGAACCCGTACCTCCTGGAGTGCGTGGGCGAGACGATCATCACCGGCGACGGCACGACCCTGCTCGGCGCCGACGACAAGGCCGGCATCGCCGAGATCATGGAAGCGCTGACGCGCATCGTGGAGAACCCCGGTTTCCGGCACGGCGCCGTGAAGGTCGCCTTCACCCCCGACGAGGAGATCGGTAAGGGCGTCCTGCACTTCGACGTCGCGAAGTTCGGCGCCGTCGTGGCCTACACGATGGACGGCGGCAAGCGCGGCGAGATCGAGAACGAGACGTTCTGCGCCGACGCCGCCGTGGTCACCTTCACCGGCCGGGACATCCACCCCGGCTACGCCAAGGACCGCATGGTGCCGGCGCTCAAGGTGGCCGGCGCGTTCCTGGACTCGCTCCCGCGGGACCTGGCGCCCGAAACCACCGAGGGCAAGCAGGGCTACGTCCACCCCATCAGCATGGAAGGCAACACCAGCAAGGTCGTCGTCAACCTGCTGATCCGCGATTTCGACCAGGCCGGCCTGAAGCCCAAGGCCGACCTGATCCGCAAGCACGCCGAGGCGGCCAGCGCCAAGTGGCCCGGCAGCCGCGCCGACGTGCAGATCAAGGAATACTACCGCAACATGAAGTACGACCTGGCCAAGGAGCCCCGCGCCGTGGCGTACGCGATGGAAGCGATCGGCCGCTGCGGCATGGCGGCGAAGCTGGGCTCGATCCGCGGCGGCACCGACGGCTCGAACCTGTCGGCGCGCGGCCTGCCCACCCCGAACCTGTTCACGGGCGAGCAGAGCTTCCACAGCTACACGGAGTGGGTCTGCGTCAAGGACATGGAGCTGGCGACGCAAACCATTTTGCAAACCATTGCCGTCTGGACCGAGAAAGAATCGGCGCCGGGTAAGTAACGCTGCGTTCCGGACATGTACTCCCCCTGCGTAACGGGGGACGCGCGCCGGGCACCTCCTGTGCCCGGCGCGCTCGACTTTCGGGCCCCTGCGCCCTCCTGGCGCAGGAGCCCTCCAGACGCCCCCGTTACGCAGGGGGGGTACGTGTCCGGAACGACATATCCGGCGCCAGCCGGGGCCGTCACTTGCCTGGACACTTCGCTGCGCCCGATGCAACCCGGAATATCGTTTGCGCGTATGATCTCTTTATGATATCATTCCCACATCACTCAACCAGGGTCCGATCCGGGCCCCAACGCGGAGGATGCCACCGATGCACACCGAGAAGCCGATGAAGGTCGCTTCGGGCCTGTTCTTCCTGCCCTTCCTGCTGCTGCTGCTGGGCGGGTCGATCTGGCTGTTCGTCAACGCGATCACCCACGAGTCGGTCTGGATGCTGGCCACGTCGATCACGGGCATGGTCGTGAGCATCTTCCTGCTGGCGGGACTGTTCGTGGTGAACCCCAACGAGGCCGCCGTGGTGCTGCTGTTCGGCGACTACCGCGGCACGGTGAAGCAGAACGGCTTCTGCTGGGCCAGCCCGTTCTACACGAAGATCAAGATCTCGCTGCGCGCCCGCAACCTCAACGGCGAGCGGATCAAGGTCAACGACCTCACGGGCAACCCGATCGAGATCGCGGCCGTGGTCGTCTGGCGCGTGGTCGACACCACCGGCGCCCTGTTCGAGGTCGACCACTACGAGGACTACATCCACACGCAGAGCGAGGCCGCGCTGCGCCACCTCGCGAGCGCCTTCCCCTACGACGGCGGCGAGGACGAGCTGACGCTGAGGGGCACCACCGAGGAGATCAACCACCGGCTGGAGCAGGAGCTGCACGAGCGCCTGTCCCGCGCCGGCGTCGAGGTCGTCGAGGCGAGGCTGAGCCACCTGCGTACGCCTCCGAGATCGCCGGCGCCATGCTGCAGCGCCAGCAGGCCAGCGCCGTGGTGGCGGCCCGCCAGAAGATCGTCGAGGGCGCCGTCGGCATGGTCGAACGCGCCCTGCAGGAGCTCAGCGCGAAGTCCATCATCGAGCTGGACCACGAGCGCAAGGCCGCCATGGTCTCGAACCTCCTGGTCGTGCTGTGCAGCAACCACGGGGCGCAGCCGGTGATCAACACCGGCACGCTCTACCAGTAGGAGGCTAAGGTGACGCCCCTCTACCGGTCGCGGCAGTACAACTGGGCCATGCTGGTCATCATCGCCGCCATGTCCGTCTTCATCGGGGTCGTCAGCAGCGGCGACCCCGAGGGCGGCGCTCCCTGGTGGGTGTACCCGTTCCTGCTCCTGACGCCGGTCGCGTTCGGTGCGATGACCGTCACGGTGACCTACCAGGAGGTGCGGGTCCGCTGCCTGCTCGGCTGGCCGCGCCGCAGCATCCCGATCGCGCAGGTCCGCGCCTGCACGACGTTCGAGCGGAAGTGGTTCACGGCCCTGGACACCGGCGTCCGGCCCGGCCGCGGCGAGTTCCGCCTGAACGGCCGCCGCGGCGTCGTGCTGACCCTGGATACCGGCCTGCCGGTCGTCATCAGCGCGCCGGACCCCGGCGAGCTGCTGAGGGCCGTCGAGAAGGCGCGGTCGCATCTGCCGCACAAGAGCGGAGGGTGACGCCGTGGCCGATCGCAAGTCCTTCCCGCTGCGGTTGAGCCCCGAGCTCTACGAGGAACTGCGCCGCTGGGCCGACCAGGAGTTCCGCAGCGTGAACGGGCAGATCGAGTACCTGTTGCGCGAGGCGGTGCGCAAGCGGACCGGACGCGCCGCGCCGCCCTCCGGCGAGCAGGAGCCCTGAACGAGCCGGCGCCCCCTTCCCCGCGGGAAGAGGGCGCCGCTCCGATTCGCCCGAGACGGGCGCCGTCCTACTCGATGTTGAAGTCGAACCCCTCGTCGCCGCCCTCCTGCTCGACCCCCACCCCCACCAGCGGATCCAGCGGCAGGTAGGTCGCCTCGAAGCGGGCGCGGAACGGCTCGAGCCCGGCCGTGAGCGTTGCCGGCAGCCCGCCGGTCCAGGGCAGGCGCAGGCTGTCGGCCGAGGCGGCGGCGAGGGCTTCGGCCGCCAGCGTCTCGCACCAGGCGGCGTCGAGGCCGGCCGCGGTCGCGGCCTGATGCTGGTTCGCCGCCCAGCCGCGGAACAGGTCCTGCAGGCGTTCGGCGCGGCGCTCGTCGTCCCGGTCGCCGATCTCGATCCGCGCGCCGTGCTCGGTGTTGACCCGCGTGGACGGCTCGCCGAACGTGGGATCGAAGCTGCGGCCCAGCCAGCTGTGGTAGCCCAGGACGTAGAGGTAGGTGTACTCGCCCAGGCCCATCTCCGCCGCCAGCAGGGCCTCGTTGCGCTCCTGCAGGTATTCGGTGGCAGAGCGGCCGATGCCGACCACGCCGCGGATCCCGCGCAGGATGCCGCCCGGCCCGATGCCCTTGCCCTTCTGGTGCTCCAGGTCCTTGAGGGCCCGGCCGTGGCTGACGAGCTGGCGGCCCGTTTCCTGGAGCGTGTCCTGGACGCGCAGGAAGATCTCGACCCGCTCCGTCGGCAGGACGCCGTCCGCAAGGGGCACGTAATCGGCGACCTCGCCGTAACGGCCGGCGAGGGTCCGCTGCGTGTCGCCCAGCTCCTCGAAGCGGGCGACGACCTTCTTGCCGGTGTTGAACAGCAGCACCCCGCCCAGGACCGTGATCACGATCACCGCGAGGCAGCCGATCCCACAACCCAGCAGCCAGTTGTTCTTGCCCGCCATCTCTCCCCCTCCGGTCAGTGTCCGCCCTCGCCGCCCATCGGCGGCGCCAGGCCGTATTCGCGGATCTTGCGCCATAGCGTGGTCCTGTCAACCCCCAGGCTGCGGGCGGTGCGGGCGCGATGCCAGCCATGTCGCACCAGCGCCGCCAGCACCGCGTCGCGCTCGGCGTCGCCGTGGCGTGCCATGCCGCGCAGACCGGCCGGCACGCGCCCGTCCGCCGCGCCGGCCGCTACTTCCGGCGGCAGGTGCGACGGCTCGACGATCCCGCCGCGGCACAGGACGAAGGCGTGCTCGAGCGCATTCTCCAGCTCGCGGACGTTCCCGGGCCAGCCATGGGCCATCAGCACGCGCAACGCCTCGGTAGAGACGCCGCGCGCGGCCTGCGGGTTGCGTGCCAGGACGTGATCGACCAGCAGCGGGATGTCCTCGCGGCGGTCGCGCAGGGGCGGGACGTCCAGGACCACGACCTTGATGCGGTAGTAGAAGTCCTCGCGCAGCCGCCCGCGCGCGACCAGATCCTCCAGGTCGCGGTTCGTGGCCGAGACGACGCGCACATCCACCGGCACGGGCGTGTTGTCGCCGACGCGTTCGATGACGTGGTCCTGGAGCACGCGCAGCAGCTTCACCTGCACCACCGGGCTGACGTCGCCGATCTCGTCCAGGAACAGCGTGCCGCCGCGCGCCTCCTCGAAGCGGCCGCGCCGCGTGGCGACGGCGCCCGTGAAGGCGCCGCGCACGTGCCCGAACAGCTCGCTCTCGAGCAGGCCCTCGGACAGGGCCGAACAGTTGACCATCACGAACGGCCCGTCGGCGCGGTGGGAGGCGTAGTGGACGGCCTGGGCCACCAGTTCCTTGCCGGTGCCGCTCTCGCCGCGGATCAGGACCGCGGCCCGGCTCGGCCCGACGTCCTCGATCAGGCGGTACAGGTCGAGCATGCGCCGGTCGCGGCCGATGATGGCGCCGTGGCGGTGCCGGGCGTCGACCTCCTTGCGCAGGGTCGTCACCTCGGTCACGTCGCTGATGATGATCGCGGCGCCGTGCACCACGCCCGACTCGCTCGTCAAGGGGACCGTGCTGAGCTGCACCTCGCCGAGCCGGCCGCCCGCCAGGCGCACCTTCGTCTGGTAGTCGCGGATGGGCCGGCCGGTGGTCAACGTCTCCTGCAGGCACGCCAGCGGGCAGGTCTCTTCGCCGAAGAGTACGCAGACCGAGGCCCCGCCCAGCCCGCCGGCCGGCGTCTCGAACAGGGCCTGGGCGCGGGCGTTCATGCCCAGCACGCGCAGGTGCTCGTCGACGGCGATGACGCCTTCGGCGAGGGCGTCGAGGATGTCGGCCACGCTCAGCGGCCTGAATCGGCAGAGGGCGTCGAGCCGGTCCATGTTCCCTCCCACGGCCTAGGACATGCGCTCGCAGAGCGTTGCATGCAACGCTAATGTTGCATCAATATCGTTGCATGCAACGTAGCACGATCCGCCCGCCGACGCCACGGCAATCGCAACTCGAAGTACCACAACACATTAAATTCCTTGAAGTCGAGACGAGCCGCGGCACGCGACATGCCATTGGTCCCTCGAGTTTCCTGAACGAGTACCTTCCCCGACAGCGAGGTGACGAGATGAGCGAAGCGATCAAGGTCGAGAGCGGATCGTTCCAGGGCGAGGTGCTCGACAGCGCCCTGCCCGTGATGGTGGACTTCTGGGCCCCGTGGTGCGGCCCCTGCAAGCTGTTGACCCCGACCATCGAGGAGCTGGCGCGCGACTACGCCGGCAAGGCGAAGGTCGTGAAGGTCAACGTGGACGACAACCAGGACCTGGCGACGAAGTACGGCATCCGCGGCATCCCGACGGTGATGGTCTTCAAGGGCGGGCTGCCCGTGGCTTCGCTGGTGGGGATGCGGCCCAAGGCCGATCTGGCCCAGGCCCTCGACGCGGCGATGTAGCGGGGTCCCGCGGCGCCGCCGTCCGGCCGTCGGCGGCGCCGCGGTTCCGCCGGAGGCCGCAGCCTTGACCGGGGGGGCGGCAACTCCGATCATGTGCGCAACGGGTACCCCGTCCCAACCGGGAGGAAGCGCGCATGGCCGGCCTCATCGACAGGGTCAAGAGCCTCATCGCCGGCGGCGGCAAGCTCAACAACCTGGTGTTCATCGTCTTCGACAGCTGCCGCTGGGACGCCTACCAGGCGGCCCGCACGCCCAACCTCGACCGCATCGCGACGGCCGAGAAGCGCTACAGCTACGCCAGCTGGACCAGCCCCAGCCACTACACCTTCCTGATGGGCATGGTGCCCCACCAGAGCCCCAAGGGCGTCTTCGCCAGCAACGTCTACCGCGAGGAATTCGCCCTGTGGAGCCGCCGGCTGAACCTGGCCGACGTGGAGTTCGGCAAGTTCGTGCCCCAGCTCTCGCTGCCGCATTTCCTGAAGGCGACCGGCTACTGGAACGAGGGCTGGGTCAGCCTGCCGGTCCTCAATCCGATGACGAGCATGAGCCAGCACTTCGACAAGTACGAGCTCGCGCCCAGCCACAACGACCTGGGCCTGATCTTCCAGCAACTCGAGTTCCGGGACGACCGCCCCTCCTTCTTCTTCCTCAACACCGGCGAGACGCACTACCCCTACCTGCTGCCCGGCGAGAAGCCCGGCGACCTGCCGCACATCTCGGGCGTGCACGGCGTCTTCAAGCACCTCGACGACTTCCTGAAGAACCCCTCGGAGTTCATGCAGGACAAGAAAGAGGACGAGTTCTTCACGCCGGCGCAGTTCCGCGCCTTCTACGACAAGCAGGTCGTCTGCGTGGAGCACCTCGACCGCGTCGTGGGCGAGTTCATGGAGCGCTGCCCGCGCAACACCTACTTCATGGTGATGTCGGACCACGGGGAGCTGTTCGGGGAGGACGGGTACTTCGGGCATGGGCCCATCTTCCACGAGAAAGTGTTCGAGGTATTCTATCTGGAGGGGCGGGTGCCCTAGTTCGGCACCTCGGAGAGACACACAGAGGCCCCGCGCTGCTCATGCCTGGAAGGAAATCGCAGCGCGGGGCCTCTGTGTGTCTCTCCGAGGTGGAACAAGGGGCACGCCGCCGCACCAGATAGAATGCCTCAAACCACCAGCAGGGAGAGCAGGGCGGGGGTCACTTCGTCGAGGCGGGTGCAGCGGGCGAGGAGGGTGGGGGCGCCGGGGCCCCAGGCCATCAACGGGACGGGGTTGCGGGTGTGGGAGCGGGTGGAGAGGTCTTCGAGGTTGCCGTGGTCGCTGGTGAGCAGGACGAGGGTTTCGGGGGCGGCGCCGCGTTGCTCGATCTCGGCGAGGGCGGCGCGCACGAAGGTCTCCAGATCGCGCAGGACGGCGTGGGCGCGCGGGCGGTCACCGGCGTGGCCGGCGCGGTCGGTCTGGAAGTACTCGTAGAGGGTGAAGTCGCGCCGCAGCGACTCGCGGCCCAGGGTGCGGCCGGCCTGCTCCGGCGTGAACCGCGGCACCTCGAAGCCCTTGGCGATCAGCTCGCGGTTGGTGAACTCCTGGTAGACGGCGCGGCCGGCGGCGAGGTCGTCGAGGCCGAAGAAGGGGCGGCCGGCGGCCAGGTGGGCGACCGTGGTGGCCGAGAGCCGGCCCTGCATCGCAGGCGGCAGGCGGAAGAAGAGCGGGCGGAAGGCGTTCAGGAAGACGCCGTCGCGGCCGGCGTCGCGCAGCTGCACGAAGATCGACTTCTCGCGCAGGATGTCGCGCAGGGGCGCGGTCGGGAAGCCCGGCACGTGCCGGCCGACGGCCGCCTGGGCGTTGACGCCGCACAGCAGCGAAGTCTGGCCGGTGGCGCTCTGGGGCAGGCCGTCGACGCCCAGGCAGGCGTCGAGGGGGCGGCAGGGGGCGTCGGTGCGCGCGACGTCGAAGAGCGTTCCGCCGTAGTCGCGGCAGGGGTCGCCGGCGGGATCGCCGCTGCTCCAGCCGAGGCCGTCGACGAAGATCAACAGGGCCCGCCGCGGACGTGCAACGGGGTCGGGAGCGCGGCTCCCGACCCCGTCGGTCCTGTCGTCGGCGGATCGCAAGGCCTAGTGGCCGTGCTTCGCCAGGTAGGAGGCGACGCCCTTGGCGTTGGGGCTCATGGCCTCCTCGCCCTTGTGCCAGCCCGCGGGGCAGACTTCGCCGTGCTGCTCGAGGTGCTGCAGGGCGTCGACCATGCGCAGCGCCTCGTCGATGTTGCGGCCGAGGCCCAGGTTGTTGACCACCAGGTGCTGGATCACGCCGGCCTTGTCGATCAGGAAGGTGCCGCGCAGGGCGATGCTGTCGTTGAGCAGGACGCCGTAGTCGCGGCTGATCTGCTTGTTGAGGTCGGCGACCAGCGGGTACTGGACCTGGCCGATGCCGCCCTGGTCGACCGGGGTGTTCTTCCACGCGAGGTGGCTGAACTGGCTGTCGATGGACACGCCGATGACCTGCGCATCGCGCGCCGCGAACTCCTTGAGCTTGCGGTTGAACTCGATGATCTCGGTCGGGCAGACGAAGGTGAAGTCCAGCGGGTAGAAGAACAGCACCACATACTTGCCGCGGTAGTCGCTGAGCTTGAAGCCGTCCTTGACGCTGTTGTCGGGCATGACGGCGGTGGCGGCGAAGTCGGGAGCCTGCTGGCCGATGAACTGGGACATGGACCCTCCTGGGTGAGCCGTTCCGGCCCGGGGATGCGCGGCGGGGCCGCGGTCGACGGTCGAGTTCTCACTGATCGCGGACAGAAGCTAGCGGCATTCAGGAGGACCCGCAAGGGCGCGGGGGGACGCAAAAACAGCGAGCCGCCCGTCGGGCGGCTCGCCGTCGCTGTGGTACCCCCTACGGGACTCGAACCCGTGTTACCGCCGTGAGAGGGCGGCGTCCTAGGCCACTAGACGAAGGGGGCACGATCCTGCCGACAGCCCGTGGGCCATCGCGTTCTTCCATGGTTGCCCGGGGAGGATTCGAACCCCCATATACTGATCCAGAGTCAGCAGTCCTACCGTTGAACGACCGGGCAGCAACGGGCTGGAATATAGAATACGGCCACCCGGAACGCAAGATTCGAGCAACCCCTTCCTCCCGATCGTCCCTCCCCCCGGTCATGCCGGCGCCGCCCGCCCGCCGCCCCTCAGATCGGCGTGGAAGCGGATCCGCCCGCCAGCCGCGCCTTGAGGTGGGCGTGCAGGGCTTCGGGGGAACTCAGGTCTTCGCTTCGGGTGCGCCAGGCGGCCGGCAGCAGGATGAAAGGTTCGGTCTGCGGACCGCCGAGGCCGCCGTGACTTCCCAACTGCTCCTCGAAGACCACGACCCGGCGGTCAGGCAGCAGGGCGCCGTTGACGATCAAGTCCCCGGCGTGCGGGTGGGACAGCAGGGCCGACAGTTCGCCGGTCCAGCGTCGTTCGTCCCAGTAGGGGGCCAGGGGGTCGGACTCGCCCCGCAACTCCCCGGAGTCGAGGTTGCGCACGCCGTCGCGTCCGATCATCAGGGCCGAGCCGTCGTCGTCGCGGGCGAGCACGAAGCCGATCCCGGCGTGGCAGGCGAGCCCTTCCACCAGACCCGGGTAGAGCGAGGACACTTCGGCCAGCCTGAGCGGGCGCGGCGCACCCTCGCGGTAGATGTGGGCGAGCCCGCCCGAGACGCAGACGATCAGCGAGGTCCCCTCGCCCACGCCCGCGTCGTGGTCGGGCTCGTCGTCGCGCAGACGCTCGAGGGTCAGCCGGCTCTGGAAGGCCAGCCACGAGCGGCGGTCCGACCCCTCGTCGCGCAGTTCGGCCAGCAGGGCGCCCACGTAGGCGGCCTCGCTGTCGCGGGGCGGCAGCACGGGACGGACGCGGCCGGCGAGACGGGCGACCAGATCCTCGAGCGTCTCTCCGCCGATGGTCCGCAGAGGCAGCGACATGCTCTGCCCGTGATCGGCCAGCACGACCAGGTCGTAGTCGATCGGAGCGGCGTCGCGCACGAGCCGGCGCAGCTTCTGCAGCTTGCGGTCGAAACCGGTCAGGGTCGCCAGGGCCTCGTCGGTGTCGGGGCCGGCGTGATGCGCGACCTCGTCGTAGCCCACGAAGTTCGAGTAGATCACCGGCACGCCGCGCACCACGTCCTGCGCCAGCCAGAAGTGGGACGTCTCGCGCAGGAACGCGTTGCCGACGGCCCGCATCGCGGCCTGACGCAGGCTGCGGCGGATGACGCGCTTGCGCGGGTGGAAGCGGGCCTGGGCGTTCCAGGACAGGGCGGTCAGGAAGTCCCAGAGCGCGGACGACACGGCGCTGGTGTAGGCGAAGGGACTGAGCCAGAAGAGCGAGAAGTCGGCCCGCTCGTCGGGCCGGCGGCGGTCGTTCGGTTCGCGCAGCGCGCTGAGGGTCATCAGGCGTTTGGCGGCGCCGCCGGACAGCAGGCTGTTGATGCAGGAGCCGCCGGCGAGCAGGCCGGCGCCGCCGGCGACCTCGGCCTCGACGTCGCGCAGGTCCTCGGCGCGGCTCGCGACCAGCACGCGGCGGCGGCGGCGGTCGTACCAGCGGTAGCCGGGCAGGCGGGTCCGCGCCCCGTAGAACAGGCCGCACTGCACGGCCGGCGTGTTGGACGGCACGCCGCAGTGCCAGCGGTGGAGCCGGTGGGTGCCGAGCGCGCGCAGGCCGGCCACCGTCGGCATGCGGCCGCGGCGCAGGGCGCGCTCGCAGCTGCGCCACGACAGCCCGTCCACCTGCAGGATCAGCAGCCCGCGCACCTGGCCGGGCCGCGCGCGCGGCCCGTAGCGGCGGCCGACGCGGCGCAGGATCGTCTGGAAGAAGGGGTAGACGTCGTCGATCCCCAGCCAGCCGGTGACCGCGCCGTTGACCGCGGTCATCACCACCAGGCCCAGGAAGGCGTAGCCGAGGTTGTCGATGTTCACGACCCGCGAGGTCGCGGCCGTCAGGTAGAGGATGAAGCCGTTGAACAGGAGCGTCGGCAGGCCGAGGGTCGCGGCGTTCAGGGGCAGGGTCGCCAGCACGAGCAGGGGCCGCAGCAGCAGCAGCAGCAGGCCGAACTCCACCGGCAGCAGCGCTGCGGTCAGCCACCACCAGCGCACGCCCGTGTCGATCCAGATCCCCGGCAGCAGCAGCGCGACGAGCGCCAGCGAGGCCGCCGAGACGACCCAGACCAGCAGGTAGCGGATCAGGATGCGCAGGTACAGCGGACGCCTCCCTCCGCGGCGAGCGGGAGCGGCCGGCTCAGCGGACGCCGGCGGCGCGGCGCAGCCGCGCGACGGTGCGCGGACCGCCGATCAGCCACATGACCTCGAACATCCCCGCGCTGCGCGTCAGGCCGGTCAGCGCGACACGGCAGGGGTGGATCAGGTCGCCGGCTTCCAGGCCCAGGTCGGCGGCGAGGCCGCGGACGGCCTCCTCGTACGCCTCCTGGGGGGCCGGACCCTGCGACGGCAGCGCGGCTTCCAGCCGGTCGGCCAGCGCCCGCAGGCGGGCCGGGATCTCGGTCCCGTCCAGGTGGGCGGCCGCCTCGGGGTCGACGGGGAAGTCGTCGGTGAAGAAGAAGCCGATCTGTTCGGGGATGCGGCGCAGGTCGCTGAAGCGGCCGCCGAGCATGGCGAGCACCTTCGTCAGGTAGCCGCGGGTGTCGTCCGCGGGCGCGCGCCAGGCGGGATCCAGGGCCCAGCCGCGCGCGTCGAGCATGGGCTCGGCGAGGGCGAGACGATCGGCCGGCCCTAGCCGCTTGAGGTGCTGGGCGTTGATGTGGGTCAGCTTGTCGTAGTCGAAGGCGGCCGGCGAGCTGTTGACGCGCTTGAGGCTGAACGCCTTGACCAGCGCGTCGCGCGTGAACACCTCGTCGCCGGAGGCGCCGGGCGACCAGCCCAGCAACGCCAGGTAGTTGATCATCGCGTCGGGCAGGATGCCCTGGTCGCGGAACTCCTCGACGCTGGTGGCGCCGTGGCGCTTGCTGAGGCGCTTGCGGTCCGGCCCCAGGATCATCGGCATGTGCCCGAACTTGGGGCGCTCCCAGCCCAGCGCGTCGTAGATCTGCAGCTGGAAGGGCGTGTTGCTGACGTGGTCGTCGCCGCGCAGCACGTGGCTGATGCGCATGAGGTGGTCGTCGACCACGACGGCGAAGTTGTAGGTCGGGAACCCGTCCTGCTTCATCACGACGCGGTCGGTGATCAGGTCGTTGCGGAACTCGCGCTTGTCGTAGACGAGGTCGTACCAGAACGTCTCCCCCTCGTCCGGCGTGCGCAGGCGCCAGCTCGGGACGCGGCCGGCGGACTCGAAGGCCGCGACCTGCGCCGCGGCGAGCTCGCGGCAGTGACCGTCGTAGCCGGCGCTCTCCTGCTCGCCGCGCGCGACGTTGCGGGCCGCGATCTCCTCGCCGGTGCAGTAGCAGCGGTACAGGCGGCCGCTCGCGCGCAGCGTCGCGGCCTGCTCCTGGTAGATCTCCAGACGCTCGGACTGGAGGTAGGGGCCGCAGGGGCCGCCCACGCCGGGGCCCTCGTCCCAGGCGAGGCCCAGCCACTCCATGCTGCGCAGGATGGCCTGGTGGGCGGCGTCGGTGCTGCGCTCCTGGTCGGTGTCCTCGATGCGCAGGATGAAGACGCCGCCCGCCTTGCGGGCGTGGAGCCAGTTGAACAGGGCCGTGCGCGCCCCGCCCACGTGCAGGTAGCCCGTGGGGCTGGGCGCGAAGCGCAGGCGGACGGCGGACGTGTCACTCATCGCTGGTCCGTTTCTCGGGCGCGGCGCCGTCGCGGGCCGCACCGGGCAGGTGGGGGCTGCGCGACTGCACGGCGTCGCCGATGGGCTCCGGGCCCCGCGTCGCGTCGAGCTGCGCGGCCAGGGCCGCGAGGTCCAGGCCGTACGCGGCGCGGCAGGCGTCGTCGGGCGCGTCGCCGTCGCGGACGCCGGCGAGAAGGGCCCGCAGGCGGGTCGGACCGCCCTGCTCCTCGACCAACCGCCAGACCATGACGAACACGGTGTACTGGGCGCGGCGGTGCATCTGGCGGTCGAGCTCGGGGTCGGGCAAGGGTCCGGCCGCCAGCAACGCCTCGGCCTCGCCCGGCGGGAGCAGGACCGGCCCATCGGGACGGAACTGGCCCATGTAGTTGTTCAGGTGGACGCCGAGGTCGGCGGCGTAGACCGCGAGGCCCTCGCGCAGCCAGAGCGGCAGCGCCCCGCAACCGTTGACGTCCAGCAGCCAGCGCGCCGTCAGTTCGCAGGCGGCGTGGGGCAGCAGCGTGCGCGCGATCAGCACCGGCACCGGCTGGATGGTGCAGGCGCCGTCGCGGTAGCTCATCATGCGCCAGGGTCCCTGGCCGGTGAGCTGCCCGTACTCGTCGAGGTTGTCGGGGTTGAAGATCGGCAGGCCGCCCACGGGCGCGAGGCCCAGCAGGGCGCCCGCGTCGACCAGGGCGGCTTCGCAGTGCTCCAACAGCGGGGCGATCTGGCAGGGATCGTAGGCCGTGTCGAACTCCACGGTGAACGGTCCCAGGGACAGCCGGCCCGCGGCCCGCACGACGTCGGGGCGGCCGAGCCAGCGCGGGCCGTCGCAGACGGTGCGGTAGCCGAGCTCGCGCCCCGCGTCGTCGCGGCGGGGCGTCCAGCCCGGCAGGACGTGGGCGTGGTGCGGGTCGGGATAGCCGTCGGCGTGCAGCTGCTCCGGCGAGAAGCGGGGGAAGCCGGGATCGGCGGGGGGCAGGTGGGCCGCGCAGCCGGTCAGAGCCGACAGCGCCAAGACCGATGACACCAAGACCTTGGCGACGAACGGCGGTCGCGCGCTGCGTCGGCGGGTCGTCACTTGCCCTCGGCCTTCAGGCGTTTGCCTTCCTTGAAGCAGGAGGCGGCTCCCGGCTTGTCCCCCAACTTGTCGAAGACGTGGCCCATGTTCTCCCAGACCGCCGAGGTCTCCTGCAGGGCCAGGGCCTGCTCGTAGGCCGCGATGGCTTCCTCGTAGCGGCCGAGCTGGTAGAGGCAGACGCCCTCGTTCAGGCGGGCCCGGTAGACGTCGTCCTCCAGGGCCGCCAAGGTGCGGAAGGAATCGAGCGCGCCGACGTAGTCCTCGACCTGCATCTGGACCACGCCGAGGTTCGACCAGGCCTTCGTGTAGACGGGGTCGAGGTCCAGGGCGAGCCGGTAGGCGGCGATGGCGTCCCCGGGGCGGCCGTCCTTCACCAGGCAAGTGCCCAGCTGGAACGCGAGCTTCGGGTCGCGTTCGGAGGCGAGGGCGCGCTCGTAGGCGACGGCCGCTTCGTGCCAGCGCTCCAGCTGGCGCAGGGACGCGGCCAGGGCCTTCCAGGCCGCGATCAGGCCGGGGTCCTTCTCGACCGCCTTGTAGAAGGGCGGCACCGCGAGCTTGTGGTCGTCGGTCCGCTGCAGGCTGAGCCCGTAGTTGAAGAGGATCTCCGGCGGCGTGTCGGGCGAGGAGACGACCGCGCCCATGAACTTGCGCGCGCCCTCGTTGTCGCCCGCGCGCAGGTAGAGGGTGCCGATCTTCGCGGCCACGTCGTCCTGGGAGTCGTCGAGGTTCCAGGCGCTGGTGTAGGCGGCGATGGCGTCCTGGGAGCGGTCCTCGGCCTCGGCGATGCGGCCCAGGGCCCGCCAGCCGTCCGGCCGCTCGGGTTGGTCCTGCGTCGCACGCCGCGCCATGACCTTCGCCTTCATCGCGTCGCCGGAATCGAACCAGGCCAGGGCGGCCAGGGGCAGCAGGTCCTGGCGGGACGGGTCCAGGACCATCGCCGCCTCGTACAGGGCCGCCGCGGCGGCGTGCCGGCCCGCCTTGGTTTCGGCCTGGGCGGCGTCGATGCGACGGCGCAGCGCCCGCTCCAGCAGGGCCTTCGCCGCCAGGCCGGTCCGGTCGGCCGGCACGAACCCGGTCGCGGCCAGGTGGTCGCGGGCCCCGGCGGCGTAGCGCTCCAGCACCGCGTCGACGGTCTGCTGGTCGGACGCGGCCTCCGCCAGCACGATCCGGCCCATGATCAGGTCGCAGGTCTCGGCGCCGAACACCTGCCCGTAGGCCTCCAGGCCGCTCTCGTAGGCCGCGGCGGCGCCTTCCGGGTCGCCGGAGCGGCGGCGGGCGTCGGCGATCAGCTTCCAGGCGTCCCCACCCCCGTCCGGCGCCAGATTGCGGTAGGCGTCCAGTTCGGAGAGGGCCATGTCGTACTGCTCGAGCTTGGTCATGACCAGGCCCAGGTTGCGGTGGCTGGCCGGGGCGCGGGGGTCGGACTGGATGGCGGCGATGAAGGCGTCACGGGCGGACAACCAGTCCTCGCGGCCGGCGTAGATCACGCCGAGGTCGTTGTACAGCTCGGAGTTGCGAGGGTTGAGCACCAGCAGGCGGTTGAGGGCGGCGATCTTCTCGTCGTCGCTCATGTCGTCGCGCAGGATCACCTCGGAGGTGTCCGCGGGGGCGATCTGGGCGCGGGCCGGGGCCGCGAACGCGGCGGCGGCCAGCAGGAGGATGACGATCGGTCGGGGCTTCATGCTCTCGGCTTCCTCTCGGCATTCCCTGGGACACGGCCGGTCGGCCGCGGATGGATCATGATAGTCGGCGGACCCGCGGGTGTCTAGCGGACGGCTGGCAACTTGACCCCGGCCCGACGCGGCGTTTGCTTATACACCATGATCGCTCTGTTGATCCTGGGCCAGACGCCCTGGTGCGGGAACACGCAGCGGCCGACGTTGTTGTGGCGCCGGACGGCGACCTGTTCGAAGCGAGCGGCGGACCGCCCCCCCTCCCCGAGCCGTGAAAGGCCCTCCCATGACGCGTGCGCTGCCGAACGCCCTCACGCTGCTGCTGTCCTTCTTGATCCTCGGCGCGACGATCGCCGCCGCCGAAGACGCGACAGCGCCGTTCGACCCGCTCGGCAGCGACGTCGTCCTGATCCACGGCATCGGCTCCGACGCCTCGATCTGGGAAGCGGTGACGCCCCGCCTGCAGCTGGGGTTCCGTGTCTGGTCCTACGAGATGCCCGGCCACGGCCGCACCCCGCCGATCAAGGACGCGACCATCGCCTCGGTGGCCGCCCATCTCGGCCGGTTCCTGGCCGAGGAGGGCATCCACACGCCGGTGCTGGTGGGGCACGGCTTCGGGGGCCTGGTCGCCATGACCTACGCCTTCGACCATCCTGAGCAGGTCCGCCGCCTGGTGTTGATCGACGCCGTGCCGCGCCAGTCGGCCCCGCGCGAGGCGAAGGTGCAGGTCGCCGACCAGCTCGCCAACAACTACGACGCGTACCTGGCCAACTACTTCGGGATGCTCAGCCAGGAGAAGGTGATCGCCGACCGCCTCGTCGACCAGGCCCTGCGCACCGAGCAGATCACCCTCACCCAGCTCCTGCTGGACAGCTTCGATTTCGACCTGACCGACGAGCTGAACGGCCTCGACATCCCGATCCTGGTGATCGGCAGCGGCTCGCTGCTGCCCGACCCCAACCTCGCGCAGCAGTTCCTCGACAGCTACGGCTTCGCCGGAGCGCGCACCATCGCGTTCAAGACGATGCCCGGGGTCGGGCATTTCGTGATGCTCGAGGAGCCCGACTACACCGCCAGCGTCATCGCGGCCTACGCGCTGCAGAAATAAACGCCGTTGCGGGTTTCCCGGGACGGTTTTGGGATGCCATCGCGACCCTGTTCACCTATCCTGAACGGTCGTCCCCGCCGCGCACGCCGGACCACTTGACCGGGACATGCCATGCCGCGCCGCACGCACCGCCGACACTGCGAGAACGGACCGCGCCTCGCGCGCGGACGCGGCCTCGCCGTCCTCGTCGGGCTGGCCGCCGTCGGCGCGGCCGCGCCCGCCGCGGCGTACATCGGCCCCGGCGCCGGGTTCGCGCTGGGCGGTTCGGTGCTGTTCGGCCTGGCCGGCGTGTTCGTGGCGCTGGGCGCGCTGCTGCTGTGGCCCCTGCGCACGCTGCTGCGGTACCTGCGCGGCCGGCGACGCCTGCGCCGGGCCCGCGCCCGGCGGGTCGTCGTGCTGGGGCTCGACGGGCTGGACCCCGGCCTGGTCAAGCAGGGCCTGCGCGAGGGCCGCCTGCCCCACCTGCGCCGCCTCGCCGCGCAGGGCGGCTTCCGGCCCCTGTCCACGACCACGCCCGCGATGTCGCCCGTCGCGTGGTCCGGATTCGCCACCGGCGTCGACGCGGGCCGCCACAACATCTTCGACTTCCTGAATCGCGACCTGCGCACCTGCCTGCCGGTGCTCTCCTCCACCCGCCTCGAGACGTCGGACCGCGTGCTGAAACTGGGACCCTGGCGGCTGCCGCTGGGCAAGCCCCGCTTCGAGCTGCTGCGGCGCAGCAAGGCCTTCTGGCAGGTGCTGGGCGAGCACGGCGTCAAGGCCACGGTGCTGCGCGTGCCGATCACCTTCCCCCCCGAGAAGGTCGACGGGCAGATGCTGTCGGCGATGTGCGTGCCCGACCTGCGCGGCACCCAGGGCACGTTCTCCTGGTACAGCGCGGACCCGGAGCAGGGCGCCCCGATCGACGGCGCATCCGCCGGAGTCGCCCCCGTCGCCGACAGCGAGACGATCGGCGGCGTGCGCAACCGCCTCGAACGCGACGGCGACCTCTGGCGCGCGCGGCTGGCCGGCCCCGACGACCTCGACGGGCGGCCGCTCAGCGTGCCGATGGAAGTGCGCATCGACGCCGCGACCCGCCTGGCGCACTTCCGTGTGGGCGGGCGGGCGTTCACCCTGGGCGCCGACCGCAACAGCGACTGGATCCGCGTCGCCTTCCGCGCCGGGCCCGGCCTGACCGCGCACGGCATCTGCAAGTTCCGCGTCACGAGCTTCGAGGAGCCGGTCGGCTTCTACGTGACGCCGGTGCACCTCGACCCCGAGAAGCCGGCGCTGACCATCTCCCACCCCGCCCACTACGCCGTCGCCCTGGGCAAGCTGCACGGGCCGTTCGCCACGCTGGGCCTGGCGGAGGACACCTGGGCCCTGAACGAGCGCGTCATCGACGAGCAGGCCTTCCTGGACCAGGCCTACGAGATCCACGAGGAGCGCCGCCGGCAGTTCTTCCACGCGCTCGACCGCCAGCGCACCGGCTCGATCACGGTCGTCTTCGACGCCACCGACCGCATCCAACACATGTTCTTCCGCTACCTCGACCCCGCGCACCCGGCCAACGCGGGCAAGGACGTCGCGCGCCACCGCCACGCCATCCGCGACCTCTACGACCGCGCCGACGCGCTGGTGGGCGAGACGATGGCGCGGCTGCGGCCCGGCGACGTGCTGCTGGTGGTCTCGGACCACGGCTTCAAGACCTTCCAGCGCGGCGTGAACCTCAACACCTGGCTGCGGGAGCACGGCTACCTGCGCCTGCTGGACGACCCCGCTGCGGGCCCCCCGCCGGCCCTCGCGCCGGGCGTCCGGGTCGAACCGACGCGCGTGGACTGGTCGCGCACCCGCGCCTACGCCACGGGGCTCGGCGGCTTCTACCTCAACCTGAAGGGCCGCGAGGCCCGCGGGATCGTGGAGCCCGGCGCGGCCGACGCGCTGAAGCTGGAGCTGGCGGCGAAGCTGCGGGAGCTGCGCGACCCCGGCCGCGGCTGCGCCTGCGTCAACGGCGTCTGGGACGGCCGGGAGTGCTACCACGGCCCGTACGTCGGCAACGGCCCCGACCTGGTGGTGGGCTACAAGGCCGGCTGGCGCACGGGCTGGGACGCCGCGGTGGGACGGGTCACCGCCGACGTCTTCGAGGACAACACCCGCAGCTGGTCGGGCGACCACTGCGTCGACCCCCGCCTGGTGCCGGGGATCCTCTTCTCGTCGCTGCCGTTCGCCGCGGCGAAGCCGGCGCTGACCGACCTCGCGCCGACCATCCTGGACCTGTTCGGCATCGCGAAGCCGGCCTGGATGACCGGCTGCAGCCTGCTGCCCGAAGGAGATGCTTCGTGACGCCGCGCCGCACCGCAACGACCCTCGCCCTGGCCGCGCTCGCGGTCCCGCTGCTCGCGGCCGCGGCCGTCGGCGCGACGCAGCCCCGGGAACTGCCGAAGGTGCTGTGCATCGGCTTCGACGGCATGGACCCCCAGCTGCTGGACCGGTTCCGCGCCGACGGCTCGATGCCCAACTTCGACGCCCTCATCGCGCGCGGCGACTACCGCAGCCTGGGCACGGCGATCCCGCCCCAGTCCCCGGTGGCCTGGTCGAACTTCATCACCGGCATGGACCCCGGCGGCCACGGCATCTTCGACTTCATCCACCGCAACCCGGCCACGCTGACGCCCTACCTGTCGGCCGCCCAGGCCATGGAGCCGCAGCGCTGGTGGAAGGTCGGGCCCTGGAAGTTCCCGCGCGACGAGGGCCACGTCGAGAACCTGCGCGACGGCGTCGCCTTCTGGCAGCTGCTGGACCGGGCCGGCGTCGACGCCACCGTCTTCAAGGTGCCCGCCAACTTCCCGCCGGTCGAGTGCGAGTCGCACACCCTGTCGGGCATGGGCACGCCCGACATCCTGGGCACGTACGGCATCTACAGCTACTTCACCGAGGACCTCGCGGAGGAGGTCGAGATGTCCGGCGGGCGCCACGTGCCGGTCGCCGTGCGGGACGGCCGCGTGTGGGGCGAGCTGGTCGGCCCGGCCAACACCTACCGCGCGGGCGACCCGGAAGCGCGGCTGCCCTTCGAGGCCGTGGTGGACCGCGAGCACGGCAGCGCCCTGTTCGACGTCGACGGCGAGCGCTTCCTGCTGAAGCAGGGCGAGTGGAGCGACTGGGTCACCCTGCGCTTCCGCCTGGTGCCCGCCCTGAAGACCGTGCGCGGCGTCTGCCGCTTCTACCTGAAGGAGGTCTCGCCGACGTTCAAGCTGTACGTCACGCCGGTGAACCTCGACCCCGCCGCGCCGGAGATGCCCATCAGCACGCCCGCGGACTGGTCGCGCGAGCTGGCCGCGGCCCTGGGCCCCTTCTACACGCAGGGCCTGCCCGACGACACCAAGGCGCTCGAGGAGGGCGCCTTCGACGACGACGACTACGTGTCGCAGTCGTCGCTGGTCTTCGAGGAGCGCGAGCGCCAGCTGCGCAACGAGCTGGACCGCTTCGCGACGCAGACGAGCGGCTTCCTGTTCTTCTACTTCAACAGCCCCGACCAGACCAGCCACACCTTCTGGCGCAACATGGACCACGATTCGCCGCGGCACGACGTCGAGGCCGCGCGCCACGAGCAGCGCATCCGCGACGTCTACCGCAACTGCGACCGCGCACTGGGCCTGGCCCTGGAGCACGTGGACGACGAGACGCTGGTGCTGGTGCTGAGCGACCACGGCTTCGCGCCCTACCACCGCTCCTTCCACGTCAACCGCTGGCTGCTGGACCACGGGTACCTGGTCCTGGAGCCCGGGGTCGCACCGCAGGACGTGACCTACCTGTCGGGGATCGACTGGAACCGCACCCGGGCCTACGCCATCGGCATCAACGGGCTCTACCTCAACCTGCAGGGGCGTGAGGAGCGCGGGATCGTCGACCCGGGCGCGGGGCGCGAAGCCCTGCTGCGGGAACTGGTCGCCGGCCTCGAGGCCGTGACCGACCCCGTCACCGGCGGGCGGGCGATCAAGTACGCCTACCGCACCGACGAGGTCTACCACGGCCCGCACGCGGCCGAGGCGCCGGACATCGTCCTGGGCTACCACCGCGGCTTCCGCGGCTCCAACGAGTCGGCGCTGGGCGAGGTGCCCGACGCCACGTTCGCCGACAACATGATGAAGTGGAGCGGCGACCACTGCATGGCCGCCGACGAGGTGCCCGGGATCATCATCAGCAGCCGCCGGATCGACAAGGCCGACCCGACCCTGCTGGACCTGGCCCCGACGTTCCTCTCCCTGTTCGGGATCGCGCCGCTGCCGGAGATGGTCGGCAGCCCCCTCTTCACGGGAGGTCGCTGATGTTCGGACCCGTCGTCAAGATCGACAAGGCCCTGCTGGCCAAGATCCGCAAGTACGCCGGGATCGCCGGCTACGCCTCGCCGGAGGAGTTCGTCCGCCACGTGCTGGAGCGCGAGATCGCGAAGTTCGAGGAGGGCGGCGCCTCCGAGGACGAGATCCGCAAGCGCATGCAGGGGCTCGGCTACATCTCCTGAGGAGTCCGCGGTGACCTGGATCGCCTCGCTGCTGAACGGCCTGTTCGACCTGCTGCTGCGCCCCTTCGGCGGGGCGCCGTGGGCGGGCCTGGCCGTGGTGTCGGCCCTCGCGGGCGTCGCGATGCTGTGGCTGTTCAAGCTCACGACGAACCAGGACCTGCTGGCCCGCCGCCGGCGCGAGCTGACCGGCAGCCTCTACGAGCTGAGCCTGTACCAGGACTCGCTGGCCGTGATGGCGCGCCTGCAGGCGCGGCTGCTGGCGGCGAACCTGCGCTACCTGCTGGTGTCGCTGCCGGCGCTGCTGGTGCTGCTGCCGCTGGCGCTGCTGGCGATCGTGCAGCTGGACGCGCGCTTCCAGCGCCGCGCCCTGCGCGCCGGCGAGGAGATCCTGGTCACGGCGCTCTACGCCGAGGGCGCGTCCCCGGATCGCCTCGACTCGTACCCGCAGCGGGCCTGGCCGTGGCGGCCGGGCCGGTGCGCGACCGCGCCGAGCACACCGTCTGGTGGCGCGTGCGGGCCGAGCGCGACGCCCCCGCGGGGTTCGCCGTGGTCGACGGCGCCG
>PNOJ01000042.1 GCA_013824755.1 Gemmatimonas sp.
ATGTCCTGGAACATCGACCCGGTGCCGTCGCCGCCCGTCGCCGGCCTGGCGGTCTGGACGGGCCTGACCGCCGTGCTCGCCCTGGAAGGACTGACGGGCCTGCCGGTGCGCCTGAAGTGGCCCAACGACGTCTTCCTCCACGGGCGCAAGCTCGGGGGCATCCTGCTGGACTTCATGGTGCTGACGCCGCGGCCCCGCCTGGTGGCGGGTCTCGGCCTGAACGTCGGGCGCCTGCCGGCGGACCTCCCGCCCGACGTGCGCGCGCGGGCCGCGGTCCTGCCAGCGGACCCCGCGCGCTGGCGGACGCTGGGCGATCTGGCCGGGACGGTGCTGCGCCGCTGGGACGACGGGCTGGAACGGTTCCTGTCCGCGGGCTGGGACGACTGCCGCAGCGATTACGATCGCGTCGACGAACTGGCCGGCCGCCGCGTCGCGCTGGCGAGCGGCGGCGAGCGTCGTGAGGGCCTCGCGATCGGGATCGACGACACCGGGGCGCTGCTGCTGCGGCACGGCGACGGGCGCGTGTCGACGGCGCTGGCCGGGGACGTGCACGTGCTCGGCATCGGCCCGACGTCGCCGCCGGGACCGGGGAGGGGTTGATCATGCTCGTGGTGGACGTCGGCAACACCCGCACCAGCGCGGCCGTCTGGTCGCCGGCGGACGCGACCGGCACCGACGGCATCCGCTTCGCGGAGCTCGTGCACCTGCCCACGCCGCGCGACGGCGACGGGCGGGCGCGGCTGTGCGACGGGCTCGCCGCGCTGGCGCGCCGCCACGACCTGCGGCGCGCCGCCGTCGCCTCGGTCGTGCCCGAGGTCACCGCCGTGCTGCTGGCGGGGCTGCCCGGCGCCGTCGCCGCCGACCACGCCTCGCCGCTGCCCTTCGCGACGGCCCTGGCCGAGCCCGCCGCCACGGGCGCGGACCGCTTCTGCGACATGGCGGCCGCGGTCGGCGCCGGCCTGCGCGACGCGCTCGTGGTGGACATGGGCACCGCCACCACGTTCAACGTCCTGGTGGGCGGCGTCTTCGTGGGCGGACTGATCGCACCCGGGGCCGGCCTCGCCGCCCGCGCGCTCGGCGAACGGGCCTCGCGCCTGCACCCCGTCGTACCCGCGCCGGCGCCGGCCGAGGCGCAGCCCGACACCCACGGCGCCCTGGTCGCCGGCTGCTACCTCGTCGGCGTCCACGGCGTGGTCGGGACAATCGGCGCGCTGCTGGACCGCCACGGCGCCCTGACCGTGGTGCTGACCGGCGGGCAGTCGGGCCTGCTCGGCGACGAGGCGGCGCCCTTCCCCGGCACCGGACGCTGGCGGCGCGACCCGCTCTGGACGTTGAAGGGCGCCGCGCTGCTCGGCGCCGCCGCCGGCCGCTGAGCGCGCCCGATCCTTGCTTGACGCTCGCACGGCCGTCCCGTTTGCTGATCGTCGGCGGGGCCGCGCGGCCCGCGCTCCCCGCCCGTCGCCGTCCCCAGGCCCGGAGGTCCGACATGCGCCGATCCCGCGCCCGCGCGCGTCCCGTGCCCGCCCTGCCGTCGCTCGCGCTCGTCCTGGCCCTGGCCCTGGCGCTGGCCTGCCCGGCGCCGCGCGCCGCCGCGGCCCTGCCCGGCAAGGCCCCCGTCGATTCGCTCCACTTCCTGGTCGAGGCCGACGGCGCCAACGCGGGCTGGATGACCGCCGTCAGGACCGTGCACGCGGACGGGCGCGTGGTCTACCGCGGCGGCGGCACCATCCGGGGCACCACGAGCCTGAAGTGGACCCTGGAGATGACACCCGACCTGCGCAGCTTCGTGCGCTCCACGTCCTGGCTGAAGATGCCCGAGCAGGAGCTCGAGATCGTGAGCGTCCACGTGCCGGACGGGAAGCCCCAGGTCACGGCCACGGTGAACGGTTCGCAGATGCCCGTGCCCGCCGAGAAGCTGCCCGCGCAGGCGGTCTTCCTGCCGCAGGGCGCGGCCACGGCGCTGATGGCCCTCAGCGACCTGCTCGCGCCCCAGGACGCCGCGACCTACGTCGGGAACCTGTCGGCCACCAACGGCCTGCAGAAGCTGGACCTGGCCGTGCGCGGCCTGGGGAGCGGCGCGCTCGCGCAAAAAGGGGCCGAGGTGCCCGTGCGCAGCTTCGAGCTGACCGTGACGCACAAGGAACTGAAGCAGCCGATCGTCCTGACGATCCACCAGCATCCCGACGGCAGCTTCTTCGGCGTCGAGACGCCCCAGGGCCGCATCCTGGCGACGGGCGGCGCGGCGGGGGGCGGCGCCGTCGCGGGACCTGGCGGCGTCGAGACGACGGTCGCGGCCGACGGCGCCACGCTGGCCGCCACGCTGACGGTGCCGCCGCCGGGCAAGGACGCGGCCGCCGGGGTCGCGGGGGTCGTGCTGATCGCCGGCCCGTCGCAGTCGGGCCGCGACGCTGCGGCCGACGGTTTCGGATTCTACGCGCACCTGGCCGCGGAACTGGCGGCGGCCGGCGTCGCCACGCTGCGCTACGAACCGCGGGCGCCCGTCGACGGCGCGCTCTCGCTCGAGGCCATGGCAGGCGACGCCGCCGCCGCCGCCGCCGCGCTGGGCGCCGCCGCCGGCCTGGATCCCGGGCGGCTCCTGCTGCTGGCCCAGGGCGAGGGCGGCATGCTGGCGGGGGAGGCCGCCGCCCTCTGCGCGCAGGCCGGCCGGCCGGTGCGGGGGCTGATCCTGGTGGGGGCGACGACGTCGCCCGGCGCCGACCTGCACGCCGCGCTGCCGCGGCCCGCGGACGCGCCCTGGCTGGCGTCGTTCCTGAGTCGCGACCCGCGGCCGGCCCTGCTGGCGGCGGGCCTGCCGCTGATGTTGCTGCACGGGGACCGCGACGACGCGGTCCCGTCCACGGAGGCGACGGCGTTGAAGGAGTGGCTCAACGCGCAGGGCCACCTGAAGGTGGCCTGCACGGTGGCGGCGGGCCTGAACCATTGCCTGCAGGAGGTGCCGGCAGCCGGCGGGCCGCCGGCGCCGGAGTGCGCGAAGGGCGTCGTCAAGCGGATCGCGGGGTTCGTCGCCCAGTGCACCCGCTGACGATCAGCTCCGTCCCGCGACGACCGGGTCGAGCAGGACCCGGCACTCGAACGGGGCGAGGGTGACCCGCAGGCCCCGCTCGCGCACCTCGGCGAGCGGGGCTTCCTGCGTGAAGCCGGTGCGCGGGTCGCGCAGGCGCAGCACGCCCGCTCCCGCGTCGGGCAGCGCCAGGGCCTCGGCCAGGGTGCCGGTCCGCAGATCGCCGCGGGCGTTGCGGCAGGGCGCCGAGCGCAGCAGGGTCCCGGTGAGCGTCGCCGGCCCGTTGTTGTAGAGGACGAGGCAGCGCCGCCCGTCGCGCCCGTTCACGTGGGCGAAGACGTCTTCCTGCGCGTCGCCGTCGTCGTCGATCAGGTCGAACAGACGGAACAGGTCGGCGCCCGCGAACAGCGCGCGCTCGCGCAGCAGCGGGAAGATCATCGTCGCCTGGTGCGCCAGGAAACCCGCGTCGGGCGTCTCGTCGCGGTAGGCCCGCGCGTACTCCATGCCGTACTTCTCGGTGTAGCCCTCGAACTGGCCGTGCGCGATCAGCGGCAGCCCCGGCAGCGTCGCCATCAGCGCGCACACGCCGAAGTAGTGCTCCCCCTTGCCGAACTGGCTCTCGGCGGTGGCCTCGTCGGGGTTGCTCATGAAGTTGACGAAGCGCTGCAGGATGGCCGGGTCGTAGGCCAGGACGTTCTTGAGCGAGCGGCGGTACTTGGCGTTGTCGCGGTCGCGCAGCATGTGCATGAAGGCGCTGTTGTAGACGCGGTGCATGCCCAGCGTGCGCACGAAGTAGCCCTCCATCAGCCAGAAGGCCTCCGCAAGCAGCAGCGTGTCGGGCGCCTCCTGCGCCACGCGGTCCACGACCTCGCGCCAGAACTCCCGCGGCATGGCCGCGTCGAACGCCGCCTGCGACAGGGCGTGCGCCGCGCGTCCGGGGATGTCGCTGCCCTCGCCGGGCGCCGGGTACCAGAGGCGGCGCACGTGGCGGCGGGCCAGCACCATGGCGGCGTCGAAGCGGATCACGGGGAAGCGCCGCGCCACGGCCAGCACTTCCTGGATCACGGCCTCGCGCGCCGCGGGGTTCAGGTAGTCGATCTGCGCGGTGTCGTTCCACGGCATGCTGGTGCCGTCGTTGCCGTGGTAGAGGTAGCGGGCGTGGCCGGTGGCGCGGTCGGTCCGGCGGAAGACGATGGCGGCGTCGCTGTGGTCGGCGTAGTGGTCCTCCAGGTGGATGGCCGCGCGCGGGTCGGACGAGAGGTCCTCGCCGGTGAAGGAGTAGGCGGGGAAGGGCGGGTGGTCGAGGCCCAGGAACAGGTCGGGCCGCTCGACGACCCAGCGCCCGTCGAGGCCGGTGTGGTTGGGCACCATGTCGCCGGCGAGGCGCACGCCGCGCGTCTCGGCGCGGCGCCGCAGGTCGGCCAGGGCCTCCTCGCCGCCGAGGTCGTCGGCCACGCGGTACTCGTCCAGCGCGTAGGCGCTCGCCAGGGCTTCGGGGTTGCCGCGCCGCTGCTTGATGGTGCGCGAAGCCCGGCTGCGCTGCCAGATGCCGATCAGCCACAGCCCGGTGACGCCGCGCGACGCGATCTCGTCCAGCTCCTCGTCGGGCACCTGGTCGAGGCGGGCGACGGGCCGGCCGTAGCGGCGCGCCAACTGGTGGAGCCAGACGTGCGTGTTCTTGGCGAGCAGGACCAGGCTCGGCATCCACTCGCGGTCGTGGCTGTAGCGGACGGCCTCGTGCTCCTCGTCGCGGCTCGCGGCCGGCGCGCCGGCGGTCGGGGCCGCCGCCTCGGCGAAGCTGATCTCGGGCGCGGCGCCGGCGCCCTCGAAGCGGGCGCGGCGCTCCTCGTGCAGCACGCCCGCGGCCAGCAGCAGGGGGGGGGCGTCGTCGCCCAGCCAGGGAGACCACGCCTCGTGGGCGCGCAGCAGCTGGGCCAGCAGGTCGTCCGGGGCCAGACGCTGCGGCAGCACGAGCAGTTCGGCCAGGCTGTCGACGTGCGCGTCGAAGGCCGGCAGCCGGCCGAGGTAGGCCAGCAGGCTCGGCCAGGCCCGCGCGTAGCCCGGCCGGGCGCGCAGGGGCGCGTCGTCGATCAGGTCGCGCACCGGGTCGAGGGCGCGGTTCCCGCCGGCGAGGCCCAGCAGCAGCAGGGGCAGCAGCCAGTCGGCGTCGGCATCGGCTCCGGTGGGCGCGTCGGGACCCGCCGCGGCGGGAGGCCGCACGCGCGCGTCCAACGCCTGCCGCAGCGCGGCCACGGCGTCGCGGCCGAGGTCGTCCTCGAGCCAGAGGCGGGCAGCGCGCCATAGGCCGGGATTCCGGTCGGCGGCGAAGCGGCGCAGCAGGGCCGCCGCCGCGGCCGTCAGCAGCACCAGCGCCTGGATCTGGCCGGCGTGGATCCAAGGGCCGCCGGCGGCCCGGCGGGAATCGTTGAGCCGAGCGGCGACGTCATGGGCGGCGCCGAGGGCGCGGGCCGGATCGGCGTGCAGGAGGTCGTCCCCGGCGGCGGCGAGGCCGAAGGGGTCGCCCAGGACGCGGGGCGGCAGCAGGTCGCAAAAACGGATCCGGTCGAGCATGCAGGCTCCCATCGGGGGTCGATGATCGGACGGGTCCAGGGTAACGGACCCTGCGCCGAGTGCAAGCGCGGTTTCAGGTCCGTTCCCGATCGGGGCCGCCAAACCCCTGTGCGTCCGCCTGTTCCCACCGGTCGTGCCCTGCGGCCCGGCGCTGCGTTCAGCCCCGCGCCGGAGCGGGCATGACACGATGGCAGATCGCTGGCGGAACGAATGGCAGATGTCGGAATTCCGAGTTGCGGGGCTTGCCGGGGGTGCTATATTCCCGACCTGGCAATCCCGGGCCGAGAGTGCTAACCGACGGCCCTGTTCCCCACAGGCAGAAGGAGGCGGAGAAGATGGCTCTCAGCATCAAGCCCCTTGCGGATCGCGTCATCGTCGAGCCGATGGCGGCCGAGACGATGAAGGGCGGCATCATCATCCCCGACACGGCCAAGGAGAAGCCCCAGCAGGGCAAGGTCGTGGCGGTGGGTCCCGGCCGCGTCGCGGACGACGGCAAGCGCGTCGCTCCCGAGGTCAAGAAGGGCGACGTCGTGCTGTACGGCAAGTACTCGGGCACCGAGGTCACCGTCGGCAACAACGACTACCTGATCCTGCGCGAAGGCGACATCCTCGCCATCCTCTAGGCATACGGACGACCGCAAAGGAGATTTCGACATGGCCAAGATGATCAAGTTCGACGCCGATGCGCGCGACAAGCTGAAGAGGGGCGTCGACCAGCTCGCCAACACCGTGAAGATCACCCTCGGCCCCCGCGGCCGCAACGTGATCCTCGACAAGAAGTACGGCTCGCCCATCGTCACCAACGACGGCGTGACCATCGCCAAGGAGATCGAACTGTCCGATCCCTTCGAGAACATGGGCGCCCAGATGCTGAAGGAAGTCGCCAGCAAGACCAACGACGTCGCCGGCGACGGCACCACGACCGCGACCCTGCTGGCCCAGGTCATCATCCGCGAGGGCATGAAGAACCTGGCCGCCGGCGCCAACCCGATGTTCATGAAGAAGGGCATCGAGGCCGCCACCAGCGCCGCCGTCGACTCGCTGAAGAAGCAGTCGAAGGTCGTGCGCGACAGCGCCACCATCGCCTCGGTCGCCTCGATCTCGGCCAACAACGACGAGTCGATCGGCAAGATCATCGCCGAGGCGATGGAGAAGGTCGGCAAGGACGGCGTCATCACCGTCGAGGACGCCAAGGGCACCGAGATGGAGCTGGACGTCGTCGAGGGCATGCAGTTCGACCGCGGCTACCTCAGCCCGTACTTCATCACCAACCCCGAGACCATGAAGGTCGAGCTGGACGAGCCGGTCCTGCTGGTCCACGACAAGAAGATCAGCACCATGAAGGACATCCTGCCGATCCTCGAGAAGGTCGCGCAGATGGGCCGCCCGCTGCTGATCGTCTCCGAGGACATCGACGGCGAGGCCCTGGCCACGCTGGTCGTCAACAAGCTGCGCGGGACCCTGCAGGTCGCCGCGGTCAAGGCGCCCGGCTTCGGCGACCGCCGCAAGGCCATGCTCGAGGACCTGGCCGTGCTGACCGGCGGCCGCGTCATGAGCGAGGACGCCGGCCTGAAGCTGGAGAACACCACGACCGCCGACCTGGGCCGCTGCTCGAAGGTCACCATCGACAAGGACAACACCACCATCGTGGGCGGCAAGGGCAAGTCGGCCGACGTCAAGGCGCGCATCCAGCAGATCCGCGCCCAGATCGAGGACACGACCAGCGACTACGACCGCGAGAAGCTGCAGGAGCGGCTGGCCAAGCTGGCCGGCGGCGTCGCGGTCATCCGCGTCGGCGCGATGACCGAGTCCGAGATGAAGGAGAAGAAGCACCGCGTCGAGGACGCCCTGTCGGCCACCCGCGCGGCGGTCGAGGAGGGCATCGTCGCCGGCGGCGGCGTGGCGCTGCTGCGCGCGGCCAAGGCCATCACCGACCTGAAGCTCGAGGGCGAGGCCGCCGTCGGCCGCGACATCGTGGCCCGGGCGGTCGAGGAGCCGGTGCGCATGATCGCCGAGAACGCCGGCGTCGAGGGCTCGCTGGTCGTCGCGCACCTGCGCGCCGAGAAGAAGGCGAACGTCGGCTTCAACGCGGCCAAGATGATCTACGAGGACATGTTCGAGGCCGGCATCATCGACCCGGTCAAGGTGACCCGCTCGGCCCTGCAGAACGCCGCCTCGATCGCGGCGCTGCTGCTGACCACCGAGGCCTGCGTCACCGACGAGCCGGAGAAGGACAAGCCGATGGCCGGCGGCGGCGGCGGCATGGGCGGCATGGGCGGGATGGACATGATGTAGTCCGTCGCGTTCCGCGCGAGGCGAGGGCGGCCCCCGCGGGTCGCCCTCTTCTTTTTGTGCTGGTCGACCCGCCGTCATCGGCTACTCTAGGCGGACCATGCGCATCCTGCAGATCGGCAAGTACTACCCGCCCGCCAAGGGCGGGATGGAGACGGTCCTGGCCGCGATCACCGAGGGCCTGCTCGCCCGCGGCGAGACGGTCGACGTGCTGGTGGCGGGGCCGAGCCGCACGACGACCCGCGAGGCCCTGAACGCGGCGGCGGGGCCGGGCGGCGAGCTGGTGCGCTGCGGCGTCGTCGCGGCGCCGGCCTCGCAGCCGCTCATGCCCGACCTGCTGCCCGAGTTGCGGCGGCTGCTGCGGCGGCGCCCCGACGTCGTCACCCTCCACTGGCCCAACCCCCTGGCCGCCGCGGCGCTGCTGCTGCTCGGGCGCGAGCTCGGCGGGTCCCGCCTGACCGTGTGGTACCACGCCGACATCACGCGTCAGCGGCTGGGCGGCGTCCTGCTGCGCCCGCTGGTCCGCCGCCTGCTGGAGCGCTGTGACGGCGTCGCGGTCTCGACGGCGAGCCTGCGCGAGCAGTCGCCGCTGCTGGCGCCGCATGCCCCGCGCACGGCGGTCATCCCCTTCGGCATCGACCCCGCCCCGTGGCGCGCGTCGTCGCACCCCGGGCGCGGCCCCCTGCTCTTCGTCGGCCGGCTGGTCTACTACAAGGGCGTCGAGGTGCTGCTCGACGCGGTGGCGCGCCTGCCCGACGCGGAGCTGGATATCGTGGGCGACGGCCCGTTGCGCGCCGCGCTGTCGCGCCGCGCGGCCCGTCCCGATCTCGCGGGGCGGGTCCGCCTGCGGGGCGCCCTGGACGACGCGGCGCTGCGGCCGCTGATGGGCGGCGCCGCGGCGCTCGTGCTGCCGAGCCTGATGCGGGCCGAGACCTTCGGTCTGGTCCAGCTCGAGGCGATGGCCGCCGGCCTGCCCGTGATCGCCACGCGCCTGCCGACCGGCGTCGCCGAGGTGACGGTGCACGGCGAAACGGGCTGGCTCGTGACGCCGGGTGATCCGGCGGCGCTCGCGTCGGCGCTGGCGGAGCTGCTGGCCGACCCCGTCGAAGCTGCGCGCCGGGGGGCGGCGGGTCGGCGGCGGGTCGATGCGGTCTACCATCGCGACCGGATGGTCGCCTCGCTGGCGGCGTGGTACGCGCGATTGGCCGCCGCGCCGGGAGGCGGTCGACATGGGCTTTGAGTTCCTCGTACCCTGGCATGCCTTCCTGCCGCGCGACGGCGGCCACGTCGTGGTCTGGTTCGGCCACGAAGACGCGCTGCGGTTGCGCGACGCCGCCGCCGCGGCGCTCGCCGCCGAGGGCGTGGCGTGCCGGTGCTGCGGGCTCGGCGACGGCGGTCTTGATGCGGCGGCCGTCGACGACCTGGCCGGGGAGCAGCCCGGCGGCGTGGTGCTGGCGGCCGCCGCGACGGCGGACCCGGTCCTGCCCGTGCGCACGTCGCTGGTCGTGCCGGTCGTGCCGCTGACCGGCTTCGCGGAGCGAGGCTGGGACGAATTGTCGGACGTCGTCTGCGGGCCGGCGGGCCTGCTGTCGCGCGCGGCGGCGGGCACGCCGGCGGCTCCGGCCCTGCTGAGGCTCGATGACTGCCTCGACAGCATCGGCCTGTTCGCGGCGCTCGGGCGTCTGATGGCGGAGCGGGACGTGCCGCTGCTCGTCCTGGGCGAGGTGCGGGGTCCGCAGCCGCGGTTGCGCGCGGTCTACCGCGCCGAAGGACCGCCGCGGGCGGCGGGCGCATGAGCACGGACGTCGACCGGCGCGACTGGGCCGTGATCCTGGCCCGCGGCGATTCGCGGCGCATGGGCGCGCCGAAGGGGCTCGTCGTCTTGCCGGACGACCCGCGTCCGCTGTTGCGCCGGGTGGCGGAACTGCACGACGACGACGGCCGCCCGCTCTGCATCGTGACCACGCCGGCGCTGGCCGCGGGCTACGCCGGCGCGCTGCCGCGGCGCCTGCGGCCGGTCTGGGCGCTCCACCCGTCGGGCGGCGACACCGCCGCCTCGGTCCTGGCGGCGGTCGCCCGCCTCGGCGCCCGCGCCACGCACCTGTGGCTGCATCCGGTCGACGTGCCGCACGTCGCCGTCGCGACCTGCCGGCTGCTGGCCGGGACCTCGCGGCGGGAACCGGCGGCGGTCGTCGTCCCGACCCACGACGGGGTCCGCGGGCATCCCGTCGTGATGCCGTGCGCGCCGTGGCGCGGCCGCGATCCAGCGGCCCACGACGGCGCCATGCGCGACCTCATCCGGGCGGCGGGGGTGCCCGTCCTGCGGTTGGCGGTGGACGACCCGGGTGTGGCGCGGGACCACGACGAGCCGCCGGGAACCGGCGGCCGGGGAACCGAAGGCGGCAGCGGGGTTTGAACGGGGGAAGCGCCGCTCCCGCCGACGGGAGCGCCCCGTCGGGCGCCGGCCCTCGTTGACACGATCCGGAGGATGTCCTATGTTCCCGTGTCCGCATCAGATCCCGGACCAGCGCCCCCTCGATCATCGCACCGCGGCCACCGGGTCGCGACGGAGGTGTCCCGTGCCGAGACGGATCCAGATCCCGATGTCGCTCGTCGTCCTGTGCCTCCTGGTTGCGACCTCGGTCAGCCCCGTGCTAGCCGGCTGCCCCGAGGGCCAGCAGAAGGAAGCCGACTTCGCCTTCTCGCAGGCGGGAGACTTCATCAAGGCCCAGAGCTGGACCCAGGCGATCCCGCAGCTGCAGTCGGCGCTGAGCATCTGCCCCGAGCACGCCAATTCGCTGAAGTACCTGGGCAAGGCCTACTTCGCCACCGAGGACTTCGCGCGGGCGCGCACCACCTTCGAGCGCCTCATCGAAGTGCGCGGCAAGGAAGCCCAGTCCGGCGATTACATGGACCTGGGCAAGACCTACGCGAAGCTGAAGGAGTACCGCCTCGCCCGCCAGGCGTACGTCAACGCCAGCCGGCTGGCGCCCGAGGACTGCTCGATCCTGTTCAACCTGGCCGTGATGCACAACGCGGTGAAGGACTTCCCCCGCTCCGTCGAGTCCTTCGAACAGGTGCTGGACGGCTGCCCGAACCTGCGCGAGAAGGTCCTGCCCGAGCTGACGAAGGCTTGTCGGGCCGCGGCCGAGCGCGAGCGCGGCTTCGGCAACCTCAAGGAGGCCGACCTGTACGCGGTGAAGGCCTCCGAGTACGGATCGCAGGCGGGCGGCAGCACGGGCTACCAGTTGATCGTCGAGAAGATGCGCGCGGGCGACTACACGGGCGCCGCCGACCTCTGCGACTCCTTCCTCAAGAACAACCCCGAGAGCAGCCGCCGCGACAACGTGCTGCTGAACCTGGCGCGTTGCCGCACCAGGCTGAACCAGACCGACGCCGCGGTGGCGGCCTACCGTCAGTACCTCGAGCTGAAGCCGTCGGACAGCAAGAGCGCGAGCGAATACGCCGAGCTGCTGACGAAGGCCGACCGCACCGACGAGGCCCTCGCGGTCACCGAGAAGTTCCTCGCAACCGCCGAGGACGAGTCGCAGAAGGTCTACCTGGTCTACGCCCAGGGCAAGGCTCTCGAGGGCGCCGGGCGCTACATGGAGGCCAAGGAGAAGTTCCGCTGGGTGGCGGCCAACGCCACCGGCGAGTACAAGTTCTGGTCGCAGGAAGAGATGCAGCGGCAGGACCAGCTCGAGGAGATCCGCCAGCGCCAGCGCCAGAACGCCGGCCGCTGACGGCACCGCCGACGTCCAGCCCCGCGACTGCCCAGGGCGGCAACGGCCCAGGCGGCGCGGGGCTTTCCCTGCCCGAACGACGCCGCATGCCGACTGGAGCCCCCATGTCCCGACTGCAGCGCCTCGCGCCCTACCTCTTCACCGAGATCGACCGCGCCAGGCGCGCCGCGCTGGCCGCCGGGCGCGACGTCATCGACCTGGGCATCGGCGACCCCGACCGGCCCACGCCGGCGCCCCTGCTCGACGCGATGGCCGCGGCGATCCGCCGCCCGGAGCACCACCGCTACCCGGCCAACCGGGGTTCGGCGACGTTGCGCCAGGCCGCGGCGGCGTGGCTGCAGCGCCGCCACGGCGTCACGGTCGACCCGGAGACCCAGGTCCTGGCCCTGATCGGCAGCAAGGAGGGGCTCGCGCACCTGCCGCTGGCCCTGCTGGAGGAGGGGGACGAGGTCCTGGTGCCGGACATCGGCTACCCGGTGTACGCGTCGGCCACGCTGCTGGCCGGGGGCGCGCCGCGATACTTCCCGCTCACCGCCGCGCGCGGCTTCCTGCCCGACCCCGCGGCCCTGGCCGCCGCCGCCGGCGCGCGCACGCGCCTGCTGTTCCTGAACTACCCGAACAACCCCACCGGCGCCACCGCCGCGCCCGGCTTCTACGCCGACGTCGTCGCCGCCCTGCGCGGCACGGGCGCCGTGGTCGCCAGCGACGCGGCCTACCTCGAGGTGGTGCCGGAAGGCTGCCGCCCGGCGTCGCTGCTGCGCGAGGCGGACCCGGCGCACGAGCGCGTCGTGGAGTTCCACAGCCTTTCGAAGATGTTCAACATGACGGGCTGGCGCGTCGGTTTCGCGGCGGGCCATCCCGAGGTCATCGCCGCCCTGGAGCAGGTCAAGCAGAACATCGACAGCGGGGTGTTCTCGGCGGTCCAGGAGGTGGCCGCGCAGGCGCTCGCGCCGGCGGGCGAGGACCTGCTGCGCGACGTCATGGCGGTCTACCCGGCCCGCCGCCGTCTGATGACGGGCGCGCTGCGCGCCGCGGGTTTCGAGGTCTTCGCGACCGAGGCCACGTTCTACGTGTGGGCGCGCGTGCCGCGGGGCGAGGACAGCTTCGGCTTCTGCCGGCGCGCGCTGGCGGACGCAGCGGTCGTGACGACCCCCGGCACGGGTTTCGGCAGCGGGGGCGAGGGCTGGTTCCGGCTGTCCCTGACGGCCCCGGACGAGCGGCTGGCCGAGGCCGCGGAACGGTTCAGGAGGCTGTGATGGATTGCATCCGACTCACCGGCATCGACGTCTACGCCTACCACGGGGCGCACCCGGCCGAGCGCGAGCTGGGGCAGCGCTTCGTCATCGACGTGGAGCTCTGGACCGACGTGCAGGGCGCCGCGGTCAGCGACTCCATGCAGGACGCCCTGGACTACACCCTGGTCCACCAGCGGATCATCGAGCTGACGGCGGGGGAGTCGTTCCAGCTGCTGGAGGCCCTGGCCGGCCGCATCTGCGACATGCTGCTGACCGAGTTCGCGCTGGACGCGGCGACCGTCACGGTCCACAAGCCGAACCCGCCCATCAAGAACTTCCTCGGTAGTGTGTCGGTGACCATCGACCGCACCCGCGAGGACCTGCTGTCCCGCAAGGCGCGCAAACCCCTGCACAGGCACGGCCACGGGGAGTCCATCCAGTGACGGAGAGCCCCGACCCGGCGGGGCGACGTCCCGGCGAAGAGACGGTGACGCTCGGCCTGGGCAGCAACCTGGGCGACCGGCTGGCGTCGCTGCGGCGGGGCTGGGCGGCCGTGGGCGCCCTGGACGGCGTGCGGCCCCTGGACTGCAGCGGGATCTGGGAGACCGCCTACGTCGGTCCCGGCGGGGCGCAGCCCCCCTACCTGAACGCCTGCGCCCGCATCGCGACGGTCCTCGCGCCGCGCGCGTTGCTGACGGCCCTGCAGAGGATCGAGCGGGACTGCGGCCGCCCGCCCGCCACCCACCTGCGGCCGCGGATCCTCGACCTGGACATCCTGCTGTTCGGAGACCGGCTCGTGCGCGAGCCGGACCTGGTGATCCCCCACCCCCGCCTGCGGGAACGCGCCTTCGTGCTGGAACCGCTCGCGGAACTGGACCCCGGCCTGATCCTGCCCGATTCGGGGCTGACAGTCGGGGCGGTTCGTGCGATCATCCGCGCCGCAGGCGGGCCCCCGGTGCGCCCCCTGCCCGGCGGAACCCTGGCCTGGGACGGGAACGATGGCTGAGCACGGAGGCGCGGCGGCGGCGGCGCTGCCCTGGCGTTACATCGTCGTGGAAGGCGTGATCGGGGCGGGCAAGACCAGCCTCACCAAGCGCCTGGCGGGCCACCTCGGCGCCCAGGTGAACCTGGAGGTCGTGGAGGAGAACCCCTTCCTCGTGAAGTTCTACCAGGACCGCTCGGCCCTGGCCTTCCAGACCCAGCTCTTCTTCCTGCTCAGCCGCTACCGCCAGCAGCAGGGCCTGTTGCAGGGCGACCTCTTCGCCCAGTCGGTGGTTTCGGACTACCTGTTCGCGAAGGACCGCATCTTCGCCAACCTGAACCTGCGCGACGACGAGCTCGTGCTCTACGACCAGCTGGCCACGATCCTCGAGCAGCGCATCCTGCAGCCGGACCTGGTGATCTTCCTGCAGGCCTCGACCGACGTGCTCATGGAGCGCATCGCGCGGCGCGGCCGCAGCTTCGAGCGCGACATGAACCGCGACTACATCGATGCGCTCAACGGCGCCTACAGCTATTATTTCCACCACTACCGGCAGACGCCGCTGCTGGTGGTCAACACGAACGACTTCGATTACGTGAACGTGCCCCGGGACTTCGAGCGCCTCTTCGACCAGCTGCGCGAGAACTTCCAGGGAACCCGGTTCTTCGCACCCGCCTGACCGTCTCGACACCACGGGAGCCGCCATGGAGCCGCAGCCGAACCTCGAGGTCTTCGCCGCCCGCAAGCGCGCGGGGGAGCGGCTCGTGATGGTGACGGCCTACGATCTCGCTTCGGCGCAGATCGCCCGCGAGGCCGGCGTCGACGCGGTGCTGGTGGGCGACTCGCTGGGCATGGTCGTGCTGGGCCACGAGACCACCCTGCCGGTGACCATCGACGACATGGTGCACCACACCGCGGCGGTCGTGCGCGCGCGACCCGGCGTGCCGGTCGTCGCCGACATGCCCTACGGCAGCTTCCACGTCTCGCCCGACGACACGGTGCGCCACGCGATCCGCCTGGTGAAGGACGGCGGCGCGACGGCGGTCAAGATCGAGGGCGGGCGCGCCCGCGGCGCGATCCTGGCGGCCCTGCTGGCGGCGGAGATCCCGGTCATGGGGCACTTGGGCCTCACGCCGCAGTCGGTGCACCGCTTCGGCGGCTTCAAGGTGCAGGGCCGCGGGAAGGACGCCGCCGCCCGGCTGCTGGACGAGGCCGCGTTCCTGGAGCAGGCCGGCTGCTTCGCCATGGTGCTGGAGTGCATCCCGGCGGAACTGGCCGCGCGCGTCACCGCCGCCGTCGGGATCCCGACCATCGGCATCGGCGCGGGTCCCGGCTGCGACGGCCAGATCCTGGTCTTCCACGACCTGTTGGGCCTCTACCGCGGCCGCCGCCCGCGCTTCGTCAAGGCCTACGCCGACCTGGGCGACGCGGCCGCGGCCGCCGTCCGCCGCTACGCCGAGGAGGTGCGCGGCGGTGCCTTCCCGGCACCCGAGCACTGCTTCCACGACGCGCCGGACGAGGACCCGGACCCGGCCCGCCGCGCCGGGAAGGGTTGAGGGCGTGGAACTCCTGCGGACCAGGGCCGACCTCGCACGGCTCGCCCCCCTGAGATCCGGCGGCCGGCTGGTGCTGGTGCCCACCATGGGCGCCCTGCACGCGGGTCACCTGTCCCTGGTCGAAAGGGCCGCCGCCCTCGGCCCGGTCGTCGTGTCGATCTTCGTCAACCCGACCCAGTTCGCGCCGGGCGAGGACTTCGCGCACTACCCCCGCGATCTGGAGCAGGACCTGGAGCGGCTGCGCCCGCTGGGACCCGCCGCCGTCTTCGCGCCTCCGGTGTCGGAGATGTACCCGCACCCCGCCGGCGCGGCCGTCGAGCCCGGCCCCCGGGCCGACGCCCTGTGCGGCGCGCGCCGCCCCGGGCACTTCCGCGGCGTCGCGACGGTGGTGGTCAAGCTGCTGAACCTGGTCGGGCCCGCGACGGCGGTGTTCGGCCGCAAGGACGCCCAGCAGTGCCTGGTGCTGGACGAGGTCGTGCGCGACCTCGACCTGCCGGTGCGCCTGATCGACGCGCCCACCCTGCGCGAGCCCGACGGCCTGGCCATGTCGTCCCGCAACCGCTACCTGGAGGGCGACGACCGCCGGCGCGCGACCTGCTTGTGGCGCGCCCTGCGGGCCGCGCAACGGGAGCTGGAAGCCGGCGAGCGCGGGGTCGTGCCGCTCGAGGAGCTGCTGGCCCTGCACCTCGCCGACGCCGACGTCGTGGAGTACGCCGAGGTGCGCCGCGTGCCCGACCTGTCCCGCCCGCCGCGGGCCGAGGGCCGGCTGCTGCTGGCGATCGCGGCCCGCGTCGGGCCGGCGCGTCTCATCGACAACCTGGTCCTGGACGTGGGACCGCGCGAGGTGCGCGCGGCGTCCCTGCTCGAAGGAGGACAACCGTGACCGACGCCCATCCCGCCCTGCAGGCCGTCGTCCTGGCCGCCGGCAAGGGCACCCGCATGAAATCCGACCTGCCGAAGGTGCTGCACCGCATCGGCGGGCGCACCCTGCTCGACCACGTGCTGGGCGCGGTGCGCGAGGCGGGCGTGCCCCGCACGGTGGTCGTCGTGGGCCACGCGGCGGAGCTGGTGGAGGAGTCCTGCCGGGCCCCCGACGTGGCCTTCGCGCTGCAGCGGCCGCAGCTCGGCACGGGCCACGCCGTGCAGGTCGCCGTGCCCGGCCTCGCCGCGGACGGCTGGACCCTGGTCCTGGCCGGCGACGTGCCCCTGCTGCGGCCCGCCACGCTGCGACGTCTGGTCGACGCGACGGTCGACGCCCAGGCGAGCGCCTCGGTGCTGACCTGCGTGGTCGCCGACGCCGGCGCCTACGGCCGCATCGTCAAGGACGGCGCCGGACGGCTGCAGCGCATCGTCGAGGCCCGCGACGCCACGCCGGGCGAGCTGGCGATCGGGGAGTACAACACCGGCGTCTTCTGCTTCCGGACCCCGGACCTGGTCGCGGCGCTCGCGAAGCTGCGGGCGGACAACGACCAGTCCGAGTACTACCTCACCGACACGATCGCCCACCTGGTGGCCGACGGCTGCGCGGTGCAGGCCGTGGCCATCGACGATCCCGACGAGGTGGTCGGCATCAACACCGTCGACGAGCTGGCCGCGGCCGAGTCGCTGCTGCGCCGCCGCGGCTGAAGGGAGGAGCGCCGATGGACCGCCTGTTCACGCCCTGGCGCCTGGACTACGTCCGGCAGGGGGACCAGCGGGGGGAGGCCTGCGTGTTCTGCGCCTGCCAGGGCGGCCGCGACGAGCAGGAATTCATCCTGCACCGGTCCCGGCACTGGTTCGCCATCCTCAATCGCTATCCCTACAACGGCGGGCACCTGCTGCTGGTGTGCAACGGGCACGTGGGCGGGTTGACGGAGTGCGCGCCCGAAGCGGTGAACGACCTGGCGCCGCTGCTCGTGGCCGCGGAGCGGGCGGTGCGCGAGGTCTACCAGCCCCACGGCGTCAACGCCGGCTACAACGGGGGCGCGGCGGCGGGCGCGGGCATCCCCGGGCACTTCCACGTCCACCTGCTGCCCCGCTGGCGGGCGGACACCAACTTCATGACCGTCGTCGGCGACGCGCGGGTGATCCCCGAGACCCTCGACCAGTCCTACGCCCGGCTGCGGCCCGCGCTGGCCGACGCCCTGCACGGCACGGGTCTCTAGGCAGGGCGGGGCGCGGGATTCCCGTTGGTTTCGCCGGTCGGACGGGGTATAGTGCACCGCACGCCGGTGCGGGAACGGACAGGTTCGGGGAGGGCGCGGATGCGGAAGTCCATGGGAACGGTGCTGCTGACCCTGTTCCTGGGTATCTTGATCGGCGCCATCTTCAGCGAGATCATCGGCCTGTTCCTGGAAGAGGGCTCGGTGGCCCACCAGCTGTTCGTGCGTTCGATCGACTTCGGACCCGAGCTGAACCAGTGGGACCTGGTGATCCTGGAGATCGCCTTCGGCTTCAAGCTGCACTTCAACTTCATGAGCCTGGTCGGCGTGTTCGTGGCCTCGCAGATCCTGCGCTGGTACCGCTGACCGATCGGAAGGTGGGACATGTCACCGTTCCTCGCCGTCTTCGGCGGCATCGGCTGGGGCGAACTGCTGATCATCGCGTTCGTCGTCCTGATGGTCTTCGGGCCCAAGCGCCTGCCCGAGATCGCCGATGCGCTCGGTTCCTCCGTCAGGAAGTTCCGCCGCGCGACCCAGGACGCCAAGGACGAGGTCAAGCGCGAGATCGACGTCGCCCGCACCGACACGGCCCGCACCGCCCCGCCCCGCAGCGACGCCGGCGACGGCGGCGACGCGCCGCCCAGGGACAGCTGACCGGCCGTCGCTCGCGCTCCGGAGGCAACCGTCGTGATGAGGCAACCGGCAGGCGGCGCGGATCGGCGGGCGCCGTGAACCTGGCGCAGCTGCTCGACCGGCTCCGCGCCGACCCTACCTTCGTGGACAACGTCACCCGGTGGGAAACGCTGCCGCCACGCGAGGCGCGCACCGCCGACTTCCCCGCGAGCCTGCACCCGCGCCTGGTCGAGACCCTGCAGGGCCGCGGGATCCACCGCCTCTACACCCACCAGGCCGAAGCCGTCCGGACCGCCGCCGCCGGCCAGCCCTTCGTCGTGGTCACGCCCACGGCCTCCGGCAAGACGATGTGCTACAACCTGCCGGTGCTGGACGCGATCCTGCGCGACCCGCAGGCCCGCGCCCTCTACCTCTTCCCGACCAAGGCGCTCAGCCAGGACCAGATGCACGAGGTCCACGGCGTGATCACCGACCTCGGCGCCGACATCAAGACCTACACCTTCGACGGCGACACCCCCGAGACGGCCCGCCGCGCCATCCGCAGCAGCGGCCACATCGTGGTCACCAACCCGGACATGCTGCACCAGGGCGTCCTGCCGCACCACACCCTGTGGGTCAAGCTCTTCGAGAACCTGCGCTACGTGGTCGTGGACGAGGTCCACCACTACCGCGGCGTCTTCGGCAGCCACGTGGCGAACGTGCTGCGACGGCTGCGCCGGATCGCCCGCTTCTACGGCGCCGACCCGCTGTTCATCGGCTGCTCGGCCACGATCGCCAACCCCGGCGAGCTGGCGGCCGAGCTGGCCGGCGGCCCGGTGCGCGTCATCGACGACAACGGCGCCCCGCAGGGGGAGAAGCACGTCATCTTCTACAACCCGCCGGTGGTCAACCGCGAGCTGGGGATCCGCCGCTCGGCCGTCAAGGAGACCCGCGCGCTGGCCGAGCGCTTCCTGGCCGCCGACGCGCAGCTGATCGTGTTCGCCCGCTCGCGCACGCGCGTCGAGCTGCTGCTGACCTACTTGGCACGGGCGGGCCGCCGCACCGGCATCCGCAGCGGCGAGGTGCGCGGCTACCGCGGCGGCTACCTGCCCACCGAGCGGCGCGCCATCGAGCAGGGCCTGCGCGACGGATCGGTGCGGGCGGTCGTCAGCACCAACGCCCTGGAGCTGGGCATCGACATCGGCCGGCTGGACGTGTGCGTCATGTGCGGCTACGCCGGCACGGTGGCCAGCACCTGGCAGCAGGCCGGCCGCGCCGGGCGCAGCCAGAACCTGTCGGTGGCCGTGCTGGTCGCCACCAGCAGCCCCCTGGACCAGTACGTCGTGGCCAACCCCGAGTGGTTCTTCGCCCGCGCGCCCGAGAGCGCGGCGGTCGACCCCGACAACCTCGTGATCCTGGTCAGCCACCTCAAGTGCGCGGCCTTCGAGCTGCCCTTCGACGCGGGCGAGCAGTTCGGCGGCCGCGACGTCGGCGAGATCCTGGACTACCTCGCCGAGCAGGGGATCCTGCACCGCGACGCCGCCCGCTACCACTGGATGGCCGAGACGTACCCCGCCGAGGACGTCAGCCTGCGCAGCGCCGCGCCGGAGAACGTGGTGATCATCGACGCGGACCAGCCGCACGGGCTGGTGATCGGCGAGATGGACCTGTTCGGGGCCCAGGAGATGCTCCACGACGAGGCGGTCTACATCCACGGCGGCCGCCAGTACCACGTCGACAAGCTGGACTGGGAGCGGCGCAAGGCCTACGTCAAGCCCGTCCAGGTCGACTACTACACCGACGCCCAGCGCAAGACCGAGCTGCGCACGCTCACCGACGACGAGTCGCTGGACGCGCCCTACGGCCGCAAGGGGCTGGGGGAGATCGGCCTGGTGAGCAAGGTCACGGTCTACAAGAAGATCAAGCTGGGCACCCACGAGAACGTGGGCGCCGGTCGGGTGCACCTGCCGGAGATGGAGCTGCACACCACGAGCTTCTGGTGGGAGCTGCCCGCGGATGCGCACGCCTGGCTGGCCGCCTCGCACCTCGACCTGGGCGATGCCCTGAAAGGCCTGGCCCACCTGCTGGGCCGCGTGGCGCCGGCGTTCATCATGGCCGATCCGTCGGACATCCACGCGCTGCCGATGGTCAAGTCGCCGTTCACCGACCGGCCGACCCTCTACCTCTACGACGCTACCCGGCGGCGTCGGCTACGCCCGCCGCATCTTCCTGCAGCTGGACGAGATCACGGCCGCGGCCCGGCGCCACCTCGAACGCTGCGCGTGCGGGCACGGCTGCCCGGCCTGCGTCGGCGTGCCGGTCGACGCCGGCGCGACCGCGCGCGAAGGTGCCCGCCGCCTGCTGGCCGCGGCGACGCCGGCGGGTTGACGTGGACCTGCGCAGCCGGCTGGCCCGCTTCGGCTCCCCGGCGACGGTCCTCCCCGACGACGCCCACCCCACCGGCCCGCCCGACGAGGCGGCGCTGGCCGCCCTCGGCTTCGCGTCGACCCCGTCGCCCGCGGGACCCGTCCGCACCCGTTCGGTCCTGTTGCGGGCGGCGGCTCCCGGCCCCCTCGTCCCGCTGGTCCCGGTGCTGACGGCGCCGCTCCCGGCGGACGTGACGGCCGACCGCATCCTGCTGCTGGACACCGAAACCACCGGCCTCGCCGGCGGCACCGGCACCCTGGCCTTCCTGGTGGGGACCGCTTGGTGGGAAGGGGACGGCCTGCGCGTCCGGCAGTACCTGCTGGCCACGCCGTCGGACGAAAACGCGCTGCTCGGGAGCCTGGCGGAACACGCGGCGCGCTTCGCGGTGGTGGTGACCTACAACGGACAGACCTTCGACCTGCCGCTGCTGCGCACGCGGGGGATCCTGTGCCGCCGTCGCGACCTGCTCGCGCACCTCGCCGGCCTGGACCTGCTGCCGGCCGCGCGCCGCCTGTGGGGCCGGCGCCTGCCGGATTGCCGCCAGGCGACCGTCGAGACTGCGGTCGGCTGCGACCACCGCGGCGCGCGGGACATCCCCGGCCACCTCATCCCCGCCGCCTGGTGGGGCTTCGTGCGCCGGGGCGAGACCGACGCCCTGCGCGAGGTCTGCGACCACAACGTCTGGGACCTGCAGGGCATGGCCGCCATCCTCGACGCCGCCACCGCGCGTTCGCGCCTGCTGGGCGCGCCGCCCGCCTCCTCGTCCCCCGAATCGTGCGGCTCCCTGCCCTGGCAGGACGCCTGGTCGCTGGCGCGCCTCTGCGAGCGCCGACCCGACGCGCCGTCGCAGGGGAGGGCCGCCGCCGCGGCCTGGATCGTCGCCGCGCTGCCGGGCGCGGCGGCGGCGGACGCGCCGCCCCGCTTCTACGCGGACGCCGTCCGCATCCTCAAGCGGGTGCGCGACTGGGAGCGCGTCGCCGCGCTGCTGGCGGAGTGCGCCCGGCGGCACGGTTCCCAGCCCTGGACCCATCTGGAGGCGGCGATCCTCTACGAGCACCGGCTCGGCGATCCCCGTCGGGCGCTGGCGCACGCACAGGCGCTGGGCGACGCCCACCGCGCGGCCCGCCTGCGCGCCCGGATCGGCGAATGAGCGCAGCCTGCCAGGGATCACGGCCGGCGATCGACCATGGACGGGCTCGACGACGGGCTTGCGCGCGACGGGCGCCGGCGTCATCATGGCCTCGGACCCCCGCCCGAAAGGACGCCATGGCCAACGTGACGCGCGACGAGGGACATCTGGTGGTGGCGGCCGTCCGCGTGCTGGCCCACCGCAACGGCGGCTCACCCACGCCGGAGCAGACCGCCGAGCTGTTGGGCTGGGCGCCGGAAGCCCTGCGCTTGAAGGTCTCGGCGCTGCACGAACTGGGCGTCCTGCACCTGGTGGTCAGCGCCTACGAGAACCACCTGGAGATCCGCGACCACCTGCTGCTCGAGCAGCTGGCGCAGGAGCAGGGCACCGCGATGAGCGAGGCCATGGCCGAGTTCGAGCAGCGCAAGCGCGAGGAGGCCGAGCGGATGAGCCGGCTGTTCGCCGACGGCGACCAGGATCGTCGGCAGCAGGATCGGCTCAAGGGGATGGACGAGGGGCTTCTCAAATTCGAGCGGAGCAAGCCCCGCAATCCCTTTGGCGATGGTTCTGGCTCGTAGATTGTCCCTGGCGCGATCGTTGCCGCGCCGGGGGCATGACCACCAACACCCCCGGCTGGCAACCGCCCCACTGCCCGAACCCCGACTGCCAATTCCACCAACACGTTAGCCCCGCCTGGCGCTACAAGCGCAAGGGCTACTTCACCCGCCGCTGCCACCCCAAGCGTATCCAGCGGTTCACCTGCCTCCACTGCAACCGCAACTTCAGCACTCAGACCTTCTCCACCTCCTACTGGCTCAAACGCCCTGACCTGATGCCACGCCTCTTCCTACAACTCGTCGGCTCGATGTGCAACCGCCAGGCGGCCAGGGCCGAACGCGTCGCCCCGTCGACCATCCAGCGCCAGGCCTCCCGCCTCGGCCGTCACTGCCTGCTCTTCCACACCCACCAGTTGCAGAAG
>PNOJ01000043.1 GCA_013824755.1 Gemmatimonas sp.
GGCCAGAACTCATTCCTTCAGCGAGACGCGCAGCAGGTGCCGCTTGGCGGTGCGGGCGTTGCGGCCCAGCGAGCGCAGGTAGTCGCGGGCGCGGTCGCGTTCGGAACCGAGGCCACCGGCCGCGCGGTCGCAGAGGCAGGGCACGAAGGGGAAATCGAGGGTGGCCGCGGCACGGGCGATCTCGGCCTTCTCGGCCAGCAGCAGGGGACGGACCAGCGCCACGCGCCCCTCGAAGAAGTCGCGGCGCGGCGGCAGCCCCTCCAGCCCGCCCTTGAACAGCAGGTTCATCAGCACCGTCTCGGCGGCGTCGTCCAGGTGGTGGCCCAGCGCCAGCTTGCCGAAGCCGTGCTCCGCGGCGTGCGTGAACAGCAACCGCCGCCGCTCGCGGGCGCAGCGGAAGCAGGGATGGGCCGGCCGCCCGCCCGCGGGCGGCCCGGGATCCGGTTCGGCCGACGCGAACGCCAGCGGCACGTCCAGGCCGTCGCAGAGTTCCTCCAGCCGCCGGCGGCGCTCCTCCCGCCCCTCCGCTGCCGGGAACTCCACGTGCAGCGCGGCCAGCGCGAACCCGCAGGTCGCGGCGCGGCGCCGGCGCGCGAGCAGGTGCAGCAGGGTCACGCTGTCCATGCCGCCGGACAGGCCGAGCAGGACGCGGTCCCCGTCGGCGAACAGCGACCACCGCTTCTGCGCGGCGGCGAGACGGCGGTTCAGGAAATGCAGGCGGCGTTCGCGGTCGGCGAACGGGTCGACACTCATCTAGGATCCTCCCGCTCCCCATCCTGGACCCGGCCGGCTGCCGGCGCAAGATTGCGCGCACGGTGCGTCCGGAATCTGCTATGGTCCGCCCGACACGTGTCATCGCCGGCCGCGCTTCCCAAGGACGGGGATCGCGGCCGGTCCGCTGCCGCCCCCCCCATCGGCGGCCGCCGCTGGACAAGCCGCGGGGAAAAGCCCATCTTGCGCGCGAGGGAGCCCACCACCCCGCCGGGAGGGCGACGATGATGAACCGCGAAGAGAGGGTCCGCGCCGCGCACAGCGCGCTGACCAACGTGCTGGACTTGAAACGCCACGACCGTGTCCTGGTCGTCACCGACACCATCACCCGCGGCGTGGCCGAAGTGTTCGCCGCGACGGCCGAAGCCGAGGGCTGCGACACCGACACCTACCTGATCCCCGAACAGGGCCGGCCCCACGCCGCGCTGCCCGCGGGCATGATCGACCGTCTCACCGGCCGCACGGTGGTGATCAACGCCTTCTCCGCGATGAATGCCGAGGTCCCCTTCCGCATCGCCTGGATCCGCGCCATCGAAGCCACGCAGCGGATCCGCCTCGGCCACGCACCCGGCATCACCGAGGCGATGCTCGACGACGGCCCGCTGGCCGTGGACTACGGGGCCATGCGCACGCGCGCCGACCGGCTGATCGACAACCTGCGCGACGCCGTCTCGGTCCACATCACCGCGCCCGGCGGCACCGACCTGGTGCTGGGCCTGCGGGGGCGGCCGTTCCAGTCCGACCTGCGCGCGACCGTCGCGGTGGGTGTCAACCTGCCCTGCGGCGAAACGTATTGCGCCCCGGTCGAGACCGAGGGCGAGGGCGTGCTGGTGGCCGACGGCCCCATCGGCGCCATCGGCAAGCCGGCGGCGCCGGTCACCCTCACCCTGTCCGGCGGCCGCGTGACGCGGGTGGCCTGCGCCGACGCCGCACTGCGGGCCGAGATCGAGGCGCTGTGCGCGACCGACGCTGACGCGAGCGTCGTCGGCGAACTGGGCATCGGCCTGAACCCGGGCGCCCGCCTGGTCGGCTGCATGCTGGAGGACGAGAAGGCCCTGCGCACGGCGCACATCGCCTTCGGCAACAACGAGGACATGCCCGGCGGCTGCAACCGTTCGAGCATCCACATCGATTACCTGTTCCACACGCCGTCCATGGACGTCGCCTACGCGGACGGATCGCACCGCCAACTGATGCGCGACGGCCAGTTCGTCTAGCGCGGGAGAGCGGCCATGCCACCGATCGAGAGGCTCGGGGCCTTCTACCTCGGCAAGGAATTCGACCCGGTCGCCGGCGTGAAACCCGACGCGCACCTGCAGCTGGACGCCCGCGACCTGACGACCCACGCCGTGTGCGTGGGCATGACCGGCTCGGGCAAGACCGGACTGTGCGTCGCCCTGCTCGAGGAGGCGGCGCTCGACGGCGTGCCGGCGATCATCATCGATCCCAAGGGCGACCTCGCGAACCTGCTGCTCACGTTCCCCGAGTTGCGGCCCGAGGACTTCCTGCCCTGGGTCAATCCCGACGACGCGCGCCGCAAGGGCCAGACCCCGCAGGAATGCGCCGCCGCCACGGCGACCGCCTGGCGCGAGGGACTCGCCGCCTGGGACCAGGACCCCGACCGCATCCGCCGCCTGAAGGCGAGCGCCGAGTTCCGCGTCTACACCCCGGGCTCGGACGCCGGCACCCCGGTGTCCATCCTCGCCTCGCTGCGCGCGCCGACCGGCGGCTGGGAGGGGAACGAGGAGACCCTCCGCGAACAGATCACGGGCACCGTCGGCGCCCTGCTCGGCCTGGCCGGCGTCGAAGCGGACCCCCTGCGCGGCCGCGAGCACATCCTGCTCTCGACGATCTTCGAGCACGCCTGGCGCGAGGGCCGCGACCTGGACCTGGTGCAGCTGATCACGGCGGTGCAGAAGCCGCCCGTGGACAAGCTCGGCGTCTTCGACGTGGACGTCTTCTTCCCGCCGCAGGAACGCTTCGGGCTGGCCATGGCCCTGAACGCGGTCGTCGCGGCGCCCTCGTTCGCCTCCTGGCTGCAGGGCGACCCGTTGGACGTCGACGCGCTGCTGCGGGCGCCGGACGGACGGCCGCGCCACGCCATCTTCTCGATCGCGCACCTGCCGGACGCCGAGCGCATGTTCTTCACGACGCTCCTGCTGGAGCAGGTCGTCGCCTGGATGCGCCGCCAGCCGGGCACCACCAGCCTGCGGGCCCTGCTCTACATGGACGAAGTCTTCGGCTACCTGCCGCCGACGGCCGAACCGCCCAGCAAGAAGCCCCTGCTGACCCTGCTGAAGCAGGCCCGCGCCTACGGCCTGGGCGTGGTGCTGACCACCCAGAACCCCGTCGACCTGGACTACAAGGCGCTCGGGAACGCCGGCATCTGGCTGCTGGGCAAGCTGCAGACCGAACGCGACAAGCTGCGCGTGCTCGACGGGCTCGAGTCCGCAGGCGGCGGCTTCGACCGCAAGACGGCCGACGCGCTGCTGTCGGGACTGGGCGAGCGCGTCTTCCTGCTGCACGACACGCACGCCGACGGGCCGGTCCTGATGCAGACGCGCTGGGCGATGAGCTACCTGCGCGGTCCCCTGACGCGCGACCAGATCCGCTCGCTCACGCGGGGCGCGACGCCCGCCGCGGCGCCGGCGGCGGCGGTTCCCGCCGCGACGGCGCCCGGCGATTTCGCCTCCCCCCTCCCCGCGCCGCCTCCCTTGCCGCCTGCCGTGCCGCAGTCCTGGGCGCCCGCGACCCTGTCCCGCGAGACGGCCCTGGCCACGCTCGAAGCGGAGCGCGGACGCCTGGACGTCGCCGACACGACCCTGGTCTACGAGCCGCGGCTCGGGGCCTTCGGGCGCGTCGCCTTCGTCGACCGCAAGCGGGACGTGGACACGGAACAGGCCGTCGGCCTGCTGGTGCGGCCGCAGGACACGGGCGCGCTGGTCCGCTGGCGCGAGGCCGAACCCGCCACCCTCGCGCCCGACGCCTTGGGTACCGCTCCCGAACCCGGCGCCCGGTTCGCGCCGCTGCCCGCCGGCTGGAGCGCGGCGGCGGTCTACAAGACGGCGGCGAAGGACTTCGCCGACCACCTCTACCAGGACCGGGAACTGTCCCTGCCGTACTGCCCCGCCCTGGACCTCCACGGCCGGCCCGACGAGTCGGCCGCGGCGTTCGCCGGTCGCGCGCAGCTCGCGGCCCGCGAGCGCCGCGATGCCGATGTCGACAAGCTGCGGGCGAAGGCCGAGACGGCGCTGGCCCGCCTGACGGCCAGGCTGGAACGCGAGCAGGCGGAGCTGACGCAGGACCGGGCCGACCACGCCTCGCGCCAGCGCGAGGAACTGCTGTCGGCGGGCGAGACGCTCGCCGGCATGCTCGGCGTGTTCGGCGGGCGGCGGCGCACCGGCCTGGCGGCGGCGGCGCGCAAGCGCCACCTGACCGACAGCTCCCGGATGGACATCGCGGAAACGGAGCGGATGGTCGCCGGACTGGAGCGGGAGATCGCCGATCTGCGCGCGCAACTCGCACAGGAAGCGGCCACGGTCGCCGACCGCTGGGACGCTGCGGCGCAGGAGATCGCGGCCGTGGCGATCAAGCCGCGCCGCACCGACGTGCGGGTGGATCTGGTCGCCCTGACCTGGGTCCCGTTCTGGGAATTCGTCGTGCGGGAGGCGGGGGGCCGCACTGCGGCGCTGCGCGCGCCCGCGAGCTAGCGCGTGACGGTGCCGGCGGCCCGGAACGACAGGTAGTCCTGGATCAGGCCGTCGTACTTGTCGCAGAGCGCATCGTCGGCGAGCGCGTGGCGCACGTCGTCCGGCGTCGGCACGCGGCGCATCCCGGTGCTGACGCCCCGCAGGGCCTGCAGCACCCGCAGGTGCTCGGCACGGGCGTCGGGATCGTCGGACACCACGATGTGGCGCTCGCCGAAACCGAACACGCCGTCCGGCGTCACCGACATCCATTCGATGAAGACCCGCATCGCGTCGTACTGGCGGTGGCGCAGCGCCTCCCGCGGTTCGATCCAGTGCGGTTCGTGCACGAAGTTCACCGTGATCTCGGGCAGGTCGCCCACGAAACGGCAGACCAGCATCTCGCCCGGCACGTCCAGGATCACTGTCTCCAGCACCGTGCCTAGCGACTTCTCCAGTTCGGCGGCGAAGAGCCGCATCCCGTCTTCCTTGCCGTCCGCGGTCTGGTAGGCCGCCTCCGCCCCCTCGAGCATGATCTGCACCGTGCGCAGCCGGTCGCTCATCGGCATGGGCAGCCCGTCGGCGGGATCGGGCCTCAGCATGGGCTCGAACGGCATCCCGGCCAGGTACAGGGTGTCCGTGCCGACGCCCGTGAAGGTCCACGGCGGGGGGATCAGCGCGCCGTAGCCCACCAGCAGCGGCTGCTCGCCGCCGACGACGGTGACGGTGCCGTCCTCGTTGATCGGGTAAGGGAAGAACTCGGCGCGGAACCAGCGCCAATAGACCACCAGGGTGACGATCAGCACGAGCTGAACGGCCGCCACCAGCAGAAAGACGCGTTTCCAGCTGAACTGCTGGGGGTCGAACCTGGCAAAATCCTTCATGGGGGATGTCATCGGCCCGTTCCGCGTCGAGTTGAGGCTGGACTGGCGGCGCGGCGCCGTCGATCGCCGAATCCCATCCGGGAGCGGTACAAGCAACATCCGCACGGAGAGATCGTCAAGCGGCAGGCGCCCATCCCCGGGCTTGCCCGCGGGGCGGCACGCTGGTAGATTCCGACCCATGAAGGACGAACGCGGCTCCCCCCCCACCTACCCGCAGGCCGATCCCGCCACGCTCGAGCGCGCCGACTACGAGGCGGAACCGCTCGCCCGGGGGGAGTACGTCACCGCCATGGTCCACCTCTACCGCGGCGAGATGCACCGCGCCCTGGAGTGGCGCAAGCGCCTGGACACCACGACGCACTGGGCCCTGGTCTCGACGGTCGGCATCCTGACCTTCAGCTTCAGCAACCCGCAGTACGCCCAGGAGACGATCATCACCGGCATGTACGCCAACCTGATGTTCCTCTACCACGAGGCGCGGCGCTTCCGCTTCTTCGACGTCTGGCGCTCGCGGGTCAGGATGATCGAGGAGAACTTCTACGGGCCGATCCTGCGCCGCGACCCGCACAGCCCGATGGAGGGCTGGGGCGACCAGGTCGCCGAGGACCTGCTGCACCCGAAGTTCAAGATCACGCGACTGCAGGCGATGCGGGCGCGCTTGAAGCGCAACTACATCTACATCTTCGCCTTCATGCTGGTCGCGTGGTTGGGGCGCGCCTGGGGCCTGCCCGTGGAAGAGCAGCGGGAGGGCCTGCCCGGCCTGTTCTCGATGGGGCTGCTGCCCTGGTGGGTGCCGGTCTCGCTCGTGATCGGCCTGTACGGCTTCCTGGCGGGCATGATGGCGTTCACGCCCAACGTGAAGCCGGCCGAGGAGAGCTACTGGCCCGATCCCGAGCACTGCGGCGAGGACATCCCGAGCCTGGACGTTTAACAGCCTAGATGAGCGGCGACGCCGGCATATCCGGAGAGTCAACGCCCCCGCCGGAATAGGCGGGTATTCAGTTGCAGAGTATGTCGTTTCCCATTTTGTCAGATACATTTTTTAGTTCATCGAAAGAGCGAAATCATGTGCTCGCACAACCGGACTTCCGAGATCGGCGTCAGATATGTCGCCGCTTGCGCCGTCGCCTGCCTCGTCTGCGTGTTGCTCGGGTATGGCCGCAGCCTCGACGCCTTCTTCGTTTCCGACGATTTCGACATCATCCTCTCCGTCGCGCGTGACGGCCCCTTCGGCATTTGGGCTGGTCGCGGATCAGACTTCCTTCGACCAGCCGCTGCCCTGAGCATGTACGTCGATCACGCGTTCTGGGGCCTGGACCATCGCGGCTACCATGCCGTCAGTCTGCTGATCCACGCATTATGTTCGCTCCTGGTCGCGATGATCGCATTCCTGATGACAAGCGAGGCGAATACGTCCCGGCGACGCGCTGAAACCGCCGCACTCGCTGCCGGACTGCTCTTCGCCGCGCTCCCGACTCACGACGAGCCTGTGATCTGGATCTCCGGGCGTGGAGATCTTCTCGCCGGCCTGTTTTCCTTGACGGCGATCCTGTCCAGCTTCAGTTATTTACGTGGCGCCCGAACCTGGTCGCTGCTGGTCGCCCTCCTCGCAACGACCTTCGCCCTGTTGTCGAAGGAAGCTGCGGTTTCCCTGCCCATCATGATCATCGCTTACGCCTACATCAGCGGCGGTCTGATGTCCTCTCGCGTCGGCATGAACAGGCGGACCATCGTCGTCACCTGCCAGATCACGCTTCTGGCCGTCTACCTGTTGACGAGACGGTTGATTCTCGGGTATTTCGTCGGCGGCTACGGCCTGTCGGTTCACGGACGATTCGATATGGAGGTACTCGGGAAGCTGTTCGCCTATTTCCCGTCCCGCATCCTTGCTCCGGCCCTGGGCGTCGTCGAACTCCAGGGGGTGGTGTTTCCGCTGAGTCTCGTGATCTATGCCATTGCGATCGCGGCCGCAGCCGCGCTACTCGTGCGATGCCGGAACCGCATTCCCGTCGGTGTGGTGCTGGCATCATTCAGCATGACGCTGATCTCTATCGTTCCCGTCATGAACCTCAGTGTTGTGGCGAACTCGAGCGAGGGAAGCCGCTTCCTGTACCTGCCGTCGGCGATGATGGTGCTCACTTTGGTCGTGGTTGCGGCCTCCACGCTGGCGCGCCGTACGATTGTCATCCTCACGCTGACCTTCGCTCTCCCGGGTTTAATGCTCACACATCACTCATCCGGGCATTGGGTGGAGGCCGGCATTTTAGCGCGCCGTACGGTCGCTTCCCTCGGTGAAATCACCGAGTTGGACCGGATTTGGCTGTTGAATATTCCAGATAGCTTGAACGGCGCCTATGTGTTTCGAACCGGCATCGACTCCGCCAATAAGCTGTTCAATGGTGTCGATGCCGTTCACCGCGTCATTCCAATTCTCAGACATCCCGTAACGCCGACGGGCGAATCCGTCATGTCAGAGAGGCTCGCGCGGGGCCGTTATACCCTGCAACCATCGGACGGCGCCGCGCCGGCTCCCTGTTATTCGCAGATCAATGAAAATGAGTCCCTATGTCTCCGGTTCGAAGACCTGGAACATAACGGGCTGTTGGTGTCTATCGAAGGTACGGCAGCGGACGGAATCGCCAGCTGGAGTAGCGGGCGACTCAGACTGCTGGACACCTGGTCGATGGAGAGGCCATAGCTCCGGGTGTCAAACAACGGATTTCATTCAGCCTTCGGGAGTGTCGTTGCTGTTCTCAGGCTGCAGCAGCGCCACGTGCGCCCCCGCCGGATCGCAGATCACGCAGAACGTCCCGTACTCGCCCAGCGACCGCGGCCCCGCGATCACCTTGCCGCCGCGGGCCGAGCAGGCCTCGAGGCTCGCCTCGAGATCGGCGACCGTGACGTACGCCAGCCACCGCGGCGGCAGTCCCGTGTTCGGGCCCCGCGCGTGGCAGATCCCCGCGACGACCCCGCCGTCACGGTTGATCATCAGGTAATCGTCGTAGCCGTCCATCGGGACCAGCTCGAAGCTCCAGCCCGCGACCTCGCCGTAGAAGTCCCGCAGTCCCTCGGCGTCCTCGACCGTCAGGTCGAACCAGCCCACCGTGCCGATCGGCACGCCCGTCTCGTCGCTCATGTCGCTCAACCTCCATCGGGGAACAGGGTCGGGGGGCCGGACGGCACGTCCGGAGGTGCGGCCTGCGGGACGACGGCGGGCGGATCGGCGGCAGTAGTTTTGGCCGGGAAGCGGCCGACGAGCGCGTCGTTCAGGATCCCGCGCACCTCGTCGCTGAAGTCGTTGCCCAGCATCCAGCTCAGGTAGCCGGGCGTCGCGCGGGCGATCTCCTCGAGCGGCTTGCCCTGGTGCTTGCCGAAGGTGAAGCAGGCCCGGCCCTGGTCGTCCCACTCGAACTTGCGCGTGCGGTCGACGAAGCGGCCCTCGTTGGGGTTGCTGACGCGGTGGAGGTCGTCGACGTTCCCGCTCAGCTCGTCGTAGCGGCCGACCATGGCGTCGAGCACCTCGAGGGTCGCCTCGACGTCGGCCAGCGCGGCGTGGGCCTCGGTCAGGTCCTTGCCGCAGAACTTGCGGTACGCCGCGGTCAGGGTGCGCGGCTCCATGGCGTGGAAGATGCGCATGGCGTCCAGGTGGCGCCGCCCCGCCAGCTCGAGCGGCGACCCGACGCGGCGCAGCTCCGCCTCCAGCAGGGGCGCGTCGAAGCCGATCGAGTTGAAACCGCAAAGGTCGGCCCCCTCGAACAGCGCGTGGATCTCGGGCGCGACCGCGGCCAGGATCGGGGCGTCGCGCACGTCGTCGTCGGAGATCCCGTGGACGGCGGTCGCCGGCGGCGGGATGGGCATCTCGGGGTTGACCAGGGTGCGGAAGCTGCGGCGCGTGCCGTCCGGCTCCACGCGGACCAGCCCGATCTCCACGATGCGGTCGCGGTCCGGACTGGTGCCGGTCGTCTCGAGATCGAAGCAGACCAGGGCGCGCCGCAGGTCCAGGTTCTTGAGCATGGGTCTCCTCGCCGATGTCTCCCCCGCCGGATCGGGCGTGGGGCGCGGAACGCGGATCGTGCGCACAGACTGCCACAGCCGGCCGCCGGGCGCCATCGCCGAACAGAGCGACCCGGCAAGAAGGAGGCCCCGGCCGGCCGGCCGGGGCCCCGTTCGTCGCGATCGGCCGATCCGCCCTCAGACGTGGGCGAAGACCGGCACCTTCTCGATCCACTCGGGGTGCTGGTCGCTGGTCCCGGCGTGAATCGCACACAGCGCCTCGCGCAACCGGCGCGTGACGGGGCCCTCCTGGCCGTCGCTCACCCGGTGGTCCTGGCCCCCGTAGCTGAACGAGCCGATGGAGGTGATGACGGCCGCGGTGCCGCAGGCGAAGGCCTCCAGCAGCTTGCCGCTGTCGGCATCGGCGCAGATCTCGCGGACCAGGGGCGGCGTCTCGGTCCAATTCAGGCCGAAGTCGCGGCAGAGCACCCCGACCGAATCGCGGGTCACGCCCTTGAGGATGGTGTCGCCGGTGGCCGCGGTGATCACCTTGTCGGCGTAGACGAAGGCGATGTTCATCGCCCCCATCTCCTCGATCGACGCCATCGTGCGCGCGTCCAGCCAGACGATCTGGTCGAACCCCTCCTGCTGCGCCAGCTTGATCGGCAGCAGGGCGGCCCCGTAGTTGCCGCCGGTCTTGGCTCCGCCGACGCCGCCGGGCGCCGACCGCACGTAGGTGTCCTCGACCTTGACCCGCAACGGCTTGCTGCCGCCGGCGAAGTAGCTGCCGACCGGTCCGATGATGATGTAGAACAGGTACTCGGTGCTCGCCTTGACGCCCAGCCCGCGCTGGGTCGAGATCATCGTCGGGCGGATGTAGAGCGCGTCGGGCGACTTCGGCACCCAGTCGCGATCCAGGTCGATCAGCCGTTTGAGGGCGTCCATGAACAGTTCGGGATCGACCCGCGGCATGCACATCCGGTCGCAGGAGTGGCCGAAGCGGGCGATGTTCATGTCGGGCCGGAACATGTGGACCGAACCGTCCACGGGATGGGCGTAGGCCTTCATCCCCTCGAAGATCTCCTGCCCGTAGTGGAACACCTTGGCCGCCGGATCGAGCACGATGTCGTGGTAGGGGACGATGACCGGCCTGCCCCAGGCTCCATCCCGGAACGGTATCTCGAACATGTGCGGGGTGAAGATGCTGCCGAAACCGAAATCGCCGCGCGGGGGCGCGGGCGGGTTCGGATGACGGGTGACCCGGATCTCCATGGGTGCCTCCTCGGCGAATTCGAAAACCACGGAAGGGATGGTTTGGGGGCGGTCCTGACCGGCTAATCGTCGCCCATCGCCGTGGAAAAATCAAGGGGGGCGGCTCCCGATACAGGGCCGTTGTCGTATGCATTATCAATGGGTTGGGAGCGGGAACCTCAGGCGTGGCTCCGCAGCGCGGGCGGCGCTTCCCCGGCGCCCGGCGCCGCGGGAGGCGCCGTCCGACCCCGGTCGGCGCCCGCGTGCCCTCCCCGGCCCGGCTCGTCGGAGAACGGGGCCCGCAAGGCGCCGGCCAGACCGAAGATGATCTCGGCGATCGACGCGACCACGAGGACCTGGCCGACTCCCCACAGGGACGCCAGGGTCGGACCGGCCAGGACCGACAGCAGGGTCACCGGCCCGAGCAGCGGGCCCAGCCAGCCGAAGATGCGGCCGCGGCGTTCCGGCGGCGTCTCCCGCTGCAGGAACGTGGCGAGGTTGATCTGGATGCCGGTGCTGACCGCGCCGAACAGGGCGAACAGGACCAGCGCCCCCGCGAAGCTGCGGTTCACGGCGAACAGCCCCAGCAACAGGCCGTCGAAGGCCACCAGCAGGCCGACCGCCCGCAGGGGACGGCGCGCGCCGCGGGTCAGCACCCCGGCCGCGGCGCCCAGCAGCCCGCCCAGGCCGGCGGTGGCGAAGATCAGGCCCAGGTCCCCCTCGCTGCGCCCGAGCATCCTGGTGACGAACTCGTAGACCAGCGGCGGCTGCATGGCCGTGACCATCGTCACCAGCCCCAGGAACAGCACCGCGAAACGCAGGGACGGCCGGCCCCACAGCCACACCGCACCCTGGCGGATGTCGTGCCATTTCTCGGCGGGCTTCTCCACGACGGCGCCCCCCGCCGGCTGCTGCTCGACCGTCAGGTAGCGGAAGGGGCGGAACGCCAGGATCGCCGCCGAGATCAGGAACGTGGCGCCGTCGACCAGGAACGCCGTCACGACTCCCAGCGCGTGCACGATCAAGCCGCCAGCCGCCATGCCCACCAGCAGCATCGCGTTCTGAGAGATCATGAACAGGGCGTTCGAGTGGCCGAGCTGTTCCGCGGGCACGAGGTCCGGCAGCAGGGCCATGCGCGCCGGTCCGGTCAGGTGACGGCCGGCGGCCAGCAGGGACGCCAGCAGGTAGACCTGCCACAGCTCCGGCACGAAGGGGATGGCGCAGACCACCGCCGTGGAGAACAGGTCGCTGGCGATCATCATGCCGCGCCGGCTCCAGCGGTCGACCATGACGCCGGCGAACGGCCCCAGCAGCACGCCGGGCAGCACCTGCACGGCGGCCAGCAGGCCCAGGCTCGCCACGTTGCCGGTGCGGTGGTAGACGAGGGAGAAGAACGCCAGGATCGCGATCTTGTCGCCGAGGCCGCTGACGAACGACGCGGCCCAGACCGCCAGGAAGCTGCGGTTGGCGAACAGTGGTCTCAACGGACTCCGTCCCTTCGCGGCCGGGTTCCTTCCCGGCTTGGGGGCTCGAACAGATCGCGGGGGCGATGTTAGACGCGACCGGGCGGCGGCGGCAAGCGCTGATCGGCCGGGATCAGCCCAGTTCGGCCCGCAGCGCCGCGACCAGGCGGTCGACGTCCTGCGGCGTGTTGTAGCCGTGGATCGAGACGCGCAGCCAGTCGCGGTCCGCGAAGCGGGTCACCGGCACCTCGATCAGGTGGTCGCGGCGCAGGGTCCGCTGCAGCGCCGTCGCGTCGACGCCCGCCGGCAGCGGCACCACCGCCATCTGCAGCAGCCAGGGATCGGGCGGGCAGGGCGCCGGCAGGCGGACGACCGCCAGCAGCCGCTCGCGGGCTTCGCGCAGCAGGTCGCGGCAGCGTTCGCGCACGCGCGGCCAGTCGTGCTGCGCGAAGAAATCCAGCGCGGCCGGCACCGCCAGGTACGCCGACACGTCGCGCGTCCCGATCCATTCCTGCTCGTCGACGAACCGGCTCGGACCCGGCTTGTCGGCGCGCCAGCCCCAGCTCACGGCCAGGGGCTCGACCAGGTCCTGCCGGTCCGCGCGCACGTAGAGCAGCGCCGCCCCCTTGGGCGACATCAGCCACTTGTGGCAGTTGCCGACGTAGACGTCGGCGCCGAGGGCGTGCAGGTCCAGGTCCAGCTGCCCGGGCCCGTGGGCGCCGTCGACGATCGTGAAGATGCCCCGTTCGCGCGCCCTCGCGACCAGCTCCTCCACCGGCAGCCGGACGCCGCTGGTCGAGGCGATGTGGCTGACGAAGAGCACGCGCGTGCGCGGGGACACCCCGCCCCACACCGCGTCGACGACCTCCCGCGGATCGCCCAGCGGCAGCGGCAGCGACCGCCGCACGTAGGTCGCGCCGGTCTTCCCGCCGACGAAGGCCCAGGTGCGGTCCATGGCGCCGTACTCGTGGTCGGTGCTCAGGATCTCGTCGCCGGGACGCAGGTCCAGGGAGCGGGCCACGATGTTCAGGCCGGTGGTGGTGTTGGGCACGAAGACGATCTCGTCTCGGTCGGCCCCCACGAAGGCGGCCAGCCGGGCGCGGGCGGCGGCCAGGCGGTCGGGCAGGGTGCGCTCGCGGGCCAGGAAATCGACCGGTTCGGCCTCGAGCTCGCGCTGCAGCGCCTGGTAGGCGTCGAAGACGGGACGGGGGCAGGCGCCGAAGGAGCCGTGGTTCAGGAACGTGACGTCGTCGCGCAGCAGGAAGAGGCGGCGCAGGTCGCGGGCGGCGGTCATGCGATCACCTTCACCCCGCTGTCGCGGCCGAGCAGGCGGCTCAGCTCCTCCTCCTTCAACCGCACCGCCAGGCGCACGCCGTGCTCGCCGTGCTCCTCCTCCAGCACCGAACCGGTGCGGTGGAAGACCGCCACGAGGTCCATGCGGGTGTACGGCACCTCCAGGCGCACGACGCGTTCGCCGGCCAGCAGGCGGGACTCGACGGCCTCGCGCACGGCGGCGCAGCCGGCGGGATCCAGGGCGGAGACGAACAGCGCCCCCTCGTAGCGCCGGCCGAACTGGTTGCGCAGCGTCTCGGCGAGCTCGGCCGGCACGCGGTCCATCTTGTTGAAGACCATCAGGGTCGGCAGCCCGTCGGGCGCCAGCTCGCCCAGCACCTCGTCCACCGCGGCGATCGGATGCTCGGGGTCGGGGTGCGAGGCGTCGACCACGTGCAGCAGCAGGTCGCTCTCGGCCACCTCCTGCAGCGTGGCCCGGAACGATTCGACCAGGTGGTGGGGCAGCCGCCGGATGAAGCCGACCGTGTCCGACAGCAGGAACTGCCGCCGCTCGTCGATCTCCACGCGCCGGGTCGTGGCGTCCAGGGTGGCGAAGAGCTTGTCCTCGACCAGGACGCCGGCCCCGGTGATCCCGTTCATCAGGGTGGACTTGCCGGCGTTGGTGTAGCCGACCAGGGAGACCGCGAACTGCTCCCGGCGCCGGCGCGTCTGCACCTCGCGCGCCTCGTCGATCGCGAGCAGCTCCTTCTTGAGGTGGGCCATCCGCATCTTGACCAGGCGGCGGTCGGTCTCGAGCTGGGTCTCGCCGGGGCCGCGCGTGCCGATGCCGCCGGCCTGCCGCTCGAGGTGCGACCACAGCTTGACCAGGCGCGGCAGCTGGTACTGCAGCTGCGCCATCTCGACCTGCAGCCGGGCCTGCCGGGTGCGGGCGTGCATCGCGAAGATGTCCAGGATCAGCTCGGTGCGGTCGATGACCGAGACCTTGTCCCCGGTTTCGACGGCGCTGCGGACCCGCGTCTTGCGGATCGGGGAGCCGTCGGGTCCGACCGGCGGCGGCGCGAACTTGTCCTTCTTCTCCTTCTTGTCCTTGCCGCCCAGCTCCTTGGTGAGGTTGCGCCCCTGGGCCGGCGACAGCTCGTTGTCGAAGACCACCAGGTTGGCCCCGGTCGCCTCGACCACGGCGCGCAGCTCCTCGAGCTTGCCCTTGCCGATGAAGGTGCGGGCCTCGGGCTTCTCCCGCTTCTGGTGGACGGTGCCGACGATCAGCCCGCCGGCGGTGTCGACCAGCAGGCCGAGCTCGTGCAGGTCGGCGGGGCCGCCGATGGCGGTGCCGTAGTGCTCGGGCAGGTCGGCCCCCACCAGCACGACTCGCTGGCGGGTGTCGGGGAGGGTGTGGTCACGGGGGGTCGCGGATTTCTCGTTCAGAGCGGGGCCTCCAGGATTCGAAACTCCAGGTCGTTCACCACCCCACAATCGCCCTGCCGGCCCCCTACGTCCAGTCCCATCGGCCGGTGGCGGACATGGAAGCTGCTAGCCGACAGATCGTAAATATCCAATATTAAATACATAAATAAACACATTTAGGCATTAGCATCGGATTTTAGTGAAAATTCCCGCAACCACCCATGCAGCGGACTCATGGCCTTGAAGTGCGCCTGGCAGAAATCGAGCAGATCCCGCGAGCGCAGTTCCGCCGGCACCGGCCCATCGCGCCGCACCCAGACGCTGTCGTGCTTGAGCAGCTCGGCCCGCGGGTGGTCCGCCGCGAACCCGGCCGGCACGCGCTTGTAGCGCTGGCCGCCCAGCTCGTACCCCTTCTTCTCGATCTTCGCCGTCAGCCTGGCCAGCGCGGCGCCCCGCGTCGGATCGGCCACCGCCGCCCGCCAGGTCGCCAGCTCCTCCTTGTCGAACACGTACTTGCCGACGTAGAGCTGCAGCCGCGGCGGCTCGAGGTGGAAGTAGAACCCGGGGCCCCACTTCCTCTGGCCCTCCCAGAAGAAGATGCCCAGGTGCGTCTTGTAGGGCGACTTGTCCTTGCTGAACCGCACGTCGCGGTGGATGCGGAAGATCGATCCCGAGCCGTCGGTGCGGGGATCGAACTGGATCTGCGGTGCCAGCGACGCAGCCGCACGCCCATCTCCACGACGAAGGCGCGCGCCGGGTCGAGCACGGCCTCCTGGTAGAGCGGCTTGTGCGCCAGGAACCAATCGCGGTCGTTGTGGCGCGCCAGGTCCTCGAAGAAGCGGACGGCGGCCGGCGGAAAACCCGTGAAATGGTACTTCTCGATCATCGGTCCGGTCTCCCTGGCGCACGGTTTTATATTCCGGTGCTGCTCGTCCCTGATATCAGGGATCAGCGCGACCAAGCATCAAGCGGACCCTCTGCCTGCCTCCATCGGGATTGCCGACCACCTCGAACCCCGCCTTGCGAAACAGCGACTGCGTGCCGGTCCAGGCGAAGGTGGGCACGTAGTTGCCCTCGGCATCGGGCTTCGACGGGTACCCCTCGACGATCCCGACTTCTCGGCGCTTCATCGCGCGCAGCGCGTGGTCGAGCAAGGCCGTGGCCACGCCCCGCCCCCGGCAGTCGCGCACGATGAAGAAGCAGGTGATCGACCAGACGCGCTCGGCGTCGTCGCACTTCAGGGTGCGGGCCCGGGCCAGCTTCGGGAACGACAGGCGCGGCCCGAAGGTGCACCAGCCGACCGGCCGCTCGCCGTCGAAGGCCAGCACGGCGTGGACGCTGCCGTCCGCGACGCCGGCGCGCAGCCGCGCCTTGGCCGGGTCGCCCTTGATCTCGTCCCACTTCTCGCCGGGGCCGAGGCGCCAGGCCTGGCACCAGCAGCCGCCGCAGGCGCCCTTGGAGCCGAAGAGTTCCTCGACCTGGGGCCAGAGCGAGGGGGTCAGTTCGCGGGTCGTCAACTTCATCGCCATGACGTCGAGCCTTTGCTCCCGGCTCTGGATGCCAACTTGTTTCCGCTCATGCTGCGATGCGGTATGGGACCGTTCACCCATTTCAAACTAAGCGACACTTATCGCCAGGCGCAAAGTGTCGTTAAGTTTGAAAAGATGTCCATCGCCAAGACAATGCAGGCACGATGCCCCAAAATATATCTGATTTATTACACATATATATCTATATTTAGACCATCATAATCATTGATGGGTGCCTGTCATGGCCATCGACCCGACAGATGCTGTCATCCTTCAGTGACCCGGAGCAGCTCCCGCGCCGCCTTCGTCTGCTCCGGCTGACCCCACACCCAGAGCACGTCCCCCGACTGCAGGACGTGCTCCGGCGGCGGGTTGCCCGTCAGCTCCCCGCCGCGCGCGACGGCCACCACGGTGGCGCCCGAACGCCCGCGCAGATCCAGGTCGCGCAGGGTCCGACCCGCGGCCACGCAGGCCTCCCCGAGCTCCAGCTCTTCCAGGTCGGCAGCGGTCAGCAACGCCCCCAGGGGGGCGGCGGCCGGCGCCGCATGCCCGCCCGCCGCCAGCGAGGCGTACCGCTCCTGCCGGATGCGCACCTTGTCGCGTTCGATGGCGCGGCCGGGCACCCCGAAGGTCGCCATGGCCGCGCCGGCCAGCTCGAGCGACGTCTCGAACTCCTCCGGCACCACCTCGTCGGCGCCGAGCCGGTAGAGCGCGTCGACCTCGCTCACGTACCGCGTGCGCACCAGGATCTTCAGGTGCGGCGCGGCGCTACGCGCCACCGCCACGATCTGTCGCGTCGCCGACGGGTCGGCGATCGCCACCACGAGCACCCGCGCCCGGGCGATCCCGGCGTGGGCCAGCACGTCGGGACTGGCGGCGTCCCCGTAGAGCGCCGGCTCGCCCCGCTCGCGCGCCTCGCGCACGGTGTGCGGGTTCAGCTCGAGCACCACGTAGGGGATGCCGCGCTCTCGCAGGACCCGCACCACGTTGTGGCCGTTGAGCCCGTGCCCGACCACCACGACGTGGTCCCGCAGCGCGGCCGCAGCCTCGTCCGCGCCGCTCCCGGCGCGGGACGGCCGGACCGCGAGCAGACGCCGCAGCCAGGGCGCGCTCCCGGTGCGCGCCGCCAGTCGCGGCGACAGCATCCCCAGGAACGGCGTCAGCAGCATCGTCAGCACCGACACGGCCAGGAAGCGCTGCATGAGTTCGCCGCCGATCAGGCCGTGCGACGTCCCGGCCCCGGCCAGGATGAACGAGAACTCCCCGATCTGGGCCAGGGCCAGGCCGCTCAGCACCGCCGCGCGCATCCCGAAGCCGAAGGCGAGCGCCGTGGCGGTCACGATCAGCGCCTTGCCGACCAGCACCGCCGCGCCCAGGCCGAGCGTGGCCAGCGGCTCGTGCAACCAGATCGCGGGGTCCAGCAGCATGCCGACCGACACGAAGAACAGGCTGCCGAAGGCGTCGCGCAGGGGCACGATCTCGGCCAACACCTGCTGGGCGTACTCCGAGTCCGCCACCACGATGCCCGCCAGGAACGCGCCCAGCGCCAGCGACAGGCCCGCCAGGCTGCCGAGCCAGGCGGTGCCGAGCACCGTCAGCAGCGTGGCCAGCACGAACAGCTCGCGGCTGCGGGCGCGCACGACCTGCTCCAGCATCCGCGGGAACAGGAAGCGCGCGCAGACGACGATGGCCGCGACCATGGCGAACGACCAGGCCAGCGAAGCCCCCGCCCGCCCCCACGTGAGCCCCTCGGTGCGACCCAGCACCGGCAGCAACAGCATCATGGGCACGACCGCGAGGTCCTGGAACACCAGCACGCTCAGGCCCAGACGCCCGTGCGGCGCGTCGGTCTCGCCCCGGTTCTCGAACATCTTCAGCACGATGGCCGTGGAGCTCAAGGCGAGCAGGCAACCGAAGAACACGGCCTGCCCGGTCGGGTAGCCGAAGGCGGACGCCGCGACCACGCCGGCCAGGACGGTCAGCCCGACCTGCATCCCGCCCGCCCCGAGGATCAGGGAACGCAGCCGCGCCAGTTCGCGCAGCGACAGCTTCAACCCGATCCCGAACAGCAGCATCGCCACGCCGATCTCGGCGACGACCTCGATGCTCTCGTGTTCGCGCACCAGGCCCAGGCTGCCGGGCCCCAGCACCACGCCCGACAGCAGCAAAGCGGCGATCGTCGGCACGCCGGCGCGGCGCAGCGCGAACACGACCGTCAGCGAGACGGCCAGCACGATCACCAGGTCGCGCAGGATCGGAAAATGAGGCACCCAGGTCCTCCCGGGAACGGGTCGGCTGCACCGTCCATAGCGGAAATCCGCCCCGCCGTCAATCGGCGCCGGTCCCGCCGCGCCGCGGGCCGACTCCCCCCTTGCCCCCACCCCCCGCATGTGTGAGGATTCCCGAAACCCATGCAGGCCGCCGCCGGCCGGTATCGCCATGCGAACTCCGACATCCCCGCACGCCCGGAGCCATCGCACGAGGACGCGCGCCATGACCCGATCCCATGCCCTGGCCGGACTGCTCGCCCTCTGCCTGTTGGCGCCGGGCTGCGCCCCGGACACGCTGGAACCCACGCCCTTCGGCCCCGCCGACGGCTGGCGCGTCTTCCACCCCCTGCCCGGCGGCTACGACCTCTTCGCGGTCTGGGGCGATTCGCCCGCCGACGTCTGGGCGGTCGGCGCCCACGGCAGCATCGTGCACTGGGACGGGCGGACCGTGACCGGCGTGGACAGCCCGGTCGACGTCCGGCTGGCGACCCTCGACGCGTGGGGGCGCGACGACATCTATGCCGCGGGCGAAGACTACCTGCTGCACTACGACGGCCGCGCCTGGCACGTCGAGGACCGCTTCCCCGAGGAGGCGATCCGCGACCTCGTCTGCGCCGACGACGGCCGGCTGTGCCTCGTCGGCTCGTTCGGACTGCGCATCCGCGACGGCGACAGCTGGCGGACCGTGGCGGGACCGCGCGCCACCAGCACGACGGCCTGGACGGCCGACGACGGTCTCGTCCGTGTCGGCGACGATTCCCTGGTCTGGCTCGTGAGGGGTTGGAGCGCCTCGCGGGAGCGGGCGCTGGGCCTCGGCAGCGTCCAGCAAGGCGACGGGCGCCTGTTCTGGGCCGACGGCGGCTATTTCGGCAACGGCATCTTCGTGCGCGACCCGCAGGACGGCTGGCAGTGGCATGGCGACCTCGCCTTCTCCCCCAACACGCTGCTCGACATGGACGCGGTCGTCTGCGCGACCAACCGCGGCATCGTCGTGCGCGACACCGTGACCACGGTGATCTGGAGCAACGACACCGGGCGCTGGATCTACGGGCTGGCCCGCTGCGGGACCGACGGCCTGCTCGCCTGCGGCTACGGCGGCACCCTGATGGCCGGCACGCGCAACGCCGGGGACTTCACCTGGAACGAGTCGGCCCTGGGCCTCGGATACCGCCACTTGAATGCCTTCGCCGGTACGGGCTGCGACGACATCTGGGCGGGAGAATGGTGGGGGCGCGTCCTGCACTACGACGGCGCCGCCTGGACCTGCGAGTCCTCCCGCCTGCCCGACGATCGCAGCGTCTCCTTCGTCCAGACGTTCGCCGACGGCTGGATCCTGGCCAAGGGCGGCGACGAGATCTCCCTAAGAGACCCCGTCAGCGGCTGGCAAACGATCACTTCGCCCGGCTCCAACCTGGGCCACGTCCACGCCGCGACTCCCGACAGCATCTTCGCCGCCACGGCCGCCGGCCTGCGGCTCTGGAACGGCGTCGACTGGCGCGACGTCGGACCGGCCGCCGGCGCCGTCCTGGGACTGGCCGCCACGGCTTCCGGGACGTTGCACGCGCTGATGGCGAACGGCACGATCACGCTGCAGCGCTGGAACGGCACGACGTTCGAGGCGCGGGCCGAAATCCCGGGACTCGCTTCCGCCCGCCTGTGCGCCTCCCGCCGCGGCGAGACGCTCTGGATCGGCGGCCACACCGCCCTCGATCCGGCCCACACCATCGTGTACCGCTACGAGGATGGCGACCTGACCCCCGTCACCGACGAGCCGCAGTTGCCGTCCTTCCTGTTCGCGATGACCGAACTGCGAGACGACGACCTGTTCCTGCTGTTCACCGACCAGGTCTGGCGCTACCACGGCGGCGCCTGGTCCCGCGAGGCGGGCCTGCCGGCCGAGGATTTCTCGGCCATCTGGAGCCACCCCGACTGCGGCGTCTTCGTCGAGGGGCACCCCACGTTCTTCAAGGACTTTCCCGAGGAGTGACCGAGCCATGAACCGCCGATCCCGCCTGTTCGCCGTCGTGTCGACGTGCACCCTGTTCGCGGCCGCGACCCCGGTCGACGCGGGCACCGCCCGCCTGCTTGCCCTCGGCGGCGACGCCGGCTACTGCACCGACGCCGTCGACGTCCTGCGCTGGTACGGCAGCCTCGGCGACTATCCCGACCGGGCCGTCTTCGAGTTCGGCGACCTCCTGCACGGTCGCGACCGCGCCCCGGCGGACCAGGGCCTGATCGGCCACGGGGGCGGCGTCCACGCGCGCCTGTCCCGGGACGGCGGCTGGGGCACCGCGGCCTTCTACTTCCAGGACCACCTGCCCCAGAGCGACACCGACGGCGCCTTCTCGGCGCTGTGGTCCCGCCGCTGCGGCCCGCTGGACGTCGGGTTGTGCGGGCGGTTCACCACGTTCGGGGACTCCGAAGTCGGCACGCTCGTCGGCGACCGCATCGACGCCCAGTACTACCACCACTACGGCCTCGGCGTGGGCGGCGAGCCGCGGCCCGGCCTGCGCCTCGAGTTCGCGGGCGAGATCGTCAACAGCCGGGCCGAGAGCCACGGCGCCCTCTACCACCTGTCGCCCACGAACGACTGGTCCACGTTCGGCCTGCGGCTGCGCGGCTTCGTCGAACTGGCTCCCGACCTGACTCTGGTGCCGCTCATCGACCATTACCGCGACCGGCGCGCCACCTTCGACGCCGACATCAACAGCCCCGCCGACCTCGACGCCGCGATGACGAGCCTCGGCCTCGCCGCCAACCTGCGCCCCGATCCCGACACCCTGCTGCTCATCGGCGCCGAGTACCGCGGCGGCCACCGGGATCTGGACCTGCGCGAAGCGGGTTCCCTGAGCGCGGACTGGAGCCGCAGCGCGCGCGACTTCTACCAGATCCGGGGACGCGCCGGCCTCGAGTCGGCGGTCCTGCCCTGGCTCACGGCGCGCGCCTCCGTGCAGTACGTGCGCGTGCACGACGACCGGCTGCGCACCGCGACGGGCGAACACCCCACGATGGATCGCGACCGCCTCGAGGCGGTGGCCACGCCGCTGAGCCTGGGCTTCACCGTGCACCACGGCCGACTGACGGCGGACTTCGCCCACAACGACAGCGCGCCCGTGAACCCCGGGCTGACCTCCGCGGGCCTGTTCGGCGCCGGCGGCGAGGGGGTTTCGGCGTTCACGCTGACTTGCGTGTTTTAGCGGAATCGTGATGAAATTGTCGCCAACATACTAAATATATGGATTGTATTGGTTAATATTATAGATATTCCTTCAGATGCCCCCGCACCGCCCCCGGGATCGCGCTGCCGCCGATTCATCGCCCCGGCGTCGTCGCGATCGCGGGGCGCGACCGGGTTCACGTCGCAGGGCCGAGCGGTTCCGATCGCGTCGTCACGGCGCGACGCAATGCAGAGGTGATGGTCCGTCGCATCGCCACCGCGATCGCGCCGCGTGTCCCGCGACGTCGCGGCGCGGGCGGGCCATCATCGGGAATCCCCCATTTTTCCCGCCGAACCACGATATTTTGTGTATCGCCGCGCCGAATTGCGCTAGATTCCCCCAGGGAATGGACCCACAGCGGTCTTCAGGTTTCCATCCAAGGAGGAGAACCCGCATGGCAAAGAAGACGACGAAGAAGGTCGCGGCGAAGAAGGCTCCGGCCAAGGCCGCCCCCTCGAACAAGCCGCCGACCAAGGGCGAGACCTATCGCGAGATCTGCGCGAAGACCGGCCTCGCGCGCAAGGACGTCGTCGGCGTGTGCGACGCGCTGACCGACATCATGGTCAAGTCCGTCAAGAAGCACGGCTCCTACAACTACCTGGGCCTGATGAAGCTGTCCCTGGTGAAGAAGCCCGCCGTCGCCGGCGGCAAGCTCGTGAAGAACCCCTTCACCGGCGAGATGGTGAAGCAGAAGCCGCGTCCGGCTTCCCGCTCGGTCCGCGTCCGCCCCATGAAGTCCATCAAGGACATGCTGTA